>JALVEB010000193.1 GCA_027008705.1 Sedimenticola sp. | reverse complement strand
GGCAAAAAAACCGCTGTAGGCCGGTTCAAGTACCGCGGAACCGGCTGCGGCGGTGCCGCGCAATGGCGTCGCTGCCCGATCCGCTGCGCTTGATCGGGCCTACGCCCTGTCGGGTCAATGGCATTTAAGTGCGATTGCCCTGGGGAACAAACGCCCTGCCCTTGTGCCACCACGCAAACCCGCTACAATGCCGCGAATGAATGCTATCGCGGACAACTTACAGCAGGTGCGCGCGCGGATCGCGGAGTATGCGCTACGGCATGGGCGCGATCCGGCCGGGATCGAGCTGCTCGCGGTAAGCAAAACCAAGCCGTTGGAGGCGATCCGCGCGGCCTGGGAGGCGGGGCAGCGGGCATTTGGCGAGAACTATGTGCAGGAAGGAGTCGAGAAGGCCCGGGCATTGTCCGATCTGCCGGTGGCATGGCATTTCATCGGACGTATTCAGGGTAACAAAACGCAGGCGATCGCGGCCCATTTCGACTGGGTGCATGCCCTGGCATCGGAGAAGCATGCCCGGCGGCTTGACCGACAACGGGGCGACCGCCTGGCGCCGTTGAATGTCTGCATCCAGGTGAATACCAGCGGCGAGGCGAGCAAGGGCGGCGTGGAACCAAAGGCCGTGGCGCCGCTGTTGTCGCTGGTCGAGGCTCTGCCCCGGCTGCGGCTGCGCGGGCTGATGACGATCCCCGCGCCGGCCGGCGATTTTGCCGCGCAGCGGCAGCCGTTCCATCTGTTGCGCGAGTTGTTCGAGGCGCACCGCGCGAGCCATCCGTCACTGGACACGCTGTCGATGGGGATGTCCGGTGACCTCGAGGCCGCGATCGCCGAGGGCGCGACCCTGGTGCGTATCGGCACCGCGATCTTCGGCCCGAGGGATCCTTCCCCGGGACCGGGCCAATGATCTAATGATCTGGAGCACCGTATGAGCAACCCTCCCCTTCTGGCTTTCATCGGCGGCGGCAATATGGCCCGCGCCTTGATCGGCGGCCTGATCGAAAACGGACACGCAGCCGATGCGATTCTGGTTTCCGAACCCGATGCCGGGACGGCGGCCCGCCTGCAACGCGATTTCGGCGTGCGCCTCGCCACCGACAATAAGGAGGCGGCAACCGCCGCCGATGTGGTGGTGCTGGCGGTAAAGCCGCAACAACTGGCCCGGGTCTGCGCCGCGATCGCGCCAGCGGTGCAACGCGGCCGGCCGCTGCTGATCTCGATCGCGGCGGGCATCCGCGAGCGCAGTATCGAGGAATGGCTCGGAGGTGATGTGATGTTGGTGCGCTGCATGCCGAACACCCCGGCGCTGGTCGGGGCCGGCATGACCGGGCTGCATGCCGGGCCGGGCGTCGACGCGGTCGGCCGCGCCCTGGCCGAACGCATCCTCGGCGCGGTCGGCGAGGTGTTGTGGGTGGAGGAAGAGTCGTTGCTCGACGCGGTCACGGCGGTTTCCGGTAGCGGGCCGGCCTATTATTTCCTGTTCATGGAGGCGATGATCGATGCCGGCGAGCGACTCGGTTTGTCCCGCGAGGCCGCCACCCGCCTGACCTTGCAAACCGCGCTCGGCGCGGCGCGCATGGCCCGCGCCGGTGACGAACCGCCCGGGGTCTTGCGACAGCGCGTGACCTCGCCTGGCGGCACCACCGAGCAGGCCTTGCGCCATTTCGAACAGGGCGGGCTGCGCGAGCTGGTGGTCGAGGCCTTGCGCAAGGCGCGCGACCGATCGATCGAGCTTTCCGATCAGTTGGCCGGTTCGGCCTGAGCCTTGGAAAACCCGCTGGCGCCCTCATCTCCTGTATTCCAGAACCGCATAAGTAAAGGATAACCCGATGGGTAGCAGCTACCTGGCCAACCCCCTGGTCTTTCTCATCCAGACGCTGTTTGGACTCTACGCGGCAGCGGTATTGCTGCGTTTTCTGTTCCAGTGGGTACGCGCCGATTTCCATAACCCGGTGTCGCAATTCATCGCGCGCATCACCTCGCCGTTGCTGAATCCGTTGCGCCGGGTGATCCCATCCGGCGGCAAGGCGGATCTGGCCTCGCTGGTGCTCGCCTGGCTGGTCAAGGCGGCCGAGCTGTTGCTGGTGCTGTCGATCTCGTTCGGGAGTTTCAACCCGCTCGGCGCGCTGCTGTGGGCGATTCCCGAGTTGATCGATCTGGCCTTCGGCATCTTCATCTGGGCGATCATCATTCAGGCGATCCTGAGCTGGGTCGCGCCGGGGAACTATCATCCAGCCGCGCGCCTGGTCGACCAACTCGTCGAGCCGCTGATGGCGCCGGCGCGGCGCATGATTCCGCCGATCGGCGGGCTGGATCTATCACCGATGGCGGTGATTATCGGCTTGACGGTGCTACGCATGCTGGTCATGCCGCCGCTGCGCATGCTGACCGCGAGCCCGTTCTAAGCCATGCCGGAACCCGTCGCCTGGCATGGCGAAGCCCTGCATCTGCATCTCTATGTGCAGCCCAAGGCCAGCCGCGATGCCTTCGGTGAGCGCCATGGCGACGAGCTGCGCCTGCGCATCACCGCGCCACCGGTGGACGGCAAGGCCAACAGCCATTTGATCAAGCTGCTCGCCAAGGTCTTCGGCGTGCCCAAATCAGCGGTCCACCTGCGCGCGGGCGAAAGCTCGCGCCACAAGTGGCTGATCATCGAGAAGCCAAGAAAGATCCCGCCGCCGGTCCAACTCTTGCTCCAGGACGATGTCATCTAACCCGGAAAATTCATGAATGACACGCGCCCATGCTGGTTTCTTGTTCCCACAAGAAATTTTCTTCCGTTGCCCGTAATCCCTGATACGGGACGCCTTCACCTTCAGAAGATTCCTTGTGAAAACCCTCTCCTGCGCGATCATCACATGAATTCATGAAATTTCCGGACTAAGCGCCTAAGTGGTGGACAAAGCCGGGGTGACGGGGTCCTGGCTCTTGCCCGATCCATCCTGACATGCCATTTACTTCCCAAAGGGCCTGTTTGGTTCACAGAATCGACCTACCTCACGGCATTCCATTGACACTCAGTCAATAATTTTTGCATTCTTGCGCAAAATAATTACCTTAATTTTCGATACCCGGAGCGAGGAAAACGCCGTTACTTTTACTATATTGAATCCGAGGTATCCCTATGGAGCCGGCATGGTCTCTCGATAACATCTGGTACAACGAGCACCTGGGCGTGGTCCAGGTCGACAAGCAAGGCAGGCTGGTGGCGGTCAGCGACAAATGGCTGTCCCTTTATGAATACGAGGAGCAAGACGTACCCCATCTGTGCATAGGCAATATCCTGTCCGACCGTCGCCAGGAGAAGGAATCCCGATCGCTGCTCGACGAGATTTTTCAGAAGAAACGGCGTTCGTACCGCCTGACGCGCAAGTTTCGCAAGAAGAACGGCGGCTATTTCTGGGGCAACGTCTATGTCTGCGCGGCCACCGACGCGCGCGATGATGTGCTCGGCGCCACCGCGGTGGTGATCGACATCAGTCGCGAGAAGGAGTTGGAGTTCCGGCTGCGTTACCTCTCATCGGTCGATCCGTTGTGCCAGATCTTCAACCGGCGGCACTTCTTCAAGCTGTCGGAGCAGGCCTTGCTGGACGCACGCCGTGACGAGGCGCCACTGAGCCTGCTTTACATTGATATCGATGACTTCAAGCGGATCAACGATCTCTATGGCCATCCCTACGGCGACGAGATCCTGGTCGACTTCACCCGCTGTGTAAAAGACATCCTGCGCGTACCGGATATCTTCGCGCGCATCGGTGGCGAGGAGTTCGCGGTGACCCTGAGCAACGCCGATGCCGAAGAAGCGGCGCGCGTCGCGCAGCGTATCATCGACCATATCGCGGAGATGAACACGCTGCGCCGTCCCGATGAGATGCCCTACTCGGTCAGCATCGGCGTGGCCACGCTGCGCGACAGCGACAAGGGCTTGGACGAGCTGATCCAACGCGCCGACCAGGCGTTGTATCGCGCCAAGCAAGAAGGCAAGAACCGCTATTGCACCGATCGCGACTGATCCGGTTTTCCATCCAGTCGCCCGCCAGACGATGCGTTCCGCGGCGAAACAGGCGGGCGGAACGCGCCCGCCTTGACAGCGCGCGTCCGCCGCACGGACAATCGGGCAACGGTCCCGCCGCGTCGGCATGACCGTCACCGGCGTGGTGAGGGAGGCGCCGCCACTGTATCACCAAGACGGAAATCCGATGGACCGTTGGATTTTGGGGATCCCGCTCTGGCAAGGGCTTATGGCGATTTTTTCGATTGCATCATGAGGCACCTGCCGAAGGCATCGGGAAAGCGGCCGTTTTGCCGCCGCGCCAGTCGACGATACCCCGGCCCAGTGGTCTACAAACACAACAATATCATCCTCGGGAGTATCGACTATGGATACACAGGCACAAGACTACTGGCGCGCGAACCTGCGCCTGGTCACGGTCCTGCTGACGATCTGGTTCATCTGTTCCTACCTGTTCGGCATTCTGCTGGTCGACCAGTTGAACGCCATCAAGGTCGGCGGCGCCGGCCTCGGCTTCTGGTTCGCCCAGCAGGGCTCGATCTATACCTTTCTGGTGCTGATCTTCATCTACGTGATTCGCATGAACGCGCTGGACAAGAAGTTCGGCGTTCACGAAGACTGACGGGGCGCCGACATGGATTTGCAACTACTTACCTATATCGTCGTCGGCATCACCTTCGCACTGTATATCGGCATCGCCTTTTGGGCGCGCGCCCATTCCACCAGCGAGTTCTATGCCGCCGGTCGCGGCATTCACCCGATCGCCAACGGCATGGCGACCGCTGCGGACTGGATGTCGGCCGCCTCGTTCATCTCGATGGCCGGCCTGATCGCGTTCAACGGCTATGGCGCTTCGGTGTTTCTGATGGGATGGACCGGCGGTTATGTATTGCTGGCGCTGTTGCTGGCGCCCTATCTGCGCAAGTTCGGCAAGTTCACGGTGCCGGAATTCATCGGTGACCGCTTCTACTCCAAGACCGCGCGCATCGTCGCGGTGATCTGCCTGATCCTGGCCTCGATCACCTATGTCATCGGCCAGATGAAAGGCATTGGCGTGGCCTTCTCGCGCTTCCTCGAAACCGGCTACGACACCGGCCTCTACATCGGCATGGGCATCGTCTTCATCTACTCGGTGCTCGGCGGCATGAAGGGCATCACCTATACCCAGATCGCCCAATATGTGGTGTTGATCTTCGCCTATACGGTGCCGGCGGTATTCATCTCGTTGCACCTGACCGACAATCCGATCCCGCAGCTCGGCCTGATCGACAATATGAGCGGCTCGGCCACGCCGATGCTGGACAAGCTCGACCAGGTGGTCACCGATCTCGGCTTCAAACAGTACACCACCCAGGTCATGGGCAACACGTTGAACATGTTCGTCTATACGCTGACGCTGATGATCGGTACCGCCGGCCTGCCGCACGTCATCATCCGCTTCTTCACCGTGCCCAGGGTCAAGGACGCGCGCTCCTCGGCCGGTTGGGCGCTGGTGTTCATCGCGATTCTGTATACCACCGCTCCGGCGGTCGGTTCGATGGCGCGCCTGAACCTGATGAACACCATCCAGGTCGGCGAGGTCGGCTCGCCGGACGGCAATCTGGCCTACGCCGATCGCCCCCAGTGGTTCAAGAACTGGGAGGCCACCGGCCTGTTGCAGTACGAAGACAAGAACGGCGACGGTCGAATCCAGTACTACAACGACAAGAACCCAGCCTTCGCCGAAAAGGCCAGGGCCTGGGGGTGGAAGGGAAACGAGATGGTCAAGGTGGACCGCGACATCATGGTGCTGGCGAACCCGGAGATCGCGAAACTGCCCGACTGGGTGATCGCCTTGGTCGTCGCCGGCGGCCTGGCCGCCGCGCTGTCGACCGCCGCCGGCCTGCTGCTGGCGATCGCCTCGTCGATCTCTCATGATCTGGTCAAGGGGATGATTCACCCGAACATCTCGGAACGCGCCGAGCTGCTGACCAGCCGCTTGACCATGACCGGGGCGATCCTGCTGGCGGGGTATCTTGGCCTGCATCCGCCGGATTTCGCCGCCGGCACGGTGGCGATCGCCTTCGGCCTGGCCGCCGCGTCGATCTTCCCGGCCTTGATGATGGGGATCTTCCACAAGCGCATGAACCGCGCCGGCGCCATCTGGGGCATGATCGCCGGCATCGGCATCACGCTGCTGTATGTGTTTCAACACAAGGGCATCATGTTCGTCCCCGGAACCTCGTTTCTTGGCGACATGAAACCGAACTGGTTCTTCGGCATCTCGCCGAACGCCTTCGGCGCGGTCGGCGCGCTGATCAACTTCGCCGTCGCCATCGCGGTGTCCCGCATGACCACGCCCCCGCCGGAGCACATCCAGCATCTGGTGGAGCACATCCGCGTGCCGTCCGGCGCAACGGGGCCCACCGGCCACTGACGGCAGGCATCCGCGTCAGTTGTAAGGCCCCGCTCCGGCGGGGCTTTTTTCTGCCTCTCTCGTCGTCGCCCCGGGCGGTTCGCGGGTTCAGAGCTCGGCGAGGTCGCCCTTCTCCTGGAGCCAGCGCTTGCGGTCGGCGGCGCGTTTCTTGGCCAGCAGCATGTCCATGACACGCTCGGTCCGATCGGCGTCGTCCAGGGTCAGTTGCACCAGGCGGCGGGTATCGGGGTCGATGGTGGTTTCACGTAGTTGCAGCGGATTCATCTCGCCCAGGCCCTTGAAACGCTGCACGCTGATTTTTCCTTTGATCTTCTCGGCCTCGATGCGGTCGAGCAGCCCCTGCTTTTCGTTGTCGTCCAGCGCGTAGAAGACCTGCTTGCCCACGTCGATGCGATACAGCGGCGGCATCGCGACATACACATGGCCGGACTCGACCAACGGGCGGAAGTGGCGCACGAACAGCGCGCACAGCAGCGTGGCGATGTGGGCGCCGTCGGAATCGGCATCGGCAAGGATGCAGATCTTGCCGAAGCGCAGCCGCGAGAGATCATCGGAGCCGGGTTCGACGCCGATCGCGATCGAGATGTCGGCCACTTCGCGCGAGGCGAGCACGTCGAGCGCGTCGACCTCCCAGGTGTTCAGGATCTTGCCTCGCAGGGGCATGATCGCCTGAAATTCCCGATCACGCGCCTGTTTCGCCGAGCCCCCGGCGGAATCACCCTCTACCAGAAAGAGTTCAGTGCGCTCCGGATCCACCGCGGTGCAGTCGGCCAGCTTGCCGGGCAAGGCCGGCCCCTGGGTGGCTTTCTTTCGGGTCACCTTGCGCCCGGCGCGGGCGCGCGCCTGGGCGGCGTCGATCGCGAGTTGGGCAAGCGCCTCGCCGACATCGGTGTGCTGGTTCAACCACAGGCCGAAGGCATCCTTGACGACCCCGGAGACGAAGGCCGCGCACTCTCGCGATGACAGCCGCTCCTTGGTCTGACCGGAGAACTGTGGGTCGGCGAGTTTTACCGACAAGACATAGCTGATCTGCCCCCAGACGTCATCCGGCGCCAGTCGCACGCCGCGAGGCAACAGCTTGCGGAACTCGCAGAACTCCCGGATGGCCTCGGTCAGACCAGTGCGCAGCCCGTTGACATGGGTACCACCCTGAGGCGTGGGGATCAGATTGACGTAGCTCTCGGTCACCGCATCGCCGCCTTCCGGCAGCCAGGTCAGCGCCCAGTCGGCGGCCTCGTTGCCGCCGGAAAAACTACCGGTAAACGGAGGATCAGGCAGCTTCGGGGTATCGCCGAGGGCATCGACGAGGTAGTCACGCAAGCCGTCCTCATAGTGCCAGCTCCATTGCTCACCGCTAGCTTCGTCACAAAAGTCGACGCGCAACCCGGGACAGAGCACGGCCTTCGCGCGCAGTACATGTAGCAACTGGCGCAGCGAAAACCTCGGGGTGTCGAAGTAGCCTGGATCGGGCCAGAAACGCAGCCGGGTGCCGGTGTTGCGGACGCCTACCTTGCCGACGACTTCCAGCTCCGAGAGCTTGGCGCCGTCAGAGAAGGCCATGTGGTATTCCCT
The DNA here is from genome assembly GCA_027008705.1 of Sedimenticola sp. Lineage (GTDB taxonomy): Bacteria > Pseudomonadota > Gammaproteobacteria > Chromatiales > Chromatiaceae > JALSSX01. The sequence goes on along the minus strand of JALVEB010000193.1, from coordinate 14,959 downwards.
GCCATCGCGTCGCACCCAGACCTCGAGCCGGCGCGACAGCGCGTTGACCACGGAGACGCCGACTCCGTGCAGACCGCCGGAGAATCGGTAATTCTTGTTCGAGAACTTGCCACCGGCATGCAGCGTGCTCATGATGACTTCGACGCCGGGCCGCTTCTTCTCCGGATGCAGATCCACCGGCATGCCGCGACCATCGTCGGCAACCTCGAGCGAGCCGTCCTTGTAGAGGGTCACCTCGATGCGCGAGGCATGACCGGCGACGGCTTCATCGACGCTGTTGTCGATAACCTCTTGGGCGAGATGGTTCGGCCGCGTGGTATCGGTGTACATGCCGGGGCGCTTGCGCACCGGTTCCAGGCCGCTGAGCACCTCGATATCGGCGGCATCGTAGGAGGATTTCGCTGTCATCCGGGGTCGATGCGCATGGCTCAGTCGAGCAGCTCGGCGTAGGGATCGATCTCCTGCTTCTCGTGGCCGGCGACCAGCGCGCGGATCTCGGCCGGTCGGCGCGGCGTGGCGCCGTTGCACAGGTAATCGTTCTTCAACTCGATGCGGTAGCGGCCGCCCGGGGTCGCCCGCAATGGCTTCCATGTCGGATGCGCATAGGGCCGCACCCGGCCGCCATCGGGCATCGCATAGCCATAGAGCTTGTATTCCCCGGTGCCGCAGCGCATGCCCTCGTAGCTGTAGTTCCGCACCCCGCGCGAGGATTCCAGCACCAGCCAGAAGCGGACCACGTCGTCGTGCTCGCCGTTGCGGATGCTCGAGGTGTCGATCAGCACATGAAAACCGCGTGGCGCGGAATCGACCGCCAGCGGAGCCAGGGCCTTCGGATTCGGCGCCGGCGGCTTATCGATGGCCTGTTCGACCCAGGGTGTATCGCCGCTGCTGTCGTATTGGAAGTCTTGATCGTTCTCGTCGATACTACGGAACCTTTCATAGGGATCCGCATCGCGCGCCCACGCGACATGCCACGCGAGCAGTCCGAGCAATGGAAGCAGGATTCGGAACATCGGAGCGTCTCCTGACATCAGTTCGTGTTGTAGAGGTCGACCATCTGGCACTCGCCGCCGCCGGTTTCCTCCTGCCGGGCCGCATCGTTGCGCAGCAGCTCGAGCTGGCGCAGATAGTCCGCGCTGACATCCCCGGTGACGTAGTCGCCATCGAATACCGAGGTATCGAAGCGCTGAATCGCGCTCTTGCCCTTCTTCTGCACCGCCTCGATCAGATCCGACAGATCCTGGTAGATCAAGCGGTCGGCGCCGATGATCTCGCGCACCTCTTCCTCGCTGCGGCCATGCGCGACCAGCTCGTTCGCGGCCGGCATGTCGATGCCATAGACGTTCGGATAGCGCACCGGCGGCGCCGCCGAGGCGAAATACACCTTGCGCGCGCCGGCCTCGCGCGCCATCTGCACAATCTGCTTGGAGGTCGTGCCGCGCACGATCGAGTCGTCGACCAGCAACACGTTCTTGCCGCGAAACTCCAGATCGATGGCGTTGAGCTTCTGACGCACCGATCTCCGCCGCGCGGTCTGTCCCGGCATGATGAAGGTTCGACCGATATAGCGGTTCTTGATGAAGCCCTCGGTATAGGCCACGCCGAGCCTGTCGGCGAGCGCCAGGGCGGCGGTGCGCGAGGTGTCCGGGATCGGAATCACGACATCGATGTCGTGGTCCGGCCAGGCGCGCCCGATCTTGCGCGCCAGGCGCTTGCCCATGCGGGAACGCGCTTTGTGCACGAAGATATCGTCGATCACCGAATCGGGCCGCGCGAAGTAGACAAACTCAAAGATGCATGGTGACAGCACCGGGTTCGCCGCGCACTGCATCGTGTGCAGCGTCCCCTGCTGATCGATGAATACCGCCTCGCCGGGTCGCAGCGAACGCTCCAGCGTGAAACCCAGCGTATCCAGGGCGACGCTCTCCGAGGCGATCATGTACTCGCGCCCCTCGTCGGTCTCGCGCGACCCATAGACCACCGGGCGGATGCCGTGCGGATCACGGAAGCCGACGATGCCATGCCCGACTACCATCGCCACCGCCGCGTAACCGCCGCGACAACGCTGGTGCACGCCGGCCACGGCCTGGAAGATCTCCCGCTCGGTCAGTTGCATCCTGTTCTGCGCGGCCAACTCGTGAGCGAAGATGTTCAATAACACCTCGGAATCGGAATTGGTGTTGATATGACGTCGGTCTTCCTTGAAGAGATCGCGCTTCAGCTCCTCGGCGTTGATCAGGTTGCCGTTGTGCGCCAGGGTGATGCCGTAGGGGGAGTTGACGTACAGCGGCTGCGCCTCGGCCGATGAGGAACAACCGGCAGTGGGATAACGCACATGGCCGATGCCGATATTACCGCGCAAACGCAGCATGTGGCGAGGCTCGAAGACATCCCGGGTCAGACCATTGCTCTTGCGCAGATGAACGACGTTGTCGTCGCAAGTGACGATGCCGGCCGCATCCTGGCCCCGGTGCTGAAGCACCAGCAAGGCATCGTACAGCGCCTGATTGACCGGGCTTCTTCCAAAAATGCCTACGATTCCACACATCGCGCTAGGACTCCGGGGTATCAGAAGGGTAGACGATGCGCTTCGCCACATCGTCCGGCAGCAGGCCGCGCAGGACCTTCGCGGCCTGCTCGAAATACGGCAGCAATTCAGAACCCTGCCACCAGGAATCGCGCGGCATCGGCGTCAACCCGGCCAACAGCACCAACACCGCAACCAGCAGCGCGCCGCGAGCGGCGCCGAAAAACAGCCCGATGAAGCGATCGGTGACATTGAGACCGGTCTTGTCGACGATCAGGCTTAACAACTGCACGACGAGGCCTCCGGCCAACAGGGCAGCAAGCCAAACCGCAGTGAAGGCAAGCACGGTGCGCAACGAAGGTTCTTCGATCCAGTTGGCAAAAAACGGCTCTAACTGGCTGTAATATTTCCATGCCAGCCACAGCGAGGCGATCCAGACCGCGAGCGAGAGCGCCTCTCGCACAAAGCCCCGAAACAGGCTGACCAAGGCGGACACCGCCAGAATGCCGAGAATGGCGTAGTCGACTCCAGTCACCGAAGCATCCCATTCAAGCCCAGGAAGCAGGAATTCTAACAGCCCGAAAGCCCGACCACGAGCAGATTTTTCCGCCGTGTCGGGCACATCGCAACGAGCATCCGCCAGCCGCCCGACAGGCGAAGAGAATGGCCGCGGCAGGCAAGCGGCGCCAGCATGACTATACTTCTCAAATTCCCCCAAGCGCCACCGCAGGAGGCCAGCGATGACACCCACGAAAAATCCAAATCGAACCCCAGACGCACCCCCGCAATACCCACTGAACGCCCGGCCCGATGTGCCCGATCTGCGCGACTGGCCCTATGAGCCCAATCTGAGACAGTTGAAGCGATACCTCAAGGTACCGCCAAAACTCAAGATACTGGATCAACAAAATGGCAGCGCATGCACTGGATTCGCGCTGGCCGCGATTATCAATCTGCAAAACCGTGAACGCGGCATCCCGACGACCGTCAGTCCCCGCATGCTGTATGAAATGGCCAAGCGGCACGACGAATGGCCGGGCGAAGGCTACGCCGGATCCAGTTGTCGCGGCGCGATCAAGGGTTGGTACAACATGGGTGTTTGCAGCGCCGCGAAATGGCCCTATAAACCGCGCGAACCCGGCGACCTGACCGTCGCCCGGGCCAAAGACGCACGCAAGCATACGGTCGGCGCCTATTACCGCATCCAGCCACGCATCTCGGACTTCCATGCCGCGCTGAATGAAACCGGAACGATCTATTGCTCGGCTCACACTCACCGCGGCTGGCTTCGCGCCAGCAAGAAGACGGGTGTAATTCCTTTCGAGAAAGAACGCATGGGCGGCCATGCCTTCGCCATCGTCGGCTATACCGCGAAAGGTTTTTGGGTGCAGAACTCATGGAGCGAGCGCTGGGGGAAGAAGGGCCTCGGCCTGTGGCAGTACGAAGACTGGCTGGCCAATCTGATGGACGCCTGGGTCTTCAGCCTGGCATTGCCGACACCGCAGATCTGGCATCTGCCCCAGGACCGGGAGCGCAACCGCTCCGGCGCTTCGCTGAAGGCCAGTCCGCCTCGCAGCGAGATCGCCGGCCATTTCATCCACGCCGACGATGGGGATTTTCACACCCAGGGGCGCTACTGGAGCTCGCCCGGGGATGTGCTCACCACCGCCGGCAACCTGGCCAAAAGCCGTAGCTATGACCACCTGCTGCTGTATGCCCACGGCGGCTTGAATACCCCCAAGGACTCCGCGCGACGAATCGCCGCAATGCTCTCAACCTTCAAGAAGAATCGCATCTATCCCTATCATTTCATGTACGATACCGGACTCATGGAAGAGTTGAAGGATGTCATCCTGCGGCGCAGGAATGGGGTCGAGAAACGTGCCGGCGGCCTCGTCGACTGGACCGACCGACTGATCGAATGGGGTACCCGCATCCCGGGTCGCGCGCTATGGCGCGAGATGAAGGATGGCGCCTACCTGCCCTTTCTTTCCGAACGCGCCGGAACCCGAACCCTGCAAATCTTTCTCGACGCGCTCGACGGAGGCGCCGGCAACAAGCTGAAGATCCACCTGGTCGGCCACAGCACCGGCGGCATCCTGCTCGCCTGGCTGGTCGACGCTCTGAAGCGAATCGCGCCGGACGCCCGAATCGCCAGCTGTAGCCTGCTCGCGCCCGCCGCGACCGTGGAGCTGTTCCACACGCACTATCTGCCCGCGCTGCGCGACGGTCGGATCGAGCGGATGCAAGTGCTGGCGCTGAACGACGAGTTGGAACGCAAGGATCAAGTGGCCGGCATCTACCGAAAATCGTTACTCTACCTGGTCTCCAACGCCTTCGAGGAAGAGCCTCCCGCGCCGTTGCTCGGGATGGCGCGCCACAATCAGAAGCTGGCTTTGGAAGCGGATCTTGGCGATCGTCTGCAACTCCTGTACAGCAATGGCGTCGACAGCGAGACGACCCGCGCGACGAGCCATGGCGGCTTCGACAACGACCCTTATACAATGAACCACCTGCTCCACACGATACTCCGGGAAGAACCGAAGGAAATGTTTACAAAAGAGACGCTAAGCTATTGAGAAAACTATATTACTGCCACGATCCGATGTGCAGCTGGTGCTGGGCCTTCCGCCCGGCCCTGAACGCGCTGCGCGCGAGCCTGCCGCAAGACATCCATTTCACCCCCTTGCTCGGCGGACTGGCGGCGGACAGCGACATGCCGATGCCCGAGGCCCAGCGCGAAGCGCTGCAAGCCACCTGGCGCCGCATCCAGCGCAGCGTTCCCGGCACGGAATTCAACTTCGACTTCTGGCGCAACCGCATCCCCCGGCGCTCGACCTGGCCCGCGTGCCGCGCGGTGATCGCCGCCGACGCCCATGATCAGGCCGAGGCGATGATCCATGCCATTCAGCGAGCCTACTACCTGGAGGCCCGCAACCCTTCGGACGAGACCACCCTCATCACCCTGGCCGCCACCCTCGGCATCCCACGCAACGACTTCGCCATGCGATTGAACCATCCGGAAACCCACGCCGAACTGGCGCGCCAGATCGCCGCCTGCCGCGCGCTCGGCGTCGAGGCTTTTCCCAGCCTGGTGCTGGACCTCGATGACGGTCGTTGGCCGATACCGGTCGAATACCGCGACCCGGAAGCCATGCGCAACACCATCGAATCCTTGCTCGCCTTTTCTGATTGACCCCGGTCAAGGCCAATGGGCGACAGACAGGCGCACAATGGGCGGAATGAACCCTTTCGATCTGAACGACCACGACGCCTACGCACGCTGGCGCGATCGCAAACTCGCGAACCGACCCGCCTCGCTCGACGAATTGATCGTCGAGATCGCCGATCCCGCTCGCCCGACACCCACCGAGCGCGACGCGGTACACCGCGCCTGCTCGCGCGCCAACCTCGCGATCTTCGTCACGTCCCGCCCCGAATCGGTCGTCAGACAAGACCTGAAGGCCCTGGCCGGCCACTTCGGCCTGCGCCGTCTGAACCACAACGAAGGCGCCGATGACGACGGCGTCACCGTCCTTGCGGTGGCCGAGACAGCGCAATGGCGCAACACCTACATCCCCTACACCGACCGTCCGATCCACTGGCACACCGACGGCTACTACAACCGCCCGGAAGAACAGATCCACGGCCTGATGCTGTATTGCGAAACCCCGGCCCCGCGCGGCGGCCGGAACGCCCTGCTCGACCACGAGCTTGCCTATATCCATCTGCGGGAACAAGATCCCGAGCTGGTGCGCGCGCTGATGCACCCGCAAGCGATGACCATCCCCGCCAACCAGATCGACGATCACATCGAACGCCCGGCGCGCCCCGGACCGGTATTCTCGGTTCGTGACGACGGCCGGCTGCACATGCGCTACACCGCACGCCGACGCAACATCGAATGGCGCGACGATGACGTCACGCGCGAAGCGGCGCGCCGACTCCGCGCGCTGCTCGAATCCGACAGCCCATGGATCCATCGCGCCACGTTGCAGCGCGGACAAGGTCTGATCTGCAACAACGTACTGCACGACCGCGCGGGCTTCGAAAACAGCGACGAACAACGCCGCCTGCTTTACCGACTGCGCTTCTTCGACCGTATCGACCCTCACTTCACGGCAATAGCGTAATCCTCCGGTATCCGCCATCGCGCAAGCGCTCGGCGGCATCCAGATCGGCCGCCACATCCCGCGTGGGCCAAACCGCGCGCAGCGCCTCGAGCGTGGCGCCGGCGGCGCGCGCATCCAGCATCCGGATCCCCCGCCGCCACTCTTCGGCATGCGCGACCGCCTTCGGCGCCAAGATCCGCCCATCGCGGACGCGCTGACGCTGCAATAGCTGCAATCGGCGCTTGGCCTGCTCCACCTGCGTCTTCAACGGCAAGGCCAGATCGAAACACAGGGTCGCCAAGGCCGCACCGTCCGGCACCGCTTCACCGGCTTCCAGGCGCTCGGGGCCGAATGAGGCCTCACGCCAATTCAGGCGCCCCTCACCCGGCGCATCGCGCACTGCCGGGTCCGGCGGAAACTTGTGAAACCCCCACCGCGCGCCGAGCGCGCACTCGATCAACACCTTGTCCTGGTCGATGCGGCAATCCCCCTCGCCACACTCCGCCGCCGGCACCCAGGCACGCGGATCGTTCTTCCACTGACAGAAATCCCGGTTCGGCGCGCGCCCATAGTCCTGCTCCAACGCCCGCCAGGTCGCGATGAACGCCCGCCATTCCGCCTGGTAACGCGGATTCCGGCGCAGAAACTGCCAAGCCCACTGCGCGCCGCTGAAGCCCTCGGTAAAGGCATAGTCTTCCACGCACCGCCAATCGGCCCCATCGAACCGCGGGTATATCGCCATCGCGTTCTCCCGTGAAAATCACCACTTTCCAACCAGGGAAATCGTGTTTTATTTCGCCTGACGTTTCCGGATTTCAAAGGCTGAGCGCTGTTGTCCTACCCACTACGCGGGATCGGGCCTGCGCCTTGCCAGGTCAAGCTCGTTTCGGCGGTCAAGCGGGCAGGTGCGCCAATCTCAGCTGCCCGGGCCGTCGGCATACATCGCCTCGACCTCGTCGGCATGGCGTTCGAGCACCCTCGCCCGCTTCAGCTTCAGCGTCGGCGTGATCAGGCCGTCTTCCAGCGTCCAGGGCTCGAGCAGCAGGGTCACGCGGCGGATCTTGGCGTAGCCGGGAAAATCCTTCAGCGCCGCGCCGATGCGTTTGAGCATCTCGCGCTGGATCTTCTTGTCTTTCAGTAGCGAGGCGTCGTTCGGATCCAGCCCCCGGGCCTCGAGGTACTCGCGCCATTTCACAGGCTCCAGCACCACCAGGGCGCTGAGGAAGGGACGCCCCTCGCCGACCACCACCACCTGTTCGAACATCGGATCCAGCGCAATCGCCACCTCCATGTCGCCGGGCGGGATCTTCTCGCCATTGGAGAGCACCAGGATGTCCTTGATGCGGCCGGTAATGACGATATGACCATCCTGAAGACGCGCCTGGTCACCGGTGTGCAGCCAGCCATCGGGATCGATCATCGCGGCGGTGGCGGCATGGTTGTTCCAGTAGCCGAGCATCACGCCGGAGGATTTGACCAACAATTCATCGTTCTCGCCGATGCGCACGGTAACGCCGCGCAGCGGGGGACCGACACCAATCGGGAGGTTGTCGCTCAGCCGGTTGACGCTGATGACCGGGCTGGTCTCGGTCAGGCCGTAGCCCTGCACGATCGGCACGCCGAGACCGAGAAAGATCCGCGAGATCTCGGGTGACAAGGCGGCGCCGCCGCTGATCGCGATGCGCAGGCGGCCACCGAGTTTCTCGCGCACCTTGCGCGCGACCAGGCGGTCGAGCAACGGCCACAGCAGCAGCTGCGGCGACCAGCCGGCGCGCCCCTGCTGGCGTTCGAAACGCCGCCAGCCGGTATCGATGGTCCGCCGGAACAGGTAACGCGCCAGTGGGGATTCTTTGTCGAGCTGACCGACCATGCGCGCGTAAACGCGCTCGAAGATGCGCGGCACCGCGATCAATGCGGTCGGGCGGATCTCGGTCAGATCATTGGCGAGTTGCGCCACCGAGCGCGAGAACGCGACCCGCGCGCCGGCCAGCATCGGCAGGTAATAGCCGGCGGTGCGCTCCAGGGTGTGCGACAGCGGAAGGAACGAAAGGAACACGTCCTGGCGGTAGCAATCGATCGCGGTCAGGCTGGCGTGGGCGTTCGACAGCATGTTGTGGTGGCTGAGCATCACTCCCTTCGGTCGCCCGGTGGTGCCGGAGGTGTAGACGATCGAGGCCAGCGCCGCCGGATCGCCGTCCCGCTCGCGGGGCTCGGCGTCTTGCTCCGGCAGCCACCCGGCGGCGGTGGTCACGCGCTCGTCGTTGCGCGTGAACTTGCGCGCCTCGCTGGCGGAATCGAGCAGCACGACCCGTTGCAGCGCCTCGCATTCGATCGTCAGCGGCGCGAGCCGTTTCCAGCGTCCGGCGTCCTGCACCAGCAGCAGACGGATCGCCGCGTCGTCGAGGATGTAGGCGATATTGTCCGGGCGGTCGTCGGTGTACAACGGCACCGTAACCAGCCCCATGCCCAGCGCGGCGATATCGAACGCCACCCATTCCGGGCAGTTGCGCAGGATCACGCCGACACGGTCGCCCTCGTTCAGCTTTTCCGCCGCCAGCGCCCGTTGCCAACGTCCGACCGCCGCCGCCATCTGCCGCCAGCTGTAGTCTTCCCAGCGCTTGGTCACGCGATCGAAATGGGTATAGGCCAACGCATCCGGCGAGCGCCGCACGCGCAACCGAAACAGGCCGTCCAGGGTCCTGGCCTGCTCCACCGGGATCAGGTCTTCGCTCCATTGCCCGCTCATCCATCCTCCTCGTTTGGCTGTCAAGACCGGCTAAAATCGTTACAATGGTCCGGAATTCCGCAGTATACCCCAGGCATCATGCAGATCATCCTGAACGGCGAGCCGCGCGAGCTCGCCGACGACACCACGCTCGGCCAATTGATCGACCGTCTCGGCCTGGCCGGCCGGCGCTATGCGATCGAGATCGACGAAGAGCTGGTTCCGCGTTCGCAACAAGCCGCGCGCGTGCTGCGCGACGGCGAGCGCGTCGAAATCGTGCAAGCCATCGGCGGCGGTTGAAGCGCCCGCTGTTTTCTTTTCTCCAGCCGTACCGGAAGAACCATGAGCGATACCCTTGAAGACAGCTTCGAGATAGCTGGCAAAACCTACCATTCCCGCCTGCTGGTCGGCACCGGCAAGTACAAGGATATGGACGAAACCCGTGACGCGCTGGCCGCCAGCGGCGCCGAGATCGTGACCATCGCGGTGCGGCGCAGCAACATCGGCCAGAATCGCGACGAACCGAACATCCTCGACGTGGTGTCACCGCAACGCTACACCATCCTGCCGAACACCGCCGGCTGCTACGACGCGAAGACCGCGGTGCGCACCTGCCGTCTCGCGCGCGAGCTGCTCGATGGCCACAATCTGGTGAAGCTCGAGGTGCTCGGCGACGAGAAAACCCTGTTTCCGGATATCGTGCAGACGCTGGAGGCCGCCGGGGAGCTGATCGCCGACGGCTTCGATGTCATGGTCTACACCAACGACGATCCGATCATCGCCAAGCGCCTCGAAGAGATGGGCTGCGTCGCGGTGATGCCGCTGGCCGCGCCGATCGGCTCCGGGCTCGGCATCCGCAACCGGTTCAACATCCGCACCATCGTCGAGAACGCCCGGGTGCCGATCCTGGTCGACGCCGGCGTCGGCACCGCCTCGGACGCGGCGGTGGCGATGGAGCTGGGTTGCGACGGCGTCTTGATGAACACCGCGATCGCCGCCGCGCGCGAGCCGGTGCTGATGGCCTCGGCGATGCGCAAGGCGATCGAGGCCGGGCGCGAGGCCTATCGTGCCGGACGCATGCGGCCCAAGCGCTTCGCCTCGGCCTCGTCGCCGTTGGACGGGCTGTTTTTCGACTGATGAGCGGGGAGGCCCCGGCGCATCGCCCGATCCGCTCGTTCGTGCTGCGCGAGGGGCGCATGACCCCGGGTCAGAAGAAAGCCTGGGAACGGCTCTGGCCGCGCTACGGCCTTCCCGCCGACGGAGCTCCGCTGGACCTCGCGGCGCGGTTCGGCAACCACCATCCGGTGTATCTGGAGATCGGTTTCGGCAATGGCGACGCCCTGCTCGCGCGCGCGCTCGCCACGCCGGAGCATAACCAGCTCGGCATCGAGGTTCACCGCCCCGGCATCGGCCGTCTGCTGCAAGCGCTGGACGAGCACCGCCTGAGCAACGTCCGCCTGCTCCGCGCCGATGCCCTCGAGGTGCTCGAACGCCGGCTTCCCGATGCCTCGCTGGCCGGGGTCTATCTGCTGTTTCCCGACCCCTGGCACAAGAAGCGCCATCACAAGCGGCGCATCGTGCGCCCCGCGTTCATCGACCAGCTCGCGCGGGTGTTGCGCCCCGGCGGCTTCTTCCATGTCGCGACCGACTGGGAAGACTATGCCGAACAGATCGTCACGCTGATGGAGGCACGCGAGGATTTCATCAACCAGGCTGGCGAGGCGCGCTTCGTGGCGCGCCCGCCCGAACGCCCGATGACCCGTTTCGAGCGGCGCGGCCAGCGACTCGGTCACGCAACCCGGGACATGCGCTTCGAGAAAAAACCGCGTTGAACGCACAGAAACCGGGGGGCCGCGCTCCCCTATACTCGACATTCACCGACAGGACAGGAAGGAGAAGTCAATGAGCCCCACCGAGGAAATCGCCCGCCATTACCACGAGATCATCGAGGGCGTCGGCGAGGACATGAGCCGCGAGGGCCTGCTGAAGACCCCGATGCGCGCCGCCAAGGCAATGGAATTCCTGACCCAGGGTTATACCCAGTCGCTCGACGATGTCGTCAACGGCGCGATCTTTCCCTCCGACAATGACGAGATGGTCATCGTCAAGGACATCGAGCTCTATTCGCTGTGCGAGCACCATCTGCTGCCATTCATCGGCAAGGCGCACGTCGCCTACCTGCCGCGCGGCAAGGTCATCGGCCTGTCGAAGATCGCGCGCATCGTCGACATGTTCGCGCGCCGCCTGCAGATCCAGGAACAGCTCACGACCCAGGTCGCCCATGCCATCGAACAGGCGATCGACCCGGCCGGCGTCGCCGTCGTCATCGAGGCCGCTCACCTGTGCATGATGATGCGCGGCGTGCAGAAACAGAACTCCTCGACCACCACCTCGATGATGCTCGGCACCTTCCGCGAGAATCATCGCACCCGCGACGAGTTCCTGAAACTGATCAAACTGTGATGTTGACGATCCGCATCAAGAATCTGCGCCTGCGCACCTACATCGGCTTCAACGACGAAGAAAGGCGCAAACGCCAGGACGTGGTCATCAACATCCGTTTCGACTACCAGGCCGACCGCGCCGCCGACAGCGACGATGTGGCCCATGCGGTCAACTACCGCACCATCACCAAGCAGATCATCGCGCTGGTCGAGGGCAACAGCTTCCTGCTGCTCGAGAAACTGACCGCCGAGGTGCTGGAACTGGTGATGCGGCAGCCCGAGATCCGCTTCGCCGAGGTCGAGATCGACAAACCCCATGCGCTGCGTTTCTCCGACTCGGTCTCCGCGCGCCTGAGCGCCTCGCGCGACACCCCGGACTGAATCCCCCACGCCGATGCCTGCCCCGCCGATCCAGATCCCGGAAGACGAGCTGGAGTTCAGCGCGATCCGCGCGCAGGGCGCCGGCGGACAGAATGTCAACAAGGTCTCCAGCGCGGTGCACCTGCGTTTCGATATCCGCAACGCCTCGCTGCCCGAGAGCATCAAGCAGCGCCTGCTCGCAAGCCGCGACCGGCGCATCAACAAGGACGGCGTGATCGTCATCAAGGCGCAGACCCAGCGCACCCGCGAACGCAACCGCGCCGAAGCGCTGGCGCGCCTGATGGAACTCGTCCAATCCGCCGCCCGGACGACCAAGAAACGCAAGCCCACGCGCCCCACCCGTTCATCACAACGCCGCCGCATGGACCGCAAAACCCGTCACGGACGCAACAAGGCGCTGCGGCGCAAACCCGAGATCTGAACCGCGACTCAGCCGAACAGCAGCCGCAACGCCATCGCCACCGCGACCAACACCAGCGCCGGGCGCACGATCGCGGCGCCGTTGCGCATCACCAGATGCGAACCCGTCCAGGCGCCGGCGAGCTGACCCACGCCCATCGCCAACCCGACCGGCCACGACAGCTGCCCGGCCAGCGCGAAGCCGAGCAACGCGGCCAGATTGCTGGCAAAGTTCATCGCCTTGGTGAGGCCGGTGGCGCGGCTCGCGCGCAATCCCAGCAGCGACACGCTGCCGATCACGAAGAGCATCCCGGCGCCGGGGCCGAAGAAGCCATCGTAGAACCCGACGCCAAGGCCGACCACGAGCGCGAACGCCGGCACGCCGAGGCGGGCGCGGGCATCCTCGTCGGACAAACGCGGCGAGAACAGAAAGAACAACGCGAAACCAAGCAGCATCAGCGGCAACAGACGGCGCAGCAGACCGGGATCGAAACGCTGCACCACGCCGGCGCCGAGCAGACTGCCGATGAAGGCGCAAGCGACCGGAAGCGACGCCAGGCGCCAGGAAAGATGTCCCTTGTGCAGAAAGTTCAGCGTCGCGGTGAGGGTGCCGACGCTGCCTTGCAGTTTGTTGGTCGCGAGCGCGGCGACCGGCGACAGGCCGGCCCACAACAACACCGGCAGGGTGATCAGTCCGCCACCACCGGCGATACTGTCCACCAACCCGGCGAGCAAGCCGCTGATAACGAAGATCGCCAGCCATTCCGGACCCAGGCTCTCCAAGGCAAGCGACTCAGAACAAGCGGTTCAGGCCATTCAGCGCGGCAACGCGGTAGGCCTCGGCCATCGTCGGATAATTGAAGGTGGTCTCGGCAAAATAACGAATGCTGTTGGCCTCGCCGGGCTGAGACATGACCGCCTGACCGATATGCAGGATCTCGGCGGCCTGTTCGCCAAAGCAATGGATGCCGAGAATCTCGAGGGTATCGCGATGAAACAGCAGCTTCAGCATGCCGACGCGATGGCCGCTGATCTGCGCGCGGGCGATGTGCTTGAACTCGGCGCGACCGACCTCATAGGGTATGCCGGCAGCGGTCAGCTCGCGCTCGCTCTTGCCGACCGAGCTGATCTCGGGGCTGGTGAAGATCCCGGTCGGCACCTCCTTGACCAGCGACCAGTCGCTGCGGCCATCGGCGATCAAGCCGCCAACGAAACGTCCCTGATCATAGCTCGCGCTGGCCAGCCCGGGCGGTCCGATGACATCGCCGACCGCATGGATGTGCCCCAAGGCGGTGGCGAAGGAGGCGTCGACCTCGATCTGACCCCGATGATTGACGCCGATACCGATCGCTTCCAAGCCCATGCCGTGGGTGTTGCCGCTGCGCCCATTGGCCCACAGCAGGATATCGCTGCGGATACGCGCGCCGGACTGGCATTCCAGCACCACGCCTTCGTCGTCGGCCTCGATCAGCGCATAGCTTTCGTTGTGGCGGATCTGGATGCCTTGGTCGCGCAGGTGGTAGGCCAGCGCGTCGGTGACCTCGTCATCGAGGAAAGACAGGAGCTTGTCGCGGGTGTTGACGAGATTCACTTTCAGATCCAGATTGGCGAAGATCGAGGCATATTCACAACCGATCACGCCCGCGCCATAGATGGTGACGACGCGGGGCGTGTACTCCAGCGAGAGCAGGCTGTCGCTGTCGTGGATGCGCGCATGGGCGAAATCGACATCCTCCGGGTGGTAGGGACGCGAACCGGTGGCGATGACGAAATGATCGGCGCACAGAAACTCGTGCTCGTGCGCGCGCCGCGTGACGCGCACCCGGCAAGGCTCTTCGAAGCACGCGAAGCCATGCACGATATCCACCTGATTGCGGTAGTAGAAACGCTGCCGCGTGCGCACCTGCTCACTGCTCACCGCGTGGGCCTCGCGCAGCAGCTCGGGAAAACCGACATCCATATGCCCGAGGGTATGTTCGAACAACGGATGGCGACGGTATTCGGCAAGCAACTGCACCGCGTGGCGCATCGCCTTGCTCGGGATCGTGCCCCAGTGCGTGCAGCCGCCACCGATCTGTGGATGCGCCTCGACCACCGCGACCCGCTTGCCGGCCTTCGCCAGACGCATCGCCGCGCCCTCGCCGCCCGGCCCACTGCCGATGATCACCACATCGTAACACCGCTCCATGAATCACCCCGCGCTTGCCTTCCCTCCGATTGTAACCCGAATTCCCGCCCGACAGTGCGAAGCGTCTGACCGGCCTGGGGGCCCTGGCAAGCGGGAACGGACAGCATGACGACTCTCCCCGCGCCCGAATTGATCGAACTCAACTGGAACGCAATCACCGCCCGGCCCGGCGTGGACGGCCCT
>JALVEB010000192.1 GCA_027008705.1 Sedimenticola sp. | reverse complement strand
CGCCGATCAGGTTTTGTGCTGTCCGCCGGGACGCGCTCGTCAGTCGAATGCCGGGGCGCGGGTGGCGCATGGGCGGCTGTTGTGGTTTCTGCATGCCGATTCGCGCGTATCCGGTGCTGTGCGCCAGGCCTTCGATGGCTTCGTCGAGCCCGGCTGGGGGCGCTTCGATGTCGTCATCCGCGCGGAGGGAGGGCAACGGGCTTGTCGACTTGCGCTGCGCGGGATTGCGTGGGCGATGAATCTGCGTTCCCGCCTGAGCGGTATCGCGACCGGTGACCAGGGGATCTTCGTGTCGCGTGAGTGGTTCGACCGCGTCGGTGGATTTCCCGAACAGCCGTTGATGGAGGACATTGCCCTGAGTCGCGCGTTGAAGCGGCGGGCATCGCCCCAATGCCTGCGGGGGCCGTTGTCCACTTCGGGCCGGCGTTGGTGTCAGCGGGGGGTCGTTCGTACCGTTGTGCTGATGTGGGGTTTGCGGCTGGGCTATTGGCTGGGGGTGTCGCCCCGGATACTGGCCTCATGGTACCGCTGAGTTTTCCCGATGCGCGTTTGTTGCTGTTTGCGCGCGCTCCCGAGCTGGGCCGGGTCAAGACCCGGCTGGCGCGCCGTGTTGGTGACGCTGCCGCGTTGGCGCTGTACACCGCATGGTTGGAAGGCGCCTTGCGCCGCTTGGTGGACGCGCGTCTGGCGCCGCTGGAATGTTGGTGCACCCCGGATTGCGCCCATCCGTTTTTCCAGTCATGGGGCGATGTGGTTCGTTTTCGTCGCCAGCGCGACGGTAACCTGGGTGAGCGCATGTTTCACGCGGCCGAGACGGCGCTGCGGGAGGCGAGGATGGTGGTTCTTCTGGGCGCCGATTGTCCCGACCTGGATGGCGCGTATCTGGAACGGGCCTTGCGCGCGTTGGAGCGGGGATGCGATCTGGTGCTCGGTCCGGCGCTGGATGGCGGCTATGTTTTGTTGGGGCTGCGTCATGCGGAGCGGGGGCTGTTCGACGGGATCGCCTGGGGCGGGCGCGAGGTGGCCGCCACGACGCTCGCTCGCGCGAGCGCGCTGGGTTTGAGCAGCCATTGTCTGTCGCCGCTACGCGATATCGATGAATACGAGGATCTGGTCGCCTGGTCGGCCAGGCTCAACGGGCTTTGACATGGAGGGTTTCCGTGGCGGTCAAGTCCTCTTCCGGGGGGGAGATCGACTCCTGTCGAGCGGTCGCCACCACGGTCTTGATGTGCCAGCCGAGTTCGTGTTCGTCGCTTTCAGCTTGCGTGGACGGCTGGGATGACGCCGCGTTCTTTTCCATGGCGGCGGCGATGGTCCCTTCCGGGTGGGTTTGTTGCGTCTGCGATATCTGCTCGCCGGTATGCGCGACGGGCGGCGCCTGCGTATTGTCCGGCATGGGGGCGGTTTCGTCGGCTGGGGTCGTTGTGCCTTGTGTCTCGCTTGCTGCTGCGTCAGCGGCTTTCCCGAGGGCGGCTTGTTGCGCCGCATAGAAACGGGCGACGGCCTTGCGCACGCGGCGCATCGCTTTCCGGCTGGGTTTGTGGAAGTTGGCGCCGACCAGCGTGGTGCCGTGTTCGTGGTCGATCTCGGCGTGACATACGCGCAGCCTGGAGCGGATCGCGCGGATGCCGGGGATCTCGATCAGGCAGTCGGACAGGGTTTCACGTCGCAGCAGATTGACGGGTTGATCCAGGATCAGGGTCACGCCTTGCTCGGAGATGTCGCGCAGGAAACCGTTCAGCGGCATGTCGTCGTTGCTGTATCTGCCGGTGAAACGGGTTTCCGCATCGAGCAGGTCGACGCGCAGCCAGGCGCGGCGCTGCAGGTAGCGAACCTTGGGCGGCAGGTTGATGCGGTAGAATGGTATCCCATCCTCCACGCCGACGGCGGCCAGGTTGCTCTCGAACTTCAGCGGGATCCCGTCGACCTCGATTCCGGCGAGGAAGCGCTTGCGACGCAGGAAGGCGTCGTGCGCCTTGCGGTCGGCGAGTCCGTCGAAGATCAGGTAGCCCTTTTCCCGGTTGACATCCAGGATCGCGGTGGCATGGGAGCCGCGGTAGCCGAAGATGCGGATCGTGACGGGTTCGTCATGATCGCGCGCGGTTTCGAGCAGGGTATGGATCTGTTCTGGATCGGTGATGTCACCGCCCAACAGGGGGGCTGGTCTTTGCGCGCCCCGAAAAAGTGCAAAACGCTGCCAGAAAGACATCGATGTCTGTTTCCTTCAGGTGATCGGATGGGAATGAGTCATGCTTTCGCCAGACTCCGGGAAGCGGTACCCAGTGACACGCCTCCCTGGCGATCGTAGTCGGGGAACGGTTCCCGTCCCGTTATTATAGTGAGTATCCGCGTGACGCGCTGCTGATTTTTGTTCAGTATCGCTCCGTTGCGTTGGTTCGCATCGCGGAGCGAGACCAGCGTCTGGCATATTCGCTCCCAGCGCGCCAGGCATTCCGGGCAATCCGCAAGGATGTCGGCCAGCTGGCTGTCCGCTTGATGATCCTTGGCCACGCGCGCGGCCACATCGCGCAGTACCTGGTCGGCGGTTTCCAGCTTTTCGATGGCGTCTATCTTGCGCGTCGTGATCGCGGGCAGTTCGCTGGGTTGCGGTGCGAGCAGCGCGTGGTATTCCTGTTCCAGGATCTCCCGCAAATGGGTGGCGCGGTGGGCGACCACGGTCAGTAGTTTCTTCAGGATGGCGCGGGATTCGGTTGGCAGGGACATTGGGTTTCACCTGGTGGCGGGTTGGCCTATTCGCTTTGGCGCGCGAGCGCCAGTTCCATGCCGAGCAGTTTGTCGGCGGTTTTTGCCGGATCGACTTGGTAGCTGCCGTCAACGACCGCTCGACGTATTGCGTCGATGCGTTGGTTGTCGGTTGCCGGCAGCCGGCCGATGCGGTTTTCCAGATCCCGCAGGTTGTAGGCGGAATCGGTGAGGCTGAGGCGGTCGGCGTTGGCGTCGGCCGTCGGGCCGCTGCCCGGGTTTTCGTTCGTTTCCCGGCGTTCGAGCCGCGCGGTTTCCGCTCCGAGAGAGACGATGCCGGCGGAGATGCCATTGATGTCGGTTGCCATGTTTTCACCTGACTCGCTGAGGACCTGCCTAGGATAGCGCCTGTCGCTCGCTATTCTTGAGTCGGAATCGTTGGTCGGGTTGTCAGGGGTAGGGTTCAACTCCTTGTTTCCGCTTTGGATTCGTCGGTGACATGAACCTGCTCAGGGTTTCGCGCTTGCTTCAATGCATGATCTGAACCTTGCCGGCCGCGAGCACGACGGCGTCCAGCTTGCGGCCGGAGCGGCTGTTGAGCACCCGGATGCGGTCGCCGACACGGCCTTCCTCCAACGCCTTGCCGCGCATGCTTACGCGCAGACCGGGCAGGGAGGATTGGATGATGACGCGCATCCCCCGCTTGACCGCCACCGGCAGGCGGGCCTGGTTGGCGCGTAACGGTGCGCCGCTGGCGACACGGCGGGTCAGTTGGCGCCCGATCAGCGCTTGCTTGTCGGTAAAGTATCGATGGCTGGCGCGTTTCAGCTCCATCTTCTTATAGCTAAGGTCGTCGGCTGTCAGGATCTTGCCTCGCGCCAGCGGTCGCGCCGCCACGACCACGGACCGATGCACGCTGATCGTGGCGGGTACGTACAGTGACCAGGGGTGGGCGCCGTCGCATCGAACCGCGATGCTGACCCGTCCCAGGCGGATCCCGCCGGGTCCGGGGTGGGTCTCGAGCGCTTCGCCGCAAGCGGGCAGGCGTAGACGTCGGTCGATTCGTCCGACGCGAACCACGGCATCGTCGAGCTCGATCGATCGATAGGCTTCGTTCTCGACCGCCGCGCGGATGGCTTCGATCGATTCGATCTCGCCGGCGACGGCGGTGCTCCCGAGCAGGCACGGGATCAACAGGTGATGGATTTTCATCGCTGTCTCGTTGTGTCGAAAAATTGTCACTCATGCTCATTGGGATATTCAGCAAGTTCCATGCCGAAATGGCTTCGTGGGTCAGAATTGCCGTTTTCGGCAACGGCTTGCCGATTTTTCACGAAAAAAGCGTTGAATACGGCCATATTGTCGTGCCCTTCCATGCTGGCATGGAATCTGCAAGATATTTTTCGACAGACCGGCGGACGAAGAAATTCGACGCCATCGATTCGACGATTTCCAGCGGGAGTAGCGCATGAACGCGAACAGTCTCTTCGGTATCCATGAGCAGGCCCTGCGCCTTCACGACCGGCGTAGCGAAGTCTTGGCGGCCAACCTGGCGAATGCCGATACGCCCGGTTACAAGGCGCGGGATTTCGATTTTCAGGCGGTCTTGCGCGAGGCGATGCCGGGGCGGAGCCTGCCCGCGGTGGCGTTGCGCGTGACCAACCCGCGCCATATCGCGGTGGCGCCGTTGCCGCCGCCGCTCGGCGACCTGCAATACCGCGTGCCGGAACAGCCCTCGGTGGATGGGAATACCGTCGATGCCCAGCGGGAGCAGGCGGCGTTCGCTGAGAACGAGATCGGCCATCAGGCCACGGTGCGTTTCATCAACGGCGCCCTGTCCACCTTGCGCCGCGCGATCCGGGGAGAATAGATCATGAGCAGCTTCAAGGCATTCGATATCGCCGCCAGCGGCATGAGCGCGCAGAACCTGCGGCTGAATCTGGTCGCCAGCAACATGGCCAACGTCGATACCATCAGCAGCAGCATCGAGCGGACCTACCGCGCCCGAGAGCCGGTGTTTCAGGCGGTGATGGACGGGCTCGATCCGACGCGGCCGGCAAGCGGCGTGCGCATGCTCGGAGTGATCGAGAGCCAGGCGCCGTTACGCAAGGAATATCAGCCGGATCATCCGATGGCCGACGAGCAAGGTTATATCTATCGCCCGAACGTGAACCTGGTGGAGGAGATGGCGAACATGATCTCCGCCTCGCGCTCGTACCAAAGCAATGTCGAGGTCATGAACGCCGCCAAGCGCATGGCGGTCTCGACGATCGACATCGGCAAGTAGCCGGGAGGCCGTGATGCCCGTCATCGATCCCAATACGAAGAATCCCTTCGAATCGCTCGGACTGGTCAAGCCGCAGGAGCCGGCCAAGCGCAATCGGATGGGCATGGACACCTTCATGAAGTTGATGGTGACCCAGCTCAATAATCAAGACCCGATGAAGCCGATGAACAACGAGCAGATGCTCAGCCAGATCGCCCAGTTCACCTCGGTATCCGGCATCGGTGAACTGAACGACAGCTTCAAGAAGCTGACCGATTCCCTCGCCAGCGGGCAGTCCTTGCAGGCCGCCGGGCTGGTCGGGCGGCAGGTCTACACGCCGTTGGACGAGGGCGTGCTCGGCGCCGAGGGCGGCATCCGTGGGCTTGCCCAGCTCGACAGCAGCGCCTCCGACGTGGTGGTGCATGTGCGGGATGCGCTCGGTCGCGAGGTGCGCCAGCTTCGGCTCGGTCCGCAACCGGCCGGCGAGCTGCGCTTCACCTGGGACGGTCTCGACGACCAGGGCGGGTTCAGCGAGCCGGGCCGTTACAAGATCGCGGTGGAGGCGGTGATCGGCGACCAGACGGTCGCGTTGGAGCCGGCCATCGCGGCGCGCGTCGACAGCGTGCTGATCGACCCGCAGGGCTTCGGCACCACGCTGAATCTCGCCGGTCTCGGCCCGATCGATTTCCGCGACGTACGACAGATTCAATAGGAGAACCCCGACATGCCATTCCGTATCGCGCTCAGCGGCCTGAACGCCGCCTCGACCGACCTGGAAGTCACCGGAAACAACATCGCCAACGCCAGCACCAACGGCTTCAAGGAGTCCCGCGCCGAGTTCGCCGATGTCTACGCCAACGCCTTGCAGGACGACACCTCGACCGCCGCCGGCAGCGGCGTGCGTGTGACCCGCATCGCCCAGCAGTTCGGGCAGGGCACCATCGATTTCACCTCGAACAACTTCGATCTGGCGATCAGCGGCGATGGCTTCTTCGTCCTCGAAGACCCGGACGGCAGCCGTTCCTATACCCGCGCCGGGGCCTACAGCGTCGACCGTAACGGGCTGGTCGTCAATCACGCGAATCAGAAGTTGAAGGTCTATGCCGCATCGATCGGCTCGAACGGCGAGACCACCTTCCGCTCCGGCGCGCTGTCCGATCTGCAATTGCCGTTGCAGCCGAGCGCGCCATCGGCCACCACCGACATCGCCGCGGCGCTGAACCTCGACGCGGACGCCACGGAACCGACGGTGGCGTTCGATGCCGGCGATCCGTCGAGCTACAACTATTCGACCTCGACCACTGCCTACGACACCCTCGGCGGCTCGCATACCGCGACCATGTTCTTTCGTCACGCCGCGACGCCGGGTCAGTGGGATGTGTACACCCAGATCGACGGCAATCCGGTCAATGTCGGCGGCGCGGCCAGCACCACGCTGGAGTTCGACAGCGCCGGCGCGCTGACCACGCCGGCGTCGCCGGGGATCGTCACGCTCGACAGCTTCACCATCCCGGGATCGGCGGCCGCGCCGTTGAACATCGAGATCGACTTCTCCAAGACCACCCAGTATGGCGGTAACTTCGCGGTCAACTCCCTGACCCAGAATGGCTATACCACGGGGCGTCTGCGGGGGGTCGACGTGGATAAGGAAGGCGTGGTCTTCGCCCGCTTCACCAACGGCCAGTCGCAGGCCCTGGGCAAGGTGGCGATGGCCAAGTTCAACAACAACCAGGGGCTGCGCCAGCTCGGCGACACCAACTGGGCGGAGTCGTTCGAATCCGGGGTCGCCCAACTCGGCGAGGCCGGTACCTCCAGCTTTGGCCTGATCCAGTCCGGCGCGTTGGAGTCGTCCAACGTCGATATCGCCGAGCAGTTGGTCAACCTGATCACCGCGCAGCGCAACTACCAGGCCAATGCCCAGGTCATCACCACCGCGGATACCGTGACCCAGACCATCATCAACATCCGCTAGGAGTAAGCCATGGACCGCATGCTGTATGTGGCGATGTCCGGCGCCCGCGAGACCACGCTGGCGCAGGCCACCAACGCCAACAACCTGGCGAATGCCAATACCGACGGTTTTCAGAAGGATCTCGACCAGTTTCGCTCGATGCCGGTGTTCGGCAATGGCTTTCCGACCCGCGTCTACGCGCTCAGCGAGCGTCCGCAAACCAGCTTCGCGCGCGGTGGCTTCAACCACACTGGGCGCGATCTCGATATCGCCGTCGCCGGGGATGGCTGGATCGCGGTGCAGGCCGCCGATGGCAACGAGGCCTATACCCGGCGCGGCGATCTGGCGGTGGATGCCGATGGCCTGCTGAAGACCGCCAACGGCCTGCCGGTGATCGGCAACGACGGTCCGATCGCGCTGCCGGAATACGAGAAGATCCAGATCGGCGCCGATGGCACGGTGTCGGTGCGGCCGCTCGGAGGCGCGCCGAACGAGGTCGTGGTGATCGATCGCATCAAGCTGGTCAGCCCCGATCACACCGCCCTGGAGAAAGGGCTCGACGGCCTGATGCGGCAGAAGAACGGCGAGCCGGCCGAGGCCGACGCTTTCCAGCGCATCGAGGTCGGCACCCTGGAGCGCAGCAACGTCAACGGCGTTGAATCCATGGTGAATCTGATCGAGCTGGCGCGGCGTTTCGAGATGCAGGTGAAGATGATGCAGACCGCCGAGAAAACCGATGAAGCCGCGCTCTCGGTGATGAAAAGCTGAATGACGGCAAGCCCCTGGCCGCCCGGATCCAGGTCCGGCGACCGACTGAAAAATGACAGGAGACAGCGATGTTCCCAGCCCTATGGATCGCCAAGACCGGCCTCGACGCGCAGCAGACCAATATGTCGGTCATCTCG
>JALVEB010000191.1 GCA_027008705.1 Sedimenticola sp. | reverse complement strand
TGTTGTATGTAAGCTGTTCCGTATTGCCCGAGGAGAACGCCGAGCAGATGACCCGCTTCCTGGCCGAACATCCCGATGCCGAGGTGGTGCCGATCGCACTCGACGGCGCTTTTGCGGCCGGTGTCGGCTCTCAGCTTCTGCCGGGATGCGGCCCGTGGGACGGCTTCTTCCACACCCTGCTGCGGCGGAGGCCGGCGTGAGACGACGCTTCCTCTCATGGCTGTTGCTCGGCGTGCTCGCCTGGCCGCTGGGCGCGCTCGCGTTTCAGGTTGTGAAAGCCAACGCGCGCCTCGACCACGGTCAGTTCGTGATCGATGTGCTGATCGACTACCGCTTCAGCGAAGACGCGCTGGAGGCGCTCGCCAACGGCGTGCCGTTGACCACCGAGGTTCATATTCAGGTGCGTCGGGTCGGAGCCTGGATCTGGGAGGGCGACGTGGTCGAGTTCCGCGTGCGTGGCCAGATCCGCTATCTGCCGGTGTCGGCGCTGTACCAAGTCACCGACCTCGATACCGGAGAACGGCGGAACTTCGTCTCGCGGGCCGCGGCGATTCACGCGCTCGGCGATCTTCAGGGCCTGCCGGTGGTGCGCGAGGATCAGCTTGAAAAGGGCGAGGACTATGAACTGAAGATCAAGGCCTCGCTGGACATCGAGGCCTTGCCCCTGCCGCTGCGACCGAAGGCCTACATCTCGTCGGCGTGGAATCTCTCGACCGGGTGGACCCGGTGGCGCTTGCGGCACTGAGGCGCCGCGCGCGCCGGCTCGGCAGCGAAGGCTGGATCGTCGCCCTGCTGATCCTGCTGTTGCTCGCCACGTTGCACCTGATGAGCAGCGCGGTGCAGAACTCCGACAAGCTGTCGCGCCTCTACGAGCCCTTGCTGATCGCCAATGTCGGCGGTCTGACGGTGCTCGTCGGATTGATCGGCTACAATCTGTGGCACACCTTGCGCGGGTATCGCCGGCGAACCTCCGGCTCCCGCCTGACGCTGCGCATGGTGGTGATCTTCGTATCGCTCGCGGTGGCTCCGGTCGGCGTGGTGTATTACTACTCGATGCAGTTTCTGCTGCACGGCATCGACAGCTGGTTCGATGTCAAGATCGACGAGGCGATGAACCAGTCGCTCGAACTCAGCAAGGCCTCGCTGGCGCTGCATCGACGCGAGCGCCTGCGCGAGACCCGCGAGCTGATGGCCGCGCTGGATCTCAGCAACGCCTCGTCGGCGGTGATCGGACTGGGCGATGCGCGCGCGCGCAGCGGCGCGGTCGAATTGACCCTGATGAACGCCGACGGCGAGGTGCTCGGCTCGTCGAACGTCGACCCGACCGACCTGGTGCCGGTGAAACCCGACGAGGCGCTGTTGCAGCAGGTGCGTCAGGGCGAGGACTTCAGCGGTCTGCTGCCCTACGGGAGCGATTCCCAGCTTCATGTGCGGGTGCTGATCCATGATCCGCGCGGACGCCAGTTTCTGCTTCAGGCCCTCTACCCCTTATCCGAGAACATCACCCGCCTGAGCGAGGCGGTGCAGAACGATGTCAACCGCTACAAGGAGCTGGCCTACCTGCGCGAGGCGCTCAAATTCAGCTTCAGCCTGACCCTGTTCCTGGTGCTGCTGTTCAGCCTGTTCGCCGCGGTGTGGGCGGCGTTCTTCTTCGCCCGTCGTCTGGTGGCGCCGGTCACCCACATCGCCGAGGCCACGCGCGCGATCGCGGAGGGCGACTACGACACCCAGCTGCCGGTGCCACGCAGCCATGACGAGCTGGCCTTTCTGGTCTCGTCGTTCAACACCATGACGCGGCGCATCGCCCAGGCGCGCGACGAGGCCGAGCGCTCGCGCGAGCTGTTGCAGGCCCAGCACGCCTACCTCGAGACGGTGTTGCAACAGCTCACTTCCGGGGTCATGACCTTCGACGAGGAGCATCGCCTGCGCACCGCCAACGACACCGCCTCGCGCCTGCTGCGGATCGACTTGCGGGAACATCTCGGTGAGCGCTTCAACGACCTCGCCGAGGCCGGACCGGCGGTCGAACAGCTGCTCGACCGGATCCGCGAACCGCTGGTCAAGGGTGAACACGGCTGGCAGCGCGAGGTCACGATCTTCCATCCCGAAGAACGCAAGATTCTGTTGTGTCGGTTGACCCCGCTGCGTGGCGGAGGCCGGCTGGCCCGGGGGCACCTGCTGGTATTCGACGACATCACGCTGCTCGTGCAGGCTCAGCGCAACGCCGCCTGGGGCGAGGTCGCGCGGCGTCTCGCGCATGAGATCAAGAACCCGCTGACCCCGATCCAGCTCTCCGCCGAGCGCCTGCGCCGCCGATACCTCAAACGCATGGATCCGGAAGACGCGGCGGTGCTCGACAAGGCCACCCACACCATCGTGCAACAGGTCGAGGCGATGAAGGAGATGGTCAACGCCTTCTCCGAATACGCCAAGCCGCCGCGGCTGGCGCGCAAGCCGCTGCATGCCGACCGTTTCCTCGGCGAGGTGCTGGATCTCTATGCCTCGCAGCGTGAGGCCGGATGCCTGGTGGTCGATCTGAACGCCGGCGATGCCCATATCGAGGCCGACCCGGTGCGCATGCGCCAAGTGTTGCACAACCTGCTCAAGAACGCGCTGGAATCGGTCGAGTCGGTCGCGCGGCCGCGCATCCGGGTCGGGAGCCGCGTGATCGAACGCAACGACTGCCTTTTTGTCGAGGTCCAGGTGGAGGATAATGGCGGCGGCATCGCCGAGGATCAGCTCGGCCGCCTGTTCGAGCCCTATGTCACGACCAAGACCAAGGGAACCGGGCTGGGCCTGGCGATCGTAAAGAAGAATATCGAAGAGCATGGTGGTAGTGTGTGGGCGGAGAACACCGGCGACGGCGCGCGTTTCGTGTTTCGTCTGCCGGTGGTCGATGCCGGGCGCTCCCGGCCCGGGGCGGATGACGCCGCCGGGAGCGAAACCCCATTGAATCAGCATGGCGTGGAGTAACCCTGCATGAGCAGTCCCTATATCCTGGTCGTCGATGACGAGCCGGACATCCGACAACTGGTGAAAGAGATCCTCGAGGACGAAGGCTACCGCGTGGCCACCGCCGAGGACGGCGGGAGCGCGCGCAAGGCCTTGCGCGAGCGGCGTCCGGACCTGATGCTGCTGGACATCTGGATGCCGGATATCGACGGCATCTCGCTGTTGAAGGAGTGGAACGAGACCGAGTTGCCGTGCCCGGTGATCATCATGTCCGGTCACGGCACGGTTGAGACCGCGGTCGAGGCGACCCGCCTCGGCGCCTACGATTTCCTCGAAAAACCGCTGTCGCTGGCCAAGCTGTTGCTGACCGTCGAGCACGCGCTGGAGGCCGACACCCTGCAACGCGAGAACCTCGGCTTGCGTCAGCGCGCCCAGGCGGTGGTCGATCCGGTCGGTCGCAGCCAGGTCATGCAACGCCTGCGCGAGCAGATCAAGCGCATCGCCAAGCACGATACCTGGGTGTTGATCACCGGTGAACCGGGCAGTGGCCGCGAGACCCTCGCGCGTTACCTGCACAACCAGAGCCCGCGCGCGAAGCGGCCGTTCGTCGAGGTCGGGGTCTCGGCGATCGCGCGCAGCAACGCCGCGCTGGAACTGTTCGGCAGCGAGGAGAACGGCCAGATCCACTACGGCCGGCTGGAGCAGGCACAGGGTGGCACCCTGTTTCTCGACGAGGTCGCCGACATGGATCTCGAGGTCCAGGCGCAGCTGGTCGGGGCCTTGAACACCGAATCCTTTCTCCGCGTCGGCGGCACCGAGCCGGTCTCGGTCGACGTGCGCATCATCGCCGCGACCAGCCGCAATCTGGCTGAACAGGTCAAGGCCGAGCGTTTTCGCGAGGACCTCTTCTACCACCTCAACGTGGTGCCGCTGGATGTGCCGCCGCTGCGCGATCACCCCGAGGACGTGCCCGAACTGCTGAACTACTACGTCGATACCTTCGTCGCCCAGGACAAACTGATGTACCGCCGCTTCGACATCGGCGCGCAGAACTTCCTGCGCAACTACCCCTGGCCGGGCAACGTACGCGAGTTGAAGAACCTGGTGCAGCGCCTGCTGATCATGGGTGGCGACGAGGAGATCACCCTCGACGAGGTACAGGCGGCGATCGGCGGCGGCGCCTCGCCAGCGGCTGGCGGGCCGGGATCGGCGGTTTCCTTCGACCAGCCCTTGCGCCAGGCGCGCGAGCAATTCGAGAAAGCCTATCTCGAATACCAACTCGACAAGCATTCCGGCAACGTCAGCAAGATGGCCCAGGAGGTCGGCATGGAGCGCACCCACCTGTACCGCAAGCTGCGTTCGCTGGGCATCGAGATCAAGGACCGGCGCTGAGCGGGAGCCACGATGAAGATCATCATACTCGGCGCCGGTCAGGTCGGCTCGTCGGTGGCGCACAACCTCGCCAACGAAGCCAATGACATCACCGTCATCGACCAGCGGGGCGACCTGTTGCAGGAACTACAGGATCAGATCGATATCCGCACCGTGCAAGGCCTAGCCTCGCACCCCGATGTGCTGCGCCAGGCCGGGGCCGACGACGCCGACATCGTGCTCGCGGTGACCAACAGCGACGAGACCAACATGGTCGCCTGCCAGGTCGCGCGGGTGCTGTTCCATACCCCGACCAAGATCGCGCGGGTGCGCTCGGTCGGCTACCTGAACTATCCGCACCTGTTCGTCGACGGCGCGATGCCGATCGACGTACTGATCAGCCCCGAGCAACTGGTCGGCGAATACATCCTGCGCCTGCTCGAATACCCCGGCGCGCTGCAAGTGGTGGATTTCGCCGGCGGACGCGTGCGCCTGGTCGCGGTGCGGGCCCACCATGGCGGCCCGCTGGTCGGCCACGAATTGCGCGAGATGAACGAACACATGCCTGGGGTCGAGGCCCGGGTCGCCGCGATCTACCGCCGCGGGCGGGCCATCATCCCCGAGGGGCGCACCGTGGTCGAGGCCGATGACGAGATCTTCTTCATCGCCGCGAGCGACCACATCAAGGCCGTGATCGCCGAGCTGCAACGTCTCGAAAAGCCCTACAAGCGCGTTATCATCGCCGGGGGCGGCAACATCGGGCTGCGTCTGGCGCGGGTATTGCAGAAGCGCTATCACGTCAAGGTCATCGAGCGCAACGACGACCGCGCCGAGTCGGTCGCCGAGATCCTCGACAACGCCATCGTGCTGCGTGGCGACGCGGTCGACGAATCCCTGTTGGTCGACGAGAACATCGAGGAGACCGACGTCTTCTGCGCGGTCACCAACGACGACGAGGCCAACATCCTCTCGGCGATGCTCGCCAAGCGGCTGGGCGCGCGCAAGGTCATGGCGCTGATCAACCGTGCCTCCTATGCCGAGCTGGTGCAGTCCGGGCCGATCGACATCGCGATCTCACCGCAGCAGGCCACCATCGGCAGTCTGCTACGCCATGTGCGCCGGGGCGATGTCGCGCGCGTGCATTCCCTGCGGCGCGGCGCGGCCGAGGCGATCGAGGCGATCGCCCACGGCGACAAGCACTCCTCTCGCGTGGTCGGGCGACGCATCGACCAGATCAAACTGCCGCCGGGCACCAGCATCGGCGCCATCGTGCGCGGTGACGAGGTGCTGATCCCGCATCACGATATCGTCATCGAGCCGGAAGACCATGTCATCCTGTTTCTGGTCGACCGGCGTCAGATCAAAGCGGTGGAAAAGCTCTTCCAGGTCGGCGTCACCTTTTTGTAGCGTAGGGCGCCATGCGTTTCCGCGCCTGGCCCACGGGTGCGAGGGGCGCTCGCAGTGGCCGAAAATTCATCGGCGACGGATAGAACCATGGGGTAGAGAGGGTCATGTCATCGAAGCGAGCGACGGAACCCGCCTGGCTGGTGCTGGGCGCGGCGTTGATTCTGGCGGGCGGCTGCAAGAATGCCGGCGAGGCCTCCGGCAAGACCGCGGGGGCCCGCGCCCCGTTGTCCGCGCGCGCGCCGGCGGATTATCGCGAGGCGCGGCGGTTATTCTGGCGGGAGGTCTATCCGAATGGTGGTGTGACCTTGTATTGCGCTGCGGAATTCGGTCCGCATCATGGGCGCAAGATCAACCTCGAGCATGTCTTCCCGATGAGCTGGGTGACCCGCGCGTTGCGCTGCGGTGAACGCGATGAATGCCGTCGCCGCAGTGCGCGATTCAATCGCATCGAGGCGGATATGCACAACCTCTACCCGGCGCTGAAAAAGGTCAATACCTTGCGTTCGGCGATGGCCTTCGCCGAGATTCGGGGCGAGAAACACTATTATCCCTGGTGCGATTTCGAGGTGGATTTCCGCCATCGCAAGGTCGAGCCGCGCGACGCCGCGCAAGGCAATATCGCGCGTGCGATGCTGTATATGGCCGATCGCTACGGCCTGAAGTTGTTCGACCGGCAGCGCCGCCTGCTGCGCAAGTGGAACCGCCTCGATCCGCCCGATGCCGCCGAGCGCGCCCGCAACCGGCGCATCGCCGAGTTGCAGGGTAACGCCAACCCCTATATCCAATAGCGCGGCAGGCTATTCTCCGCTCGCCAGAATGCGGTCCAGGCGCTTGTGCATGACGCCGTAGTAGACCACCGGAATCACCACCAGCGTGAGCACGGTGGATACCAGCAGGCCGAAGATCAGCGAGATCGCCAGGCCCCCGAAGATCGGATCGTCGATGATGAAAAAGCCGCCGATCATCGCGGCGATGCCGGTCAGCACGATCGGCTTGGCGCGTACCGCGGCGGATTGAATCGTGGCTTCGGCAAGATCCTTGCCGGCGCGCACCTGCTGATTGATGAAATCCACCAGCAGGATCGAGTTGCGCACAATGATGCCGGCCAGCGCGATCATGCCGATCATCGAGGTGGCGGTGAATTGGGCGCCGAGCAACGCGTGGCCGGGCATGATGCCGATGATGGTCAGCGGGATTGGGGCCATGATCACCAGCGGCGCGATGTAGGAGCGAAACTGCGCCACCACCAGCAGGTAGATCACCAGCAAGCCGACCGCGTAGGCGATGCCCATGTCGCGGAAGGTTTCGTAGGTCACCTGCCATTCGCCGTCCCATTTGAGGCTGTACTCATACGGATTCGGCGGCTGGTTGATGAACCACTGCCCGGGGCCCTGTTGCGCTTTCAGTTGGTCCGAGATCTCGAACATGCCGTACAGCGGACTGTCGATCCGGCCGGCCATGTCTCCGGTGACGAACACCACCGGCAGCAGGTCTTTGTGGTAGATGCTGAACTCGCGGACACCCTTGTGTACCTCGATCAGGCTCGACAACGGGACCAGATCGCCGTTCATGGCGCGCACCTTCAGCGCCAGCAGTTGCTCGATGTCTTCCTTGTCGGCCTCGGCGTATTCCAACCGCACAGGCACCGCGTATTTGCGCTTCTCGCCGTGCAGGTAGGTAATGTCCGCGCCGTTCAGCACGGTCGCCAGCGCATCGGCGATGTCGGCCTGGCCGACGCCGAGGCGCGCCGCCCGGGCGCGGTCGACGGCGATGGTGAACTTCACCGCCGGATATTCGATGCTGTCGTCGACATCGACGATATCCGGGGTGGATTCGAAGACCTTGCGCACCGCCTTGGCCTGGGCCATCTGGCCATGGTAGTCGAGGCCGTAGATCTCGGCGACGATCGGCGCCTGCACCGGCGGTCCGGGCGGCACCTCGACGATCTTCGCATTGCCCTGGTGCTTGCGCGCGATCGCCTGCAACGGTTCGCGCACGGCCAACGCGATCTCGTGGCTCTTGCGCTCGCGCTGGTGCTTGTCGATCAGGTTGACCTGGATATCGCCGACGTTCGACCCCCGGCGCAGGTAATACTGCC
>JALVEB010000190.1 GCA_027008705.1 Sedimenticola sp. | reverse complement strand
CACGCGGGTTTGTGGCTGGCGGTTCGCCCGCGGCGGCTCGGACAGCGGCGCGTTTCCGGCGTGTCCACCAGGTAACGGACAGTGCAAGCAACAAGGCCATCAACGCGGCGAGCCAGGGCCAGTGATCGGCGATGCGATTACCCAGGTCGCGCGAACCAGGAGACGGGCCGAGGGCGCTGGCCGATTGCGCGGGAGCTTCCGCGGACTCGTCATTCTTTTGCTCCGGGGCCGACGTTGCCGGTGATGACGTGGACGAGACACCCTGGCCGGGCAGAACGCTCAGCTCCCAGCGTGGCAGCACGGTGTCGCGTTCTTTGTTCTGCTGGGTATCCCACCAGTGGACCCGGATCGGCGGCAGCACCAGTTTGCCGGCATGGGTCGGCACGATGGCGAATTCACGCCGCAGCTCGCCGACCACCCAGCCGTCGGCGAGCAGGTTGCGGCTTGTTGCTGGTTCCGGATAGACCTTGTAGTCCGCGCTTGGCGCGATCTCGAGTTGGGGCAGTTGTGAGGCCTCCAGCCCCTTTGCGCGCAGGGTGAGTACGCGGGTAACCGGCTCGCCGGCCCGTGGTTGCGGTGGGTTTTCGGTCCAGGAGTCGTGCAGTTCGATCCCGGCGGCGGGCAGCCAGTCACTGCCGTGGTAATCCTTTGGCGGCGGCAGCACCTTTAGTGTCTGCGACGGGCTGCGCGCGACCAGGCGTTTGCCCCGCGCGCCGAACGGAGAGTTGGCAAAGAAATCGTCCATGAACGGATCATCACCGAAGAAGCGTTGCATCAGGCTGTCGAGGCGCGACGATGGCCGGTGGCTGCGCGCCGGTCGGCGCAGCGCGGCGTGGCCGCTGAAGACCACCGAGGGGATATGCAGCTCGCCGCTACGTTGAGGGAACATCGCGTATTCCCGCTCGATCACCTTGTAGCGTTTGCCGTTGCGCACGGTTTCATAGCGCTTGTCGTCGCCGAGGCGTTCGAACACTACATCCCCATCGGGCGTGGGTTCGCTCAGTTCTCCGTCGAGCAGACGCACGCGATAGTAAAGGCGCACCGTCAGCTTGACCTGTTGTTGCACATAGGGCGGGTGGCCGCCGCTGTCGATCTCGGTTTCGACGAATAATTGCTCAGCGTTTTTGCGCGCGACCTCGGGCGGCACCTTGCCGACATGCACCACCAGCGGGCGGGTCTTCTCACCGCCTACCGAGAGCGGCGGCACGATCAGATCGCCCAGCCGGCGCGGCCGCAGGCGGACCTGCCAGCCAGTGGAGATGGATTGCTGGCCATTGATGATGCGGATGTTGCTGCTGCGACCGGTGCCAAGCACCTCGAAATCACCCTGCAACGGAGTCAGATCGGGGCTGCCCTGCACATTGCCATCACTCTCCAATATCAGGGTCAGGGTATCTCCCTCGTAGATCCTGTCGCGATCGACGCTGGCGCTGACCTCGGCGCGCGCGACCTGGGCCAGCATCAGCAGACCGATCGCCAGCAGACGGAAGATTCGCGTTGTCATGTTGGGCTCTCTCATCGGTTTTTCACCAGCGCTGGGTATCGCCGGCGCGGCGCGTGCCGCTGCGTTGGCGATACTGGTATTGGTAACGGAATTTACGCCGCAGCAGGCCGCCGGGATCATCCGGGATGCGCTTGAGCCATTGCTCGGCGGCCATGCGTTCCTCGCTCGGCAGGGCCCGCGCGCTCGCGGCGCGTGCCGGCTCCGGGGGCCGGGGCCCGCGTTGACCCGCCTTGGCCTTGGCAGGGTCTTGGGTGCGTGATTCCGGCTTCGGTTGAGATGCCTGCTCCGCGGCGGCCGATGCTGGCTCTTCGCCTGGCTGCTTACCGGCCTGCTGCTGGGCTTTCAGGGCGTCCTGGAAGCTTTGCGCCGGGCCTTGCTTCTGCTCGCCTCCTTGCTTTTGCCCACCGCCCTGCTTCTGCTCACCGCCCTGCTTCTGCTCACC
>JALVEB010000189.1 GCA_027008705.1 Sedimenticola sp. | reverse complement strand
GGATTTTCGAGGCCGTTCCTCGCGCCCGTGGGCTAGGCGCGGAAGCGAGTCATAGCCCATTCTATGGCGAGTTTCCGCAACGACGCCCACGGGTGCGAGGGGCGGTCGCAGTGGCCGAAAAGTCATGGGCGACGAGTATATATATTCAGGTCACTTCGTGACCCCGTGCGTTCCGTCCCCCAGGTCGACGGCGCTTCCACCGCCAGAGGCTGAAATATCGAGCTGGCGCAGGAATTCCCAGAACAAACGGGCGGTCGGACCCTGAGTAACGCCCGCCTTGCGGGCCGCGACGATCTCCAGACTGTTCCTCTTGATATTACGGCCGGCCAACGACACCAGCCGGCCGTCCCGCAACTCGTCCCGGATCAGGTAGTCGGGCAAATGTCCCCAGGCCATGCCCGACAGGATGATGCGCTTCTTCATCCGCTGATCATCCACCGTGATACTGGGGCAGCCATCGAGCAGAAAATAGTCGCGGGTCGGCGTATGGTCGGCGGTACAGCGGATGATGCATTGGACATAATCCTTCAGCTGCTCGTAGGTGGCATCCCTGCCGACGGGGAAGGCCAAATAGCCTGACGCCGCTACCGGCACCACCTCCACACGGCCCAAGCCAATCACCTCGACCCCGGTATCGTAGCGATCGACGTGATGGATCATGACATCCGCCGCGTCGTCATACAGGCGTTCCCGGGGCCCCATGATGTTACCCGAATACAGGTTGACCTGGATCTCCGGACAGGCAGCGCGGAACTGGCGTAGTATATCGACCAACAACGACGGGGGCGTCACGTCGCCGACGACGATGTTCAGTTGTCGCTCCCCATCCGCCCGCAACCCCCTCACCGTATTCGACAGGCGCATGTACTGCTCCAGCACCGGCCGGGCCGCCTTGTAGAACTCACCGCCGCGACGTGTCAGCACGACCCGATAGCCGCTGCGGTCGAACACATCGAAGCCCAATTCTTCTTCCAGCTTCTTGATTGCCGCGATGACGCTGGGATGGGTACGGTGCAAGACATCGGCAGCCGCCTTGATGCTGCCATTGCGCACGATGGCGTCCACGGTGAACAGTTGTCTGATGGTGATATGCATGCCAATATACTCGCCGCCTCCCTCAATGCATGATCACGATCTTCCCACCCGCATCGTTCGACTCCATCAAGCGGTGCGCCTGCCTGATTTCGTCGAACCCGAACACACGGGCCGGCTCGCAGCGATAGACGCCCTTCTCCACCTGTTCGACAATGTGTTGCAGGGGGATGTCCGTCAATGGAAAGTCGGGAGTGCCGAACATGAAGCTTGCGAAAAAGTTGAGGTTCACGCCGCTCGGCAGATCGGCCAACGGGTTGAAGGCGATCGGGTCACCACCGCCCAGGAATCCCGCGGTACATACGACCCCTCCCTTGCGAACCATTTTGAGAGAATCGAGCAAGGTGCTGTTGCCTACCAGATCCAGCACGGCATCGAGGCCGTCCGGATGCGACTCGCGAATACTTTGGCTCAGCTCCGGCGTATCGATCAGCGGGCTCGTACAACCGATACGGCTCAGTTGCAACAGGCGTTCCTCCTGGCGGGTGGTGCCCAGCACCTCGATCCCCCGGGCAGCGGCGATATTGATCGCGGCCTGGCCGAGCGCGGAGGTTCCGCCCCTCACCAGCAGCGAGTCGCGGTGTTCGATGCCGATGTTCTGGTGCAAACAGGCCCAGGCGGTGGCGTAGGATTCCGGCACGGCCGCCAGCACTTCCCAGGGCAGGTCGGTCTCGATAGGGATGACATTGCTTCGCGGGGGCGCCACATACTCGGCATAGCTGCCATCGATGCTCCTCCCCATGCCCCCCATCAGCGCCGCGACCGTCTGGCCTGCCTGCCATTCTCCGGCGGGATCCTCGGCGACGGTGCCGACACATTCGATTCCGCTGATTGGAGCGACCTCGCCCCACAGACCCTGGCGCATATAGATCTCAGCGCGGTTCAGGCCGAAGGCCTTGACCCGGATGAGGACAGCATCCGCGCCCGGTTCGGGCCTGGGCACCTCCCTGATCTCCAGTTCGTCCGCCGAGCCGTACTGTTTTCTCACGATCGCTTTCATCGAGCCTCCGATATGCCATGCTTGTTATTGGAGGGCCCATCGTATTTCCACGTCCGCCGACGCCACAAGCCAATAATATTTACAGACACTGTAAGGTAGTGACTATACTCGTCGCCCATGAATCTTCGGTTTTTTCGAGATCATCCCTCGCACCTGTGGGCCAGACGCGGAAACGAGTCATAGCCCCTTCCACGGCGGGTTTCCGCAACGACGCCCAGAGGGGCGGTCGCAGTCGCGAAAAATTCATGGGCGACGAGTATATACTCTCCATTACGGCTTCCGATGATGCACGCATAGGGGATCGAACACGCCATGAAACCAAGTCTTGCACTGCCCGCTCTTACTCTCCTGCTACTCGGCGCGAGCCCGATATATGCCGAGGATTTTCCGCCTCCGCCCGGCCCTTTCGGGCTGATCGACAAGCTGCCCCGGGCGGAGCGGGCCGCATCCGCGCCCAGAGGCAAAACGTCGGAAGTCAAGTCGACGAGCGGTCATCACCCACCCCGCAAGGATGGATTCAGCCCGGTTTTCGCCACTTCGCCCACCGAGCCGAACTCCCCCACGGTGGCGAAGCCCGCTATCGGCAGCGTTCCGGACACATCCCCGGACGACTACCCCGAAGCCGCCATCCAACGGCCATCGCCATCCCCGACGCATTCATCCGCCGCCGAGAACCGTCCTGAGCCGCTCCAGCCATCGCGGCAACGACCAGCCGATCAGGATCACAACGGTTCCGGACCGGCGACCGCCCCCCGCCGCCCACTGCCGCCGGGCGTGAATCATGAGGTCACGCCACGCCGGCCAGCGGACTCCGCGCTTGCCGAGCCATCCCGGAGTGAACGACTAACGCCACCGGCGTCCCCCCCGCGCGACGCCGCTCCCGGCTTCGGACCGGTCCTCTCTCCGCGGCAAACAGACCAACCCCAAGGCGCGCCGCATGACGCCCTGTTCCGCCCGGCTCCGTCCGCGGTAGAAAAAACGCCAGCGTCTCCGCCTGCCCGCCCAGCCGGCCATGCGACATGGCGGTTCGCGCCCGCCGAGACGCCGCCGGCCCGGGAGACGGAACGTCTGCGATCTCCCAGGGATCAGACGGAGCTTCGCCCCCCCAACGCCAGCATCCAGATGCGTTGGGCGCCCAGCCAATCCGCCTCGCTGCCGGGAAACGGGCGCGTCGAAAGCGCGCGCAGCCTCTATGAGGCGCTGACGCGCGGGCGACGCGCGCCCGCGCCGGACCGCGCCGCGCACGGTGGCGGCCAGCCGCCCGCGATACCCTACTACCCGATGCCTCCGGGCAATGCCCCGGGGCGCTATCCCGGTAATCGCTGAGGCCCTCAGCCACCCTCGGCCGGCGCCACGCGCAACACCTCCTCGATACTGGTGTGCCCTTTCAGGACCTTGCGCGCGCCGCTGACGCGCAGCCCCTCGACGCCCTGCCGCATGGCCTGCTTGCGCACCCGCTCGATGCCGCAGCCCGGCTCGATCAATGAGCGAATCTCCGGGGTCATCACCAACATCTCGTAGATCCCGGCGCGGCCGGTGTAACCGGTGTTACGACATTCGGCGCAGCCAACCGCGACCGGCACCCGCGCGGGCGCCTCGATCGACCACGGCCGGGTCAGTTGATGCCAGGCATCCACGTCCAGTGGCGCGGTCGACTGGCAATGCGGGCAGAGGGTGCGTACCAGGCGCTGCGCGACGACGCCAAGCAGGGTGGCACTGAGCAGGTAGGACGGCACGCCGAGATCGAGCAGCCGGGTGATCGCGGCGCTGGCATCGTTGGTATGCAGGGTGGACAGCACGAGATGGCCGGTCAGGGCCGCCTGGATCGCGGTATTCGCGGTCTCCAGGTCACGAATCTCGCCGATCATGATGATGTCCGGATCCTGTCGCAACAGGGTACGCACTCCAGAGGCGAATTCCAGGCCGATCGCGGGATTCACCTGCATCTGGTTGAGGCTCGGCTCGACCATCTCGATCGGATCCTCGATGGTGCAGACGTTGACCTCCGGTCGCGCTAGATGCTTCAAGGTGGTATACAGCGTGGTGGTCTTGCCGGATCCGGTCGGGCCGGTCACCAGCAAAATGCCGTGGGTCCGCGCGGTGAGCTCGCGCCAGGTGGCGGCGTCGCGCCGGTTGAAACCGAGTTCCGGCAGCGTTCGGACCAGCACCGCCGGATCGAATATGCGCATCACCAGCTTCTCGCCGAACGCGGTCGGCATCGTCGACAGGCGAAGCTCGACCTCCTCGCCGGCCGGCGTGCGGGTTTTCACGCGTCCATCCTGCGGCCGACGCTTCTCGACGACATCCATGCGCGCCAGCGCCTTGATCCGGCTGATCACCGCGCCGAGAATCGGGGTCGGCATCTCATAGACCGTGTGCAGGACACCGTCGATGCGAAAGCGCACATTGCCGTTTTCGCGACGTGGTTCCAGATGGATATCGCTGGCGCGCTGGTCGAAGGCATACTGCAACAACCAGTCGACGATGCTGACGACGTGCTGATCGTTGGCATCGAGCTGGCCGGCGCGGCCCAACTCGACCAGCGCCTCGACGTTGTCGATCCCGCGGGGAGTGCGTTCGCCGTCGCGCTGTTGCACCTTGCGCACCGACCGACTCAGGGTGAACAGCTCGCGGATATAGCGGGCGACATGCAAGGGGTTGGCGATCACCCGCCGGATGTCGCGCTTCAGCACATGCGACATCTCCGCGACCCATTGACGCTGGTAGGGCTCGGCGGTGGCGAAGGTGACGCTGCGGGCGTCGACCTCGACCGGAAGAATCCCGAAGCGCGCGGCATAGGCCTGGGAAACCACCGAGGTCACCGCCGCGACGTCGATCTTCAGCGGGTCGATACGGAGATAGTCCAGCCCGGCCCGCTCGGCCATCCAGGCGCTCAGACGCTCGATGTCGAGCAATCCGCCATGACGTTGATCGCGCGGATTCTGCTCCGCAAGCCAAGCCAGGGGATGCATCCGCGGATGCCCCTCCCCGCGGATGCGGCGGCGCGCGCGCAGGCTTTCGACCTGCGCCGGCGCCAGCAGGCCATCGGCCTGCAAGGCATCGAGCACCTCTTCGAGGGTCAGGGTATGCTCAGGCGGATTCGACATCGCGATTCCACTCCAAGGCGGCGCTCAACCGATCGAAAAGGGCGCGTCACAATCGATCGCATCGAGCCATTCGCATTCCAGCTCTTCGACATGCGCCAGTGGCGGCCCATGCCGCAGCCAGTCGCGCAGGGCCCGCAGCGCCGTCTCGTCGCCACAGGCGATCACCTCGACCCGACCATCGGCCAGGTTCAGCGCGCGGCCATGCAGGCCGAGACGACGTGCCTCATGACGGGTCGAGGCGCGAAAGAACACGCCTTGGACGCGGCCGCGGATCAGGCACCGCATCGCCGCCATCATTCGATCTCCACGCGCACCGGCTGACCGGCACGCGCGTCGTCCGGCAGCGATTCGGGCACGATCAACACTCGGTACAAGGATGCGCCGGCGTCCGCCATGCGCTCACGCGCCGCCACGCGCCCACGCAGGCGCCGCTTGCCCAACAGCAAGTTCAGCTCCCGGCCCGGGGGCAGGCTGGCAAGACGCCTTTCGGCCACGATCATCTCCACGCGCAAAGCCGTTTCATCGACCAGGCGCAGCAGGGGCGTAACCGCGAAATCATTGCGCACCGCCATGCCGGGCGCTGCCCGCAGGCGGGTCACCACGCCGGAAAACGGCGCCAGCAGGCGGCTGCGTTCCCGCGCCAGCCGGGCCAGGCGCAACTCGGCGCGGGCGCGATCCCGACGGGCGCGGGCAGAGGTGGCCGCGTTCGCCGCGACCTGACGCTCGTGATCCGACAACAGCGTGCGCTCATAGAGCTCGCGCGCGCGTTCCAGCTCGCGGCGCGCCTCGGCATCACGCGCCTTGGCATCGGCCAGCCGCGCGCGCGCGGCCGCCACGCGCGCTTCGAACTCGCGACCGTCGAGGCGCAGCAACAAAGCGCCCCGCTCCACCCGTTGCCCAGGGCGCACCGCAACCTCGGCGATCACACCTGATTCCAGCAGCCCGAGCGGGAGACCCTCGGCCAGGCGCAGCACACCGGGCAGTGGATCGGCGCGCGCGCTAGCGAGCAGCAGCAGACCGACCAGCAGACTCGCCGCCGTCACCCGCCAGCAACGCGCGTAGCTTCTGTTCATTCAGCTCATCACCCATCAAGAGTTTCAGTTCGACCCATGCCAGGGCCAGTTCATATTGCTCCCGCCGGCGCGCCAGTCGCGCCGCGGAGATCTGCGTCATCGCATCGCCGAGATCGGTATTCACCTCCATCTCATAGAGGGCCCGGCTACGGTCCAGCTCCAGATCCCGCCGATCCGCCAACACCTGCTGGCGTTCGAGCGCCACCTTCAGACGTGAGATCGCCAGCACCCGGTCGAGCACCCGCTCGCGCAAGCTCAGTCGATAGGAGGCCAGACGCGCGCGCGCCAGGTCCAGCCCGGCGCGAGCCTCGGCCACCGCCGCCGCGCGGCGCCCACCGGTATAGAGCGGTACGTCGAGCCGCAGCTCGGCGCGCAAAGGGTGATGACTCGTGCTTTCCCGCTGCCAGGCGCGGGCACCGAGCCGCGCGCGCAGCACCGGTCCCTCCGCCCTGCGCGCTTGCGCCAGCGCCGCCGTCGCGGCGGAGACCCGCTCGCGCAACGCGCGCAGTCGGGGATTGTGACGCAACGCGCGCTCGATGGCCGGATCGAAATCCGGCGCCGGCAACGCGGCAATCCCCAGTTCGGGCTCTTCCAACTCCGACGGCAGACCGCGCGGACGATTCAAGGCATTGGCCAGACGCTGCCGCGCCAGGCGTTGCTTCAACTCGCTCGCCGCGCGCGCAACCCGCGCCCGCTGATAGTCGTCCTCGGCCCGGGCCAGGGCGAGATCCGATACCTGCCCGAGTTCATGCGCATTGCGTTTCTTATCCAGACGAACGAATTGAACCGACATCGCTTCGTTGTCACGGCTGTAAGCCAGATCCGCGAGCAGCACATCGAAAAAGGCGCGCAGCGTCACCAGCAAGCGCCGCCGACGCGCATCGAACAGCGCCAAGCGCTGCTCCTCCACGGCATGCCTGGCGCTGTCGATCGCTGCCTCGGTATACCCGAAATCATACAAGCGCTTGTCGAGCGCAATCCCCAAGCGGCTATCGTTGACGGACTGATCCAGCGCGCGCGCATCAGGATCGATCAAGCGCAGACGGGCCTCGACATCGAGACGCCAGTCGTCATCGGCCTCGGCTTGCTCGAGCCGGGATTCGGCCCGCCGCTGCCGCGCGCGCGCCTCGGCGAGCTCCGGATGCGAGGAGCGGGCCGCCAGTTCAAGCGCCGCGCCCAGGCTCAGCGGCTCCGGCAGCGGCGCCAAATCCTCCCCGGCACAAGCCGTTCCCAACACGAACAGCAACCAGACCACCTGGATTTCACGCCGCATCGCATCGCGCCCGAAGTTCATCAACCCATCGGCCTTGCGGAAACATCGCGAGGCGGAAGCGAATGCGGGGACCCGGAGAAGGACCACAAGGCGGTGGAGCAGCGAAACGGTTTTATCGATCGTCCGAGGAACATGATGGAAGCCGTGTGCCGAAAAATACCGAAATAAAGCCGTCGTATCCCAACCACGCAAGCGAGGGCGCGTATAATTCATGAATTTTCCGGGTTAACAGTCTGTCGGACTGGGCCAAAGGAATCATAGAGACAGCAAGCTGCTCGATGTTCTGCGCTCCGGGGGCAGGCAAGTGTCCTGAGCTGCTGACTGGGACGTTCATCGGCCCTGGGTATGAA
>JALVEB010000188.1 GCA_027008705.1 Sedimenticola sp. | reverse complement strand
GAGATTACCCGGGGTGCAGCCCATCAGCGCCAGCATCGCCACCAGCCCAAGCGACCCAAGCCGCCGCATCATCCGCGCGCTCCGGACTTCAGGCCCACCAACTGACGCCGGCTGCGATCCCTGACCTGGCCGACCAACTGCCCACAGGCGGCATCGATATCGTCGCCACGGGTCTTGCGCAAGGTGGTCACGAAACCCGCTTTGATCAGGATCTGGCTGAACTGCTCCATGCGCCGGGGCGAGGAGCAGCGATAGTCGGTGCCGGGAAAAGGATTGAATGGAATGAGGTTGATCTTCGACGGCACCCGGCTGAGCAGGCGCACCAGCGCGCGCGCCTGCTGGTCGCTGTCGTTAACGCCGTCGATCATCACATACTCGAAGGTCACCTTGCGGCGCTTGTCTCCTTCAATATAATAGCGGCAGGCCTCAAGCAGCTCGGCAATCGGATACTTGCGATTGATCGGCACCAACTCGTTGCGCAAGGCATCGTCCGGCGCATGCAGGGAAACCGCCAGGCAGACATCGCTGACCTCTTTCAGCCGATACAATGCCGGCACCACGCCCGAGGTGCTCAGCGTCACGCGGTGCTTCGACAGGCTGTAAGCGAGCTCGTACTGCATCAGGTTCATCGCCTTCACCACATTGTCGAAATTGGCCAGCGGCTCGCCCATCCCCATCATCACGACATTGGTCAGCGGACGCTCGCCGAGGCGTCGCGCGGCGATCCACACCTGCCCGATGATCTCCGCCACGGAGAGGTTGCGGTTGAAACCTTGACGCGCGGTGGAGCAAAAACGACATTCCAACGCACAACCCACCTGGGACGAAACGCACAGGGTGTTGCGCCGGCCGGTGTGATCCGGAATCAGTACCGTCTCTATGCGGTTATGGCCATCGAGCTGCAAGACCCATTTTCGGGTGCCGTCACTGGACGGCTGCTCGAGAATCACCTCCGGCACGCGCACCTCGGCGGTCTCCCGAAGCTGCGCGCGCAGCGCCTTGCTCAGATCGGTCATCCGATCGAAATCGGTCACGCCGTGTTTGTGTATCCACTTCAACAACTGACGCGCATGGAAGCGTTTGTACCCCTGCGCAACGATCCAGTTCTCCAGATCCGGCAGATCCAGGTCGAGCAGGTTGATCTTTTGCGCGGTGGTCGGCATGGCTTCCAGGAAGAAATGAAGCGTCACGGAAATGGACACGATCAAGGCCGCCCGGCGATATCCGGCACGGCTCCGCAAGTGTACCGTCGCCACCCCTTGCTGGCAACGAATACCCCCCGCTGTTTCAGGGCAATCGCGCTTCATTTCGCCTGACGTTTCCTGATTTCAAAGGTTTAGCGCCGCCGCCCGATCCGCAGTACTTGATCGGGCCTGCGCCTTGT
Source organism: Sedimenticola sp. (assembly GCA_027008705.1). GTDB lineage: Bacteria > Pseudomonadota > Gammaproteobacteria > Chromatiales > Chromatiaceae > JALSSX01. The sequence goes on along the minus strand of JALVEB010000188.1, from coordinate 60,941 downwards.
CAGGTCAATGGCGTGGAAGCGCGATGACCCCGCCTGCTATTCATTCAAAAGGGCGGACGCCCCTGCGTCGAGGTTGACCCGGATCAAGAAACCTCATCGAGCCAGCTTGAAATTAAATTAGAATATGCTTATATTATGTACATAAAGACAGGACGCCATTCCCGATAGAGAAGGACTACCGGGAATCCAAAGCGCAAGGAAGGCGCCGCCCTGCCGCAAACCCCTATACGAAGGCAACAAACAGGAGAAAGACCATGGATATGACGCTCGATTGCACCGAACTGCGCGCTCTCGCCGATGAATACCCGCAAGAGATGGCGGTGATCGTCGAGATGATGATCGAAGCCGAGGAAGAGATCTGCGACGAAGCCGCCTGATGGCGAAGACCGGCTCGTGCCGCCTGGAGGCGACACGAGCCCAGGCAAATCCACCGAACGCGCCGAACCTCAGCGATCGGATCAACATCCCTTCGTAACCATACTCGAATCAACGGCCCGCCATGCCAGCGGGATCATCCGCCGCAATGAACAGGCGCTCTTCTTGTCGACCACCCATGGATAATGACATGATGACGCGACGGCAACAACGGCGACACGGCATGAGTGACGACGAGGATCTGGATCTGTTCCGCCGAGAGGTATCCGGCGCGCGACCGCTGAAGCAGGACAAGGTCGCGCCGTTCCGCCGCAAACCGCGCCCGGTGCCGCTGGGGCTGGATGCGGAAGAGGAACAGCCCTTGTTCGCCGACATGGATATCGAAACCCCGGATTTCCTGGAGTTCCGCCGCCCCGGCATCCAGCGCCGGCTGTTTCGCGATCTGCAAAGCGGACACATCGAAACCGATGCTTCGCTGGATCTGCACGGACTGCGTGTCGAGGAAGCATGCGCCGCGCTGGCCAGCTTTCTGAACGACGCGGGGCGCTACGACTGGCGCTGCCTGCACATCATCCACGGCAAGGGCTATGGCTCGCGCGCGCAGCCGATCCTGAAGCAACGCATCAACCAATGGCTGCGCCAGCGCGACGAGGTTTTGGCGTTTTGCTCCTGCCCTCGATGGGACGGCGGCACCGGCGCTGCTTATGTATTGCTCGGCAACCGCCGACGCCGGCGTTAACGGCAAACCGTACCGAATGGGGGAAAATCTACTCCGGCTTGAAGTCCGGCGGCGCTTCACCGCCATCACCGAAGAAGAAGGCTTCCATCTGTTTTTCAAGAAACTCGCGCGCCTTCGGGTCGACCGGACTGAGGCGGTATTCGTTGATCAACATGGTCTGGTGTTTCAACCACTCGCTCCAGGCCTCTTTCGAGACCTGCTCGAAGATGCGCTGGCCCAGGTCGCCCGGATACGGCGGCCGCTCCAGACCCTCGGCCTCGCGGCCAAGCTTGATGCAATTCACGGTTCTCGCCATCAGGGATACTCCTCGATCTCTTGCAGAATGCGGCTGACCGGCGCGGCCAGGCCGATGGTTTCGCTGTCGCCGTTATACCAGAGCAGGTCGGGGGCATCCATCACCGAATCCCCGCCTTTCACCGGGGTGATCAGCCACGGAGTGATCTCGAGCTGGAAATGGCTGAAGGCATGGCGCCGCGCCGGCAGCGCCATGCCGGCGCTCAGGTCCAGCCATGGATAGCGGTTGCGGCATTCGTCGTCATCCCACTCCGGCAGCGACCACAGGCCACCCCAGACGCCGCTCGGCGGTCGCCGCTGCAACAACACCCGACCGTCGGCGTCGCGCAACGCCAGCATGCGCGTCGCACGCACCGGCGAAGCCCGCCTTGGCCGACGACCGGGCAGCTCGGCCTGACGCCCATGCCGCCGCGCGATGCAATCCTTGTACAGCGGGCAGCGCGGACACTCGGGGCCGGCGCGCTGGCAGAGGGTGGCGCCGAGATCCATCATCGCCTGATTGTAGTCGGCGCAGCGCTCACCCGGCGTCAGCCGTTCCGCCAAGGCCCAGAGTTCCCGCTGCACCGCCGCCTGTCCCGGCCAGCCTTCGACACCGAAGCAACGCGCGAGCACGCGCTTGACGTTGCCGTCCAGAATCGGCTGGCGTTGTCCGACGCCCAGCGACAGAATCGCCCCGGCGGTGGAGCGCCCGATACCGGGCAGTGCGCGCAAGTGCTCGATATCACACGGAAAACGCCCGCCGAAGTCATCGACGATGAGCTGCGCGGCACGGTGCAGGTTGCGCGCGCGGGCATAGTAACCGAGCCCGGACCACAGGTGCAGTATCTCGTCGAGCGGCGCGGCGGCGAGCGCGGCGACATCGGGGAAACGATTCAGAAAACGTTCATAATAAGGGATTACTGTGGCCACCCGGGTCTGTTGCAGCATGATCTCGGAGATCCAGGTGGCGTACGGGTCGGCGCGCCGCTGCCATGGCAGATCCTTGCGCCCGCATGCGTCATACCAGGCGAGCATGCGATCGGCGAAATCGGTCGGGAGGGGTTTGAGATTCATCCGGCCTCGGAGGAAATGGAGCGGGTGAGCGGAATCGAACCGCCATCACGAGAATGGGAATCTCGGGTTCTACCGTTGAACTACACCCGCGCTGCTCCAGGTGATTGTACCACGCTCACCGAACAGGCAAAGTCCGCGCCCGCACGCGTTTTCCCCCGGAACCTTGACCCCAGTCAATTTCCATTAGATGAAACAGGGGTATTCTCATCAGCGTTGGGGTGTGTCTTGGGGATCGGACGAAAATCCGATCCCCGTTTTTTTGCCCATCTCCCCGCGACCATCCCGATGACCCCAAAGACTCTTGGCATCCATCCCAGAAAGTTCATGAATTCACGTGATGATCGCGCGGTAGATGGTTTTCACAAGGCATTTCCTGAAGGCATCCCGTATCGGGGATGACGGGCAACGGAAGAACATTTCTCGCGGGAACAAGAAACCAGCGAGGGCGCGTCTCATTCATGAATTTTCCAAGCCAGAGAATACTCTACTCAGCGCCCATGGGCGCGAAAGGCGGTCGCGGTAGCCGAAAATTCATGGGCGACGGGCCTATAACCCAGTAAATTACTTGGATATGCTCCCGGGAATTGGTGTAAAATCCGCCGCCATCCGAAGAACCCCGATGTCGTCAGGAGAAAGAATCATGGCCGAAGTTTCCAAAGAGCAAGTCGAAGAAGCGCTGAAATCCTATATCGAGCCCACGCTGGGCAAGGATCTGGTCAGCGCCAGATCCGTCAAGGACATCCAGATCGACGGCAATGACGCCAATATCAAGATCGTGCTCGGCTTTCCGGCCGCGGGCATCAAGGATGATATCGCCAACGCCGTGAAGCAGGCCGCCGAGTCGGTCGATGGCGTCGACAACGCCAATGTCGATGTCAGCTGGAAGGTCGAGGCGCACAGCGTGCAGAAATCGCTGAAGCCGATCGACAATGTCAAGAACATCATCGCGGTAGCCTCCGGCAAGGGCGGGGTCGGCAAGTCCACCACCGCGGTCAACCTGGCGCTGGCGCTGTCCGCCGAGGGCGCGCGCGTCGGCATGCTCGACGCCGATATCTACGGTCCGTCGCAGCCGCGCATGCTCGGCGTCTCCGGACAGCCGGAATCGAAGGACGGCAAAACCCTGGAGCCGGTCAACAGCTACCATATCCAATCGATGTCCATCGGTTTTCTGATCGATGAGGAGACGCCGATGATCTGGCGTGGGCCGATGGTCACCCAGGCGCTGGAACAACTGCTCTCGGAAACCAACTGGTCCGATCTCGATTACCTGGTGATCGACCTGCCGCCGGGTACCGGCGACACCCAGTTGACGCTGGCGCAGAAGGTGCCGGTAAGCGGCGCGATCATCGTCACCACGCCGCAGGATATCGCCCTGCTCGACGCGCGCAAGGGTTTCAAGATGTTCGAGAAGGTGGAAGTGCCGGTGCTCGGCATCGTCGAGAACATGAGCACCCATATCTGCTCGAACTGCGGCCACGAGGAGCATATCTTCGGCGAAGGCGGCGGTCGCAGCATGTCCGAGCAATACGGCGTGGACTTCCTCGGCGCGCTGCCGCTCGATATCCGCATTCGCGAGGAGACCGACAGCGGCAAGCCGACCGTGGTTGCCGAGCCGGAATCGCGCATCTCCCAGATCTACCGCGAGATTGCGCGCAAGGCGGCGGCCAAGCTGTCGCTACAGGCCAAGAGCCATGCGCAGAAGTTCCCGAACATCGTGATCCAGAACAACTGAGGTCCCCCCACCGCTCGCGACGCCCCGTCACCCCCCCCGGTGCCGGGGCGTTGTTGCGAAAGCGCGCCATGGAATGGACTATGACTCGTTTCCGCGCCTGGCCCACGGGCGCGGGGAACGATCTCGAAAATCCGAAAATTCATCGGCGACGAGTATGATCGATGAAGGTCGTGAACTCCGAGACGGGTTCCCGCGGCGTGCGATAGGCGTTGATCGGGGCATCCCGGTCTTCGTACCCCAGCGCCATGCCACACAGCAGCCGCAACTCGTCGTCGAGGCCGAGTTCGTCACGCACCAGCTCCGGGTACTCGGCCAACGCGGCCTGCGCGCAGGTCGCCAATCCTTGCTCGACGGCGGCAAGCATCAGGGATTGCAAGAACATGCCGTAGTCGAGGTAAGACCCGGCACCCAGCCGCCGATCCACGAAAAACAGCAACATGACCGGAGCATCGAAGGCGCGATAGTTGGCCGCCCACTGGTCGGCGCGGCGCTGACGGTCATCGCGAGCGATGCGCAGGGCCTCGTAAAGTTGCAAGCCACAGGCGCGACGACGAGACTGGTAGGGCTCGAACCATTCACGCGGGTAGTAGGCGTAGTCCGGCGCGCCTCGCCGGCCCTCCCGAAACGCCTGCTCGAGGCGCGCGCCGAGACGCGCCTTGCGCTCGCCGCTGAGCACCCACACGCGCCATGGCTGGGTGTTGGCGCCGGACGGCGCGTGCCGGGCCGCGTCGAGCAGACCTTCGATCACGGCGCGCTCCACTGGACGTTTCAGATAGGCGCGCACCGACTTGCGCGTGCTCAGCGCGGTTTTCACGTCCATTCGCTTCTCCGTCAACTCTTGATGCCGATCCCTTTGTGCAGCAGATACAGCGCGACAGCGCTCAAGGACGCCAGAAAGCCGAGCATGATGGCGAGCGCCCAGCCGATCGCGATATCCGAGACGCCGTAGATGCCGTAGCGGAAGGCGTTGACCATATAAAGGATCGGATTGAACAACGAGACCTTCTGCCAAACCGCCGGCAGCAGGTCGATCGAATAAAACACTCCGCCGAGGTAGGTCAGCGGGGTCAGGACAAAGGTCGGGACGATCGAGATATCGTCGAAGCTGTTGGCGAACACCGCATTGATGAAGCCACCGGTGGCGAACACCGCCGAGGTGAGCACGAACACCAGCAGCACCAGCAGCGGGCTGTGCGGATGGAAATCGACGAACCACGCCGCCACGCCGCCGACCGCAAGGCCGACCGCCAACCCGCGCAGGATGCCGCCGCAGACGTAGCCGGCCAGGATCACGCCGTTGGGCACCGGGGCGACCAGCAACTCTTCGACATGGCGCTGAAACTTGCCGCTGTAGAACGACGAGACCACATTGGCGTAGGAGTTGGTGATCACCGTCATCAGGATCATCCCGGGCGCGATGAAGTCGATGTAGGCCATCTGATCCATCGGGCCGATGCGCTCGCCCATCAGGCGGCCGAAGATGATGAAATACAGCGTGGTGGTGACCACCGCCGGCAGCACGGTCTGCGGCCAGATGCGCACGAAGCGCATCGTCTCCTTGACCACGATGGTCTGGAAAGCGATCCAGTACGCGTTCACGCGGCATTGCCCAGCAGGTTCATGAACAACTGTTCGAGGCGGCTCTTCTTGTTGCGCAGGCTGAGCACCTCGATGCCATGGCGTTCCAACTCGCAGAACAGACGATTGAAGGATTGATCCCGCCGCACCACCACCTCGAGCGTGAGCGGGTCGAGGCAACGCAGCGTCATGCCCTCGATCGCCGGAGGCTCGCGCAACGGCTGGCGCAGATTCAGCACCAGGATCTCCTGATGCAGGCGGGTCAGCAATTCGAGCATATTGGCGTTCTCGACGATGCGCCCGTGGTCGATGATCGCGATATGCCGGCACAAGGCCTCGGCTTCTTCGAGATAATGCGTGGTCAGGATGATCGTCGTGCCCTGGCGGTTGAGATCTTGCAGGAATTCCCACATGCTGTTGCGGATCTCGACATCGACACCGGCGGTAGGCTCATCGAGAATCAGCAACGGCGGCCGGTGAACCAGCGCGCGCGCGATCATCAAACGCCGCTTCATGCCGCCGGAGAGCTCGCGCGCGCTGACCCGGCGCTTGTCCCAGAGGTCAAGCTGGCGCAGCTCGGATTCCGCGCGCGCACGGGCCTCGCGACGCGGGATTCCCTGGAAACCGGCCTGGTTGATGACGATCTCCTCGACCGGCTCGAACTGGTTGAAATTGAATTCCTGCGGCACCAGCCCGATCGCGCGGCGCACGCCCATCGGATCGCGATCAAGGTCATGGCCGAACACGCGCACGCGCCCGCTGGTCTTGGTCACCAGCGAGGCGATGATGCCGATCGCGGTCGATTTACCGGCGCCGTTCGGGCCGAGCAGCGCGAAGAACTCGCCCTCCGGCACGCACAGTTCGATACCCTTCAGCGCCTCGTGACCGCCTCGGTAGGTCTTGCGCAGATCTTGCAGCTCGAGCGCATCCATGGATTGGGATCCGGGTCTCCGAAAGGACGACAGTGTAGCGCGAATCCCGGCTCGGCGGCAGCCATGTATCGAAACGCCAGATTCCCCTTTTCTTCAACAGGCTGTCCGCTCAAGATGCACTTGATCCATATCAATCCAGCGTTCAGAATGACGCCACCGGATCGGAGATAAAAACGTGCCCAACCCCCGTGTCGTTTCGCTCGATAAAATCAAGGTCGCCTGTCAAAACTGCACGCTGTCGGCTTTGTGCCTGCCGCTGGGTCTGAAGGAGGCCGATGTCGAGAAGCTGGACCAGATCGTCAAGCGCAGCCGCCCGATCCAGCGTGGCGAAGCGCTGTTCCACATCGGCGACCCTTTCCAGAACATCTACGCGGTCAAAACCGGCAGCTTCAAGACCTTCGTGCAGAGCGCCGACGGCGGCGAGCAGGTGCTGGGCTTCCATCTGCCCGGCGAGCTGATCGGCCTCGACGCCATCCTCGACAACCAACACGGTTGCTCGGCGAAGGCGCTGGAGACCTCCAGCATCTGCAAGATCCCGTTTCTCCAGCTCGAAACCCTGGCCACCCAGCTGCCGAGCCTGCAACACCAGGTCTTCCGTCTGATGAGCGGCGAGATCAGCAAGGACACCAACATGTTAATGCTGCTCGGCAACCGCAGCGCCGACGAGCGTCTCGCCACCTTCCTGCTCAGCCTGTCCCGGCGCCTCGCGCAGCGCGGCTTCTCGGCCACCGAGTTCAACCTCAGCATGTCGCGCCACGACATCGCCAGCTACCTGGGCCTGGCGGTCGAGACCGTCAGCCGCTTGTTCACGCGCATGCAGCAAGAAGGGCTGTTGCAGGTGGATCGCAAGTTCGTGCGCCTGCTCGACATGGACCGCCTCGACGAGTTGTGCGAGAAAAACCCTCATTGTCACGGTCGCCAGCTGCTGCCCTGAGCCCCTTCCCAAGCTTGCGCCGCAAAATGCAAATCCATGTCCCGACGGGGTTTTTTGTCGGCTTCTTGACCTGGATCAATGCCCGCCCGCAAGCACTTCAGCATATTATCCGAGACTGAAATCACCCTCTTCGGCCCCCGTGGGCCATCCCTGCCCGAGGGGTTTTCTTTCGTGATTTTCGTAGCGCTCATTACTTTGGAGACAAGCCAATGTCGTCACAGACCACGTACAACTACAAGGTTGTGCGCCAGTTTGCGATCATGACGGTCATCTGGGGCATCGTGGGGATGCTCGTGGGTGTCACGATCGCGGCCCAGCTGGCGTTCCCCGACCTGACTCATGGTATTTCCTTTCTGTCCTTCGGCCGCCTGCGGCCGCTACACACCAACGCGGTGATCTTCGCCTTCGGCGGCTCCGCGCTGTTCGCCACCTCGTACTATGTGGTGCAACGCACCTGCCAGACGCGTTTGTTCAGCGACAAGCTGGCGGCGTTCACCTTCTGGGGGTGGAACCTGATCATCGTGCTCGCCGCGATCACATTGCCGCTGGGCATGACCTCGTCGAAGGAATACGCCGAGCTGGAATGGCCGATCGACCTGCTCATCGCAGTCGTGTGGGTCTCCTACGCGATCGTCTTCTTCGGCACGATCGCCAAGCGCAAGGTCAAGCACATCTATGTGGCGAACTGGTTCTACGGCGCCTTCATCCTGACCATCGCGGTGCTGCATATCTTCAACAACCTGGAGATTCCGGTCACGCTGACCAAGTCCTACAGCCTCTATCCGGGCGCCATCGATGCCATGGTGCAGTGGTGGTACGGCCACAACGCGGTGGGCTTCTTCCTGACCGCCGGCTTCCTCGGCATGATGTACTACTTCGTACCCAAGCAGGCAGGCCGTCCGGTTTACTCCTACCGCCTCTCGGTGGTGCACTTCTGGGCGCTGATCTCGACCTACATGTGGGCCGGTCCGCACCACCTGCACTACACCGCGCTGCCGGACTGGACCCAAACCGTCGGCATGCTGTTCTCGCTGATCCTGCTGGCGCCCTCCTGGGGCGGCATGATCAACGGCATCATGACCCTCTCGGGTGCCTGGCACAAACTGCGTGAAGACCCGATCCTGAAGTTCCTGATCGTCTCGCTGTCGTTCTACGGCATGTCCACCTTCGAAGGCCCGATGATGGCGATCAAAACCGTCAACGCGCTGTCGCACTACACCGACTGGACCGTGGGTCACGTTCACTCCGGCGCGCTCGGTTGGGTGGCCATGGTTTCGATCGGCTCGATGTACGCGCTGATTCCGCACCTGTTCGGCAAGAAGCAGATGTACAGCATGGCCCTGGTCGAGGCGCATTTCTGGATCGCCACGATCGGCGTGGTGCTCTACATCGCCGCGATGTGGATCTCCGGCGTGATGCAAGGCCTGATGTGGCGCGCGGTCAATGCCGACGGCACCCTGACCTACTCCTTCATCGAATCGGTCGAACGCACCTATCCGTTCTACTACGTCCGCCTGATCGGCGGGGCCTTGTTCCTGACCGGCATGCTGCTGATGCTGTTCAACGTACTGAAGACCATCAAGAATCCGGCTCCGGCCGACGACGCCATCCCGCAGGCGGCCTGAGACCACGGAGGTATGCAAACATGTCACATGAAATAGTCGAAAAGAACGTCGGCCTGATGGCGTTGATGATCCTGATCGTCATCAGCATCGGCGGCCTGGCCGAGATCGTGCCCCTGTTCTTCATGAAGGACACCACCGAGCCGGTGAAGGGCGTCGAGCGCTACTCGGCGCTGCGCCTGGAAGGACGCGACATCTTCATCCGCGAGGGATGCAACAACTGCCACTCGCAGATGATCCGTCCGTTCCGCGCCGAAACCGAGCGCTACGGCCACTATTCGGTCGCCGGCGAATCGGTCTATGACCATCCCTTCCTGTGGGGCTCCAAGCGCACCGGTCCGGATCTGGCCCGCGTCGGCGGCCGTTACAGCGACGCCTGGCACTTCGCGCATCTGTACAACCCGCGCGATGTCGTGCCGGCCTCGAACATGCCCGCCTTTACCTGGCTGTTCGAGAACAAACTGACCGGCGAGGACACCGCCAAGAAGATGAAGGCCTTGAATGTCGTCATCGGCCTGACCTGCCCGAAGTGTGAGCTGTACACCGAGGAAGACATGAAAAACGCCAAGGCCGCGGTGGCGGGCAAGACCGAAGCGCAAGCGCTGGTTGCCTACCTGCAGGGCCTGGGCACGGCATTGTGAGGTGATGGAATGGATATCAACGATTTCAGATCCTGGCACACCGTTGCCGCATTCATCGCATTCATCGGCGTCTGGGCCTGGGCCTGGAGCAAGCGGCGCAAGCAGCCGTTCTCCGAGGCCGCGAACCTGCCGTTCGCGGATGACGTGATCGACGCTGAAACCCTTAAAAAGGAGAACCTGTCATGAGTTCATTCTGGAGCGGCTGGGTGTGGACACTCACCGTCGGCAACATCCTCGCCTGCTGGTGGCTGATCCGCTGGACGATGAAGTCCCGCCAGGGCGAGGCGGCGCAGGGCGACGTCACCGGTCATACCTGGGACGGTACCTTGCAAGAGTATAACAACCCGCTGCCGCGCTGGTGGCTGTGGCTATTCTACGGTACCTTGATCTTTTCCGCGATCTATCTGGTGATCTACGGCGTCGGAAACTGGCACGGTGTCAGCGGCTGGTCGGAAACCAACCAGTACGACGAGGAGATCAAGGCCGCCGAGGCCAAGTACGCGCCGATCTTCGCGAAGTACGCCAAGATGCCGATCCCGGCATTGGCCGCCGATCCCGAAGCAGTCAAAACCGGCCGGCACCTGTTCCTGACCTACTGCATGCAGTGTCACGGTTCCGATGCCAAGGGCGCCCGTGGTTTCCCGAACCTGACCGACAAGGACTGGCTGTGGGGAGGCACTCCGGAGAAGATCGAGGAAACCATTCTGAACGGCCGTCAGGCCGCAATGCCGACCTGGAAACCGATCCTCGGTGACGATGGCGTCGACAAGGTCGCCAACTACGTCGCCTCGCTGTCCGGACGCAAGAACGTCGACGCCGCCAAGGCCGAGGAAGGCAAGAAGATCTTCCAGACCAACTGCGCCGCCTGCCACGGCATGGACGGCAAGGGCAACCCGATGCTCGGCGCGCCGAACCTGACCGACAAGACTTGGCTCTATGGTGGCACCCTGGCGACCATCAAGAAGACCATCTCCGACGGCCGCAACGGCAAGATGCCGGCGCACAAGGATCTGCTCGGCAAGGACAAGGTGCATGTGCTCGCGGGCTATGTCTACAGCCTGTCGCATGGCGGCTGAGACCCGCAAGACAACCGCCATGCCCGCGAGCGACGGGCATGGCGGCGCTTGATCCAAACCCCCTTTGCCCGGTAGTTTCTACCGGGTTATTTTTTTGGAGCGGAAAAATGCAAAAAAACCCCACGATCTACAAGGAGCAACAGGAACTGCCGACCATCCAGCGGGTCGTCTCGGTATTGTGGCCCTCCTTTTTGGTGGCCAGCCTCGCCACCGTGTTGTTCTTCTCACTGTTCGACCCCGCCGATCTCGGTCGCCTGGCCGGCTATCCCGAGCTGACCCGCACCGGCGGCTACACCATCGGTTTCTTCGCCTTCTGGCTGATGACCGCGATCTCCTGCGGCATGACCTGCTACTTCCGCAAGCCGGTCCATCGTCCAAGGATCGACTGAGTGATAAAAGTGCTTTGCGCTGGATTAAAGACAGCACACCGAAAACAAATTATAACTACCGAATTTTATAAACTACTTATATTTTAGGTCACCATCATGTCCGCAACCGCTGGGAAGAAACCGACCGTCGATCAAGAGGTCGAGAACGAACTCTACAAGAAGCGCCAGAAGATCTATCCACGGGAGGTGCATGGCATCTTCGCGCGCATGCGCACGCTGGCGATGATCGCCCTGCTGGGCATCTTCTATGGTCTGCCATGGCTGCAATGGAACGGACACCAGGCGGTGCTGTTCGATCTTCCGGCGCGCAAGTTCTATATCTTCGGCCTGACCTTCTGGCCGCAGGATTTCATCTATCTGGCGCTGCTGCTGATCATCGCCGCGCTGTCGCTGTTCCTGTTCACCGCGCTGGCCGGCAGACTGTGGTGCGGCTACGCCTGTCCGCAAACCGTGTGGACCGAGATCTTCCTATGGATCGAGCGCAAGGTCGAAGGCTCGCGCCAGCAGCAGATCAAGCTCGACAAGCAGCCGATGTCGGCGCGCAAGTTCCGCATCAAATTCACCAAGCACCTGATCTGGATCCTGTTCTCGCTATGGACCGGCTTCACCTTCGTCGGCTGGTTCACGCCGATCCATGAGTTGTGGAACGAACTGATCCATTTCCAGCTTGGTCCGTGGGAAACCTTCTGGATCCTGTTCTATGGCTTCGCCACTTATGGCAATGCCGGCTGGATGCGCGAACAGGTATGCATCTACATGTGCCCCTACGCCCGCTTCCAGAGTGCGATGTTCGACAAGGACACCCTGCTCGTCGCCTATGACGAAAAGCGTGGCGAACCGCGCGGACCGCGCAAGAAATCAGCCAATCCGCGCGAACTCGGCCTTGGTGACTGTATCGACTGCACGATGTGCGTGCAGGTCTGCCCGACCGGCATCGATATCCGCGACGGCCTGCAATACCAGTGCATCGGCTGCGCCGCCTGCATCGACATCTGCGACGACGTGATGGAGAAGATGAACTATCCGAAGGGACTGGTGCGCTATACCACCGAGCGCGCGCTGGAGGGTGAACATACCCATATCCTGCGCCCGCGCGTAATCGTCTACGCCACGCTGCTGCTGATCCTGTTCGGCGCGCTGGTCTACGCCATCGCCACCCGCGTGCCGCTGGAGCTGGATATTCTGCGTGACCGCAACACGCTGTACAACGAGACCGACGAAGGCCTGATCGAGAACGTCTATACGCTGAAGGTGGTCAACATGACCAACCGGCCACAGAAGTTCAAGCTCGACGTCGAGGGGCTGAAGGACGCCAAGCTGATCGCCCGCTCCGATCTCATCGAGGCGCCGCCCGGCGAGGTCGTCTCGGTTCCGGTACGCGTGCAGGTCGATCCCGAGAACCTGCCTCAGCCGGGCAACGACATCCGCTTCCACCTGGAATCCCTGACCCAGCCGGGACTCGAAACCACCGAGGAAGGCCGCTTCCTCGGACCGCGACCGGAGATGTAGGCCATGCATGCCACCCATGACACACGAGAACGCCTGGATACCAAGCCCTGGTACCGCCAGTTCTGGCCCTGGTTTTTGATCAGTCTGCCGCTGTCGGCGGTGATCGCCGGGTTCATCACCCTGCACCTGGCGCTGGACACCGACGACGGCCTCGTCAGCGACGACTACTACAAGGACGGGCTGGCGATCAACAAAGACCTGGCCAAGGACGAACGGGCGCGCACGCTCGGCCTGGAAGCCCATGTCCGCTTCGATCCGGTGAGCCATCATATGGAGGTCACGCTGCATCAGCGCGCCGGCGCACCGATCGGGGCGCTGGTGCTGCAACTGATCCACCCGACCCGCGCCCACCACGACATGAAGATGCCGATGGAAGCGCTCGGCCAAGGTCGCTTCCGCGCGACGCTTCCGGATCCGATCCCGCCCGCCAACTGGCATATCCGCCTGAGTCCTCCGGATGACAGCTGGCGACTGGAGAACCGGCTGAAGCTTCCCGGCGCGGACTCGGTATTGCTGAGAAGCAAGTGACCGCGAAAAAGCGGCCCGCTAACGCTCATGTTGACTGAGCAGTGCCGAAGCCGCTTCCACTTCGCTTGAACCGAAAGCTCATGGGCGACAAACCGACAAACGACAGGAACCTGACGTCGCTGGAACAATCAAGGCTCAGCGTTTCGCCAGCAGGTAGCGGATCAGACCTTCGGTGGAGGCGTCATGAGCCTGTTCGAGCCGGCCGGAGCGCAGTTCCGGCAGGATGCGGCTGGCAAGCTGCTTGCCGAGCTCCACACCCCATTGGTCGAACGAGTTCAGGTTCCAGATCACGCCTTGCACGAACACCTTGTGCTCATACAAGGCGATCAGCGCACCGAGCGAATGCGGCGTGAGGCGCTCGACGATCAGCGAGTTGGTCGGGTTGTTGCCGGGGAATACCATCTGCGCAACGCGCTGTTCGATGACTTCCCCGGATACGCCGGCGGCTCGCTGAAGGGCCAATGCCTCGTCGCGCGTGCGGCCACGCATCAGCGCCTCGGTCTGGGCGAGGAAGTTCGACAACACGATCTCGTGATGGTGCGTCAGACGGGTGCGCGGACGGCGAGACGCGATGAAGTCGGCTGGAACCAGATGGGTGCCCTGGTGGATCAGCTGATAGAAGGCATGTTGGCCGTTGATACCCGGCGCGCCCCAGACGATCGGGCCGGTGGCATAGCCCACCGCGCGGCCGTCGCGATCCACCGATTTCCCGTTGCTCTCCATGTCCAGTTGTTGCAGGTGATTCGGCAGGAATTGCAGCAGGTAGTCGTATGGCAGGATGGCGTGGGTCTCGGCGCCGAAGAAGTTGACGTACCAGACACCGAGCAGGCCGAGGATCACCGGCAGGTTGCGTTCCAGCGGCGCGTGTCGAAAGTGCTCGTCCATCCAGTGCGCGCCGTCGAGCAACTGTTCGAAGGCATCGAAACCGACCGCCAGCGCGATCGACAGGCCGATGGCCGACCACAGCGAATAGCGCCCTCCGACCCATTCCCAGAACTCGAACATGTGCGCGGTGTCGATGCCGAACGCGGCGACGGCTTCGCGGTTGGTCGAAACGGCGACGAAATGACGCGCGATGCCGGCCTCGTCGCCGGTTGCCCGCAGATACCAGTCCCGCGCGCTGTGGGCGTTGGTCATCGTCTCCTGGGTGGTGAAGGTCTTCGAGGCGACGATGAACAGAGTGGTTTCCGGGTTCAGATCGCTCAGCACCTGCTCGATCATGCAACCATCGACGTTCGAGACGAAGTGGACCCGCAACGGTTGTTCGTCGCAGCCGGCCAACGCGTGACAGACCATCAAAGGACCGAGATCGGAGCCGCCGATGCCGATGTTGACGACGTCGCGGATGCGTTGGCCGCTACATCCGGTCCAGTCGCCCTCGCGTACCCGCGCGCTGAAATCGCGCATGCGCTGGAGCACCGCCCGCACCGCCGGCATCACATCCTCGCCATCGACGAACACCGGCCGCCCGGAGCGGTTGCGCAACGCGGTATGCAGCACCGCGCGGCCCTCGGTGTTGTTGATGCGCTCCCCATCGAACATACGATCGCGCCATGCCTCCAACCGCCGGTCGCGGGCGAGGCGCAGCAGCAAGGGCAGGGTTTCATCGGTGATGCGGTTCTTCGAGTAATCGAGCAGAAAGTCGCCGGCCTCTACCGAGAAACGTTCGAAGCGTTGCGGATCGGCATCGAACAGGTCACGCATGTGAAGGCCGCTGATCCGCTGGTGATGGGCCTGCAACTCGGCCCAGATCGGCAGTTCGATGGGTTGTGGCATGAGAGGCTCCCGCTCTGGTGGATGATTAGTCGCAAAGATGGGCGCATTCGCCCTTGCCCTGGCGCACGATGGTCGGGGCGTCGTCGGTGAGATCGATCACAGTGGTCGGTTCGAAACCGCAATAGCCCCCGTCGATGATCAGGTCGACGGCGTGGCCAAGAGTGTCTTTGATATCGTAAGGATCGGTCAGCGGCATCTCGTCGCCGGGCAGCATCAGGGTGCTGCTCATGATCGGCTCGCCGAGCTCTTCGAGCAAAGCCTGGCTGATGGCATTGTCGGGTACGCGGATGCCGATGGTCTTGCGCTTGGGGTGCTGAAGCCGCTTCGGCACCTGACGGGTGGCCTTCAGCAGAAAGGTGTACGGACCCGGGGTCAGGGTTTTGATCAGGCGGTACTGTTCATTGCCGACCTTGGCGTATTGCGAAATCTCGGAGAGATCGCGCGTGACCAGCGTGAAGTTGTGGTTGGGGCCGAGGCGACGAATCTCGCGGATGCGATCCATCGCCGCCTTGTCGCCGATGCGGCAGCCCAGGGCATAGCTGGAGTCGGTCGGGTAGATGATCAGGCCGCCGCCGCGCAAGGTCTCGACCGCGCCACGAATCAGCCGTGGCTGTGGGTTGTCGGGATGGATCTGGAAGAACTGCGCCATTGCTCTACTACTCTTGCTCATGCCGTGCCGGTAACCAGCGACCAATCATGCCATACGGGCCGGCAACCCGGTGGCAGGTCGGCCAGTCGGCCCATCTCTACCCACGGATTTTCCGGACCATGGTAGTCGGAGCCGGCTGAAGCCAGCAGGCCGAAATCAGCGGCGTGGCGCGCCATTGTATAGGCTTCGTCGCGGCTGTGGCTACCGGAGACTACCTCCAGCGCCTCACCGCCGGCATCGCGGAACTCGGCGATCAGCTTGCGCAGCCGGGTGCGTGTCATGCGATAGCGCGCCGGATGGGCGATCACCGCGCGCCCGCCGGCGTTGCGAATCCAACCGACCGCCTCGTCAAGTCCGGCCCAGTCTCCGGCGACATGCCCCGGCTTGCCACGCACAAGATAATGGCGGAAGACTTCACGCGTATCACGCGCATAGCCCCGGGCAACGAGAAAGCGCGCAAAGTGGGTGCGTCCGATGAGGGCGCCGCCGGAACGGGCGCGCGCGCCCTCGTAGGCGCCGGGGATCCCCTTCTCCGCGAGACGCCGGCCGATCTCTTGCGCGCGCCAGTCGCGAAACGCGCGCAGTCGCGCCAGCCCGGTGGCCAGCGCATGATCGTCGGGATCGACGCGCAAACCGACGATATGTACTGTCGCGCCGCGCCAACTGACCGAGATCTCGACCCCGGGAAGCAACGTCAGCCCTTGGACAGCCGCCTCGCGCCCGGCCTCGGCGATGCCGGCGGTGGTGTCATGGTCGGTCAGCGCAAGGACGTCGACACCGACCGAGGCGGCATGGCGGACCAGCGCGCCCGGACTCAGGGTGCCATCGGAGGCGGTGGAGTGGCAGTGCAGATCATGGACGGTCATCGCGTGGCGGCCTCCAGGCGGCGTCGCACCGGCGCGAACGAGCGCCGATGGATCGGCGTCACGCCGAGCGTTTCCAACGCCGCGAGATGCGCCTTCGTCGGGTAGCCCTTGTGCCGCGCGAAACCGTAGCCGGGCCATTCCCGATCGAGATGGATCATCTCGTGGTCACGCGCCACCTTGGCGATGATCGAAGCGGCGCTGATCGACTCCTCGATGCCATCGCCGCCGACCAACGCGCGCGTCGGAAGATCCAGTTGTGGGCAGAAACGACCATCGACCAGCACCTCCGTGGGACGCGGTTTCAGCGCCTCTACCGCGCGCCGCATCGCCAACAGGGTCGCGTGATGGATATTGAGCCGATCGATCTCCTCGACCTCAGCGCGTCCGAGCGCCCACCCCAGGGCCTGCTTGCGAATCCGCGCCGCCAACGCCTCGCGCCGTGGCTCGCCGAGCTTCTTCGAATCGCGCAGGCCGTCGATCGGTCGCGCCGGATCCAAAATCACCGCGGCGGCCACGACCGGCCCGGCGAGCGGACCTCGCCCGGCCTCATCGACACCGCAAAGCCGCCGGCTCATGCGCCACTCCAAGCAGACTGACGGCGGGCTGCCGGCAAGCCGGACAAAACAAAAGCGGGTCGAGACCATTGGTTCATCGATGATTACTCCTTACTCCGGCTGGCGCTCCAGCAAGCCGGCGATGGCTTCGGCCGCCTTGGCATCGGCGTTCAGAAGCATGCGCCGGTGAATCCCGGTATAACGTTGCGCGATCTTCGCGCGCAAAGCCGCATCGTCGAAGAAACGCCGCAGCGCCGGCACCAGCTTCCCTTCGACGCATTGCCGCTGGATGAACTCGGGCGCGAGGCGCTCATCGGCGAGCAGGTTGGCCATCGCAAAATGCGGTGTCTCGACCAATTTCAGCAGTCGCGCAATCCAGTAGGTGGAAGCCGCGACACGGTAGCCGACGACCATCGGCTTCTTGCACAACAGGGCCTCGAGGGTGGCGGTGCCGGAGGCTGTCAGCACCACGTCGGCGGCGGCGAGAACGTCGCTGGTGCGATCCGTCCAGGTCGTGATACGCAACGACGGCGCGAAACGCGCGCGCGCCGTCTCGAAGGCGCGCGCGGTGGCGGCGCTGGCCAACGGGGTCAGCACGCGCAGCCCGGGCAGCGACCGTTGCAGGGCCAAGGCGCTGCGCAGAAATGGTTCGGACAAGCGTCGCACCTCGCTGTCGCGACTACCCGGCAGCAGCGCCAGAACCGGCCCCCGCCCGTCGATCCCGAGGCGCTCGCGAGCGGCATCGGTAGCGCACTGCAAGGGATAGCGCGTGGCCAGCGGATGGCCGACGAACAAGGCGTTGACCCCGCGCGCGCGCAGGAACTCCTGCTCGAACGGAAAGATGCACAACACCAGGTCGGTCGCCTGACGCAGGGTTTTCACGCGACCGCCACGCCAGGCCCAGACGGTCGGGCTGACATAGTGCGCCACCGGAACACCCGCCTGTTTCAAGCACCGTTCCAGACCGAGATTGAAATCCGGCGCGTCGATGCCGATGAACAAGACAGGCGGATCGGCCAGCAGGCGTCTACGCAGGGCGTGACGAATGCCGAGCAGTTCCGGCAGATGGCGGAGAATCTCGGTCAGCCCCATCACCGAGAGCTTTTCCATCGGCGCCTCGGATACCAGCCCCGCAGCCATCATGCGCGGCCCGCCGATGCCCTCGAAACGCGCCCCGGGCCAGCGCGCGCGCAACGCATCGATCAGGCCGGCCCCTAGCTGATCCCCCGATGGTTCGGTGGCCACGACGCAGATTCTCATGCTCTAAACCTGTTGCTCGAAATTTGCAGCGCATGAACCTTCGGCTACCGCGAAAATTCATGGGCGACGAGTATATACTCGCCGCCCACGAATATTCAGCCACTGCGACCGCCCCTCTCACCCGTGGACGCTCTTACGGAAACTCGCCATAGAATGGGCTATGGCTCGCTTCTACGCCTGGCCCACGGACGCGAGAAACGGCCGAAAAAAACCGAAAATCCATGGGCGACGGGCATATGCAGGCTAACGGATCACGCCACGCCGGCTGCTGGCGATGAAATCGAGCAGCTCACGCACCTCCGGCACCCCGCCGAGCTCGGCCTCGACCTGCCGCGCGGCCTCCCCCAACAACAGCCCCCGGGTCTTGAACAGCTTGCGATAGGCGCGCTTGATCGTCTGGATGGTATCGCTCGAGAAGCCGCGCCGCTTCAGCCCCTCGGCATTGATGCCATGGGATTCCGCCGGATGACCGCCGACCAACACATAGGGCGGAATGTCCTTCTGCACCATGCTGCCCATCTGGCTGAAGCTGTGCCGTCCGATGCGGCAGAACTGATGGACGATCGTAAAACCGCCAAGAATCGCATAATCGGCGACCTGCACATGCCCACCGAGCGAAGCGGCATTGGCGAGGATGCAGTGGTTGCCGATCTGGCAATCGTGGGCGACGTGGATATAGGCCATCAACAGGTTGTCGTCACCGATGCGCGTTGCGCCCGCATCCTGCGCGGTACCCCGGTTCAGGGTGACGAACTCACGCACCACGTTGCGATCGCCGAGGATCAGTTCGGTGGCTTCGCCGCCGTATTTCTTGTCTTGAGGATCCTCGCCAACGGAAGCGAACTGGAAGATCCGGTTGTCGCGCCCCATGCGGGTGCCCGAGCGCACGATGGCATGCGGACCGATCGAACTGCCCGCGCCGATACGCACGCCAGCCTCGACGATCGCATGAGCGCCGACGCGGACACCCTCGTCCAGTTCGGCCGCGCTGTCGACGAGCGCCCGCGGGTGAATCACATCAGATATCCACCGCGGTGCACATAATCACCGCCGACGCCGCGATCTTGCCTCCAACGCGCGCCTCGCCGTTGAACTTCCAGATATTGCGGCGCTCCTTGTCGAACCAGACCTCGAGTTCGAGTTGATCCCCGGGCACCACCGGTCGCTTGAAACGCGCATTGTCGATACCGACAAAGTAGTACAACGAATCACCCACCTTGTCCGGCTCGGTCTCCATCGCCAACAGGCCCGTCGCCTGGGCCAACGCTTCGATGATCAACACCCCGGGCATGATCGGTTTGACGGGGAAATGACCCTGGAAGAAATGCTCGTTGAAGGTGACGTTCTTCAACGCCAGCAGGCGCTCGCCCGGCTCGCACTCGAGCACCCGGTCGACGAGCAGAAAGGGATAGCGATGAGGCAAGCGACTCATCACCTGGTTGATGTCCATGCGAATCAATGTTCAAACCCCGCGGTAATCGCTTTGCGCCCCGCATCGGGGCTTGTCATTGTCAATCCGACGGTCCCAGCCGTTTCTCCAGCTCGCGCAGACGCGTGGCCAGATCATCGAGTCGGCGGAAACGGACCACCGCCTTTTTCCATTCACGCGCTGGCATCGCGGGGATATTGCCGGAGTAGGCGCCCGCCTCGTTCAGCGAACGAGTCACCATCGTCATGCCGGTAATATGCACTTGGTCGGCGAGCTCGATATGCCCCACCAACCCGGCCGCGCCGGCCAGCGTGCAGTTCGCGCCGATGCGGCTCGAACCGGAGATGCCGACGAACGCCGCCAGGGCGCTGTGTTCGCCGATCTCCACGTTGTGCGCAACCTGGATCAGGTTATCGAGACGCGCATCATCGGCGATCACGGTATCCCGCAGCGCGCCGCGATCGACCGTGGTGTTGGCTCCGATGTCGACATCGTCACCGATGCGGACCGAACCCAACTGCGGCACGCGCACCCAACCGCCGCCCGCTTCGCGCGCCAGGCCGAACCCATCGCTTCCGATCACGGCGCCCGGCTGAATCCGACAGCGGGCGCCGATCTCGACCCCCTCGCACACCGTAACATTGGGGAACAGGCGCGTTCCGGCGCCGATATGCACTTCGCGCCCGATATAGCAACCCGCGCCGATGCGGCAGCCATCGCCAAGCCGCGCGCCGGCCTCGATCACCGCGCGCGCCTCGATCACGACATCACGACCGAGCTCCGCCTCGGGAGACAGGGTCGCGTCCGGATGCACGCCCGGTCGACCCGGTTCCTCGGGATAAAGCCGGGCCGCCGCGCGGGCGAATCCGAGGTAGGGATTCTCCATCACCAGGGCATCGACCGGACAGGCTTCGAGATCGGCCTCGGCGAGAATCACCGCGCCGGCGCGACAATCCTTCAGGAACTTGCGATAACGCGAATTGGCGAGAAAAGCGAGGGCCTCTCCGTCGGCGAACTCGAGCACGTCGACGCGCCGCACGCGCCGATCCGCATCCCCTCGAACGCGCGCGCCGATCGCCTCGGCCAGCTCGCCGAGGCTATGCGGAATACCGTCGCGCACCGGAGACTATTTTCTTCTTTTCTTGAAACGCTTGCGCAGCCGTTTCAATACCTGATCCGAGATATCGACACGCGGGTCGACATAGACGACGCCCACCGAAAAGACCAGGTCCAGGTTCCTCGCCTTGCCGATCTCCTTGATCACCTCGATGACCTGACGCCGCAGCTTGTTGAATTCCTCGTTCTGACGCAGCGTCAGATCCTCGCGAAACTCCTGCTTGGCGTTCTTCAGCTGACGACGGCGGCTGATGACCTCGCGCTCCAGCCGCTTGGCTTCCGATTCGCTCATGATCTTGGCGTTCTTGGCCAGTTTGGCCTCGAGCTTCTTCAACGACTTCTGCTTGGCCAACAGATCGTTCTCGCGCCGCGAAAACTCGCGCTGGATCGCCGCGCGGGCCGCTTCGTACTGAGGTGAATTCTCGACCACCTTGTCGGCATCGACGAAGGCGACCCGGCTCTCGCCGAACGCCGCCGCGCTCAGCATCGCCAAGGCTCCGAAAACCATGCAACGCATCAAATATCTGGAAGTCATATATCTCTCAACCCTAGAACGAGGTGCCAAAACTGAATTGCAGGGATTCCGTGTCATCGCCTTCCTGGTCGTTGAGCGGAAACCCATAGCCCAGCGTCAATATACCAACCGGCGACAACCAAGTCATCGCCAAACCGGTGGAATAACGCAATGAACCGCTGTCGAAGCCGTCCCGATTCGTATCATACACGTTGCCGATATCGAAAAAAGCCGCGAGCCTCATACTGTTCCGCGTCGACTTGAACGGCGGCGGAAACAACAACTCGGCATTTCCGACCACGCGCAGATTGCCGCCGATCGGATCGCCGTTGGAATCGCGTGGACCCAGCGAGTTCCGCCGGAAACCGCGTACCGTGGTAAACCCCCCGGCGAAGAAATTGTCGAAGAACGGCAGCGGGCCGGTATTGCCATAGCCGTCTCCGTAAGCGAGATCGGCATAGAGACCCAGCGTAAAGGTCTTGTTCAGCGGGATATACTGGCGGTGCTTCAGGCCGATTTTGTAATAGGTCAGGTCGCTTCCGGGCACGGTGACCTTGGCGAAGAAACGCGAACTGCTGCCACGCGTCGGGAAGATCGCCGAATCACGCGAATCGTGTGACCAGAACAGATTGGCGCGGAAATTCCAGAAGCGGTCGCCCTCCTGCTCGACGAACTCGCGGATCTCATCGGCCGGATTGTCGCCGAGTTTCAGCCGGGTATATTCGGCATCGAAACCGAAGCCGAAGCGGTTGAATTCACTGATCGGAATGCCGAAGTTGACCCCGAGGGTGCCGGTATCGGTCTTGTAGTCGGCCGAATCGAACTCGCGGAAATCGGTTTTTCGGTACTTCAGGTTGAAACCCCGACTGATGCCATCGACGGTGTAATACGGGTTGGTATAGGAAAGCTGGTAGAGGGTGTTCGACGCGCTGGTGTTCAGACCGAGCACGACCCGTTTGCCGGTACCAAAGAAGTTGTCCTCGGCGATGCTGGTATTGAACAGCAAACCATCGGACTGCGACAGCCCAAGGCCGGCGGTGAAGTTGCCAGAGGGCTTCTCCTTGACCGCGATCTTGACATCGACCTCGTCGGACGAACCCGGCACAGCCGGCGTCTCGACGTTGACCTCCTCGAAGAAACCGAGCCGTTGCAGGCGTTCGCGCGAGAGCTTGGTCTTGGCGTTCGAGAACCAGGCGCGCTCCAGTTGGCGCAGCTCGCGGCGCAACACCTCGTCGCGGGTATTGCTGTTGCCGCTGATCTCGACGCGACGCACATAGACCCGCTTGCCCGGATCGATGTAGAAGGTGATCGTAACCTCGTGATTCTTTTCATCAATCTCCGGGATGGTGTTGACATTGGCGAAAGCGTAGCCAAGATCGCCGAGGCGCTCATCAATGCGCTCGGCGCTGCGCACCACGGCCTTGCGCGAGAACAGCTGCCCGCGCGCAAGATGAATCAGTGGAAACAGTTTTTCCGGTTCGATCACCAGCTTACCCGCCAGACGGATATCCTTGATGCGGTAGAGCGCGCCCTCGTCGATATTGATGGTGACGTAGATGTCTTTCTTGTCCGGCGTAATCGAAACCTGGGTCGAATCGACCTTGAACCTCAGATAGCCGCGGTCGAGGTAATAGGAACGCAGGGTTTCCAGGTCCGCGCTGAGTTTCTGGCGCGAGTATTGGTCGGCGTCGGAGAAGAAATCCAGCCAGCCCGGAACGCCGGACTTGAAGCCTTCCATCAGCTGTTCATCGGTGAAGGCTTTGTTGCCGACGATATTGATGCGCTTGATGCGCGCGGTTTCGCCCTCGGAGATGTCGATCCGGATCGCCACGCGGTTGCGCGGCAGTGGCGAAACCGTGGTCTTCAACTGAACCGCGTAACGGCCCTGCGAGAAATACTGGCGACGCAGTTCCTGTTCGATGCGGTCAAGCACCGCGCGGTTGAAGACCCGGCCCTCGGACAGGCCGATATCCTTCAGCGCCTTCAACAACTGGTCGGTTTCCAGCAGCTTGTTGCCCTCGAGCTTGATCTCGGCGATCGCCGGCCGCTCGACGACCTTCACGATCAGCACATCGCCATCCCGCGCCAGGCGCACATCCTTGAAATACCCGGTCTTGTACAGCGCGCGGATGATTCGCCCGCTGTCCTCGGGACGCAGGCGTTCGCCGACCTTGACGGGCAGCTTGTTGAAGACGATGCCGGGGGAGATCCGGCGCAGGCCGTCGATCCGGATATCGCGCACGACGAAACCAGCGGCCAGCGCCCGCCCGGCCAGCGCCAAAACAAGGAGAAACGCCAACAGGCGCAACACAGCAAGATCGGTTCGTGACACGACGATATGGTTCTTCTGCATCCGGATCAAGGGAGGATTCCCGGCCATGAAGACGCGGCGCGTCTTCAGCGAAGGGCGCATTATAGCAGCCCGCCGTGAACGCGGCACATCAACCGAAGACCCGGGAGAGATCGACGTAGAAGGCGACGACCATCAACGACAGCAACAACACGATGCCGATCTTCTGACCAAGCAGCATCGCCGATTCCGACACCTCGCTGCCCTTGATCGCCTCGATCAGAAACATCAGCAGATGGCCGCCATCGAGGATCGGGATCGGCAGCAGATTCAATACCCCGAGACTGATGCTGACCACGGCGAGAAACTTCAGGAAGTAATCGAGACCGATGCGCGCGGTGTCGCCGGCCGCCTGAGCGATCGAGATCGGACCGCTGAGGTTCTGAATCGAGGCCTGCCCGGTCAGCATGCGACCCATGACCTTCAGCATCAATACCGACATGTCCCAGGTCTTGACCACGGCGCGCCTCAGCGACTCGAGCGGACCGTAACGCACCTTGACCCGGTAGTCGTCGAGAAAACCCTTGGGCACGCGCGGCGCCGCGCCGATATGACCGATGACCTTGCCATCCTGCTCAATGCGCGCCGGGATCAGTTCGAGCGACAGGGTCTGTCCGTTGCGTTCGACGCGCAGATGCAGCAGCCGGCCCGGATGGGCGCGCACGTATTCGACCCAGGCCATCCAGTCCGCAAGCGGTTCGCCATCGACCGCGAGCAGACGGTCCCCCACCTGCAATCCCGCTTCCGCCGCCGGCTCGCCGGCCACCAGCCGGCCAAACACCGGCGGCAGTGTCGGGTGCTTCGGCTCGATGCCGAGATGCTCGAGCAACTCGGGTTGCCCGGCCGATTTCAACAAACCGGACAGCGCCAGCCGAAGCTCGCGCGAGGGCTGCCCGGGCTGGCGCACGCGCACCGCGACCGGCTCGTCGCTGACCGCGGCGCCGAGCAGGCCGTAGACCACGCTCTCCCAGGTCGGCGCAGGCTCGCCGGCGACCGCGACGAAGAGATCGTTGCGCTCGATGCCGGCGCGCGCGGCAATGCTGTCGGCGGCCACGCTTCCGACCAGCGGACGGCTGCCGGTCTCACCGGTCATGCCGAGAACCCAGAACGCCAGCACCGCGAACAGCAGGTTGAACAGCGGCCCGGCGGCGACGATCGCGCTGCGCACCGGCAGCGACTGACGGTTGAAGGCGCGATGCGCCTCTTCCGGCGCGACCTCGCCCTCGCGCTCGTCGAGCATCTTGACGTAACCGCCGAGCGGGATGCCGGCGACGACGTATTCGGTTGCGTCCTTCTTCCCGACCCATTTCATCAACGGCCTGCCGAAACCGATCGAGAAACGCAGCACCTTGACGCCGCTGACGCGCGCGACCCAGAAATGCCCGAACTCGTGGATGGTGATCAGTACGCCGAGCGCGACGATGAACCAGAACAGCGTGGTGATGAACGAAATCATGCCGTTTCAGACTCTCTCCGTGATGAATCGTTCCGCCTGCCGACGGGCCTCGCTGTCGACCGCGAGCAGCTGCCGCAGCGACTCGACCGGCCTCGGCGGCATCGCCGCGAGCACCCGCTCGATCAACCGTGGGATCGCGGTAAACGCCAAGCGACGATCGAGGAAAGCCTGCACCGCGATCTCATTAGCGGCATTCAGCACCGCCGGCGCGGTGCCGCCGGCGCGCATCGCCTCGGCGGCCAGGCGCAGGCAGGGGAAGCGCCTCGCATCCGGGGCTTCGAAATCGAGCCGCGCGATGGCGAACAGATCGAGTGGCGCAACCCCGGAGTCGATGCGTTCCGGCCATGCCATCGCATGAGCGATCGGCGTGCGCATGTCCGGGTTGCCGAGCTGCGCCAGCACCGAGCCATCGGTGTACTGAACCAGCGAGTGGACGACGCTTTGTGGATGTACCACCACCTGAACATGATCGACATCGGTGGCGAACAGCCAGCAGGCCTCGATCAGCTCCAGGCCCTTGTTCATCATCGTCGCCGAATCGACCGAGATCTTACGCCCCATGTCCCAGTTCGGGTGGGCGCAGGCCTGCTCCGGAGTGACCGTTTCGAGCGCCTCGAGCGGCCACTCGCGAAACGGACCGCCGGACGCGGTAAGCAGAATCCCACTCACCCCGCGGGCCGCCCGACCGGCGCGAAAACCGGCCGGCATGCACTGGAAGATCGCATTGTGCTCGCTGTCGATCGGCAACAGCTCGGCGCCCCCCTCCGCCACCGCGCGCATGAACAGGTCGCCGGCGACCACCAAGGCTTCCTTGTTGGCGAGCAACACCCGCTTGCCGGCGCGCGCCGCCGCCAGCGCCGGGGGCAAGCCGGCCGCGCCGACGATCGCCGCCATTACCTGCTCGACCTCATCGAGCGTGACGACCTGTTCCAGCGCCTCGGGCCCGGCCAACACCTGGGTGGCAAGACCCTCCCGGCGAACCGCGTCGGCGAGGATCCGCGCGGCATCGGGATCGGCCATCACCGCATAACGCGGGGCGAAGCGACGCAGCTGCTCGAACAGGCGTCGATGGTTCCCGTTCGCGGTCAACGCAATGACCTGGAAACGTTCGGGATGGCGCGCGATCACGTCCAGCGTCGAAACGCCGATCGAACCGGTCGAACCGAGCACGGCCACGCCGCTCATCGCATCAACCCCAGAGCAAGCAAGCCGGCGGCGAACACCGGCGCGGCCGCCGTCAGGCTGTCGATGCGGTCCATCACGCCCCCATGGCCCGGGATCAGGTCGCCACTGTCCTTCAGGCCACGCTCACGCTTGGCCCAGCTCTCGAACAGATCACCGATGATCGATGCGCACACCACCAGCAGCGCCAACGCCAGCCATTGCCACATCGGGACATCATAATTCCGCGCCACCAGGCGGTGCCCAAACCAGGCGATCGGAAGCACGCCGAGCAGCGCGCCGGCCACGCCCTCGAGAGTCTTGCCCGGGCTGAGGTTCGGCGCCAGTTTGTGACGCCCGAACGCGCGCCCGGAGAAATACGCGAAGGAATCAGCGCCCCAGATCAGCAGCAGCAGGTAGAGCAGCAGGAACGGGCCGATATGCGGCATGCCATGAATGCGGACCAGCGCGTACCATGCCGGGAACAATACCAACAGGCCGTCGAGCAGCCGCCAGCCGGCGATGCCGGCCCGCAACGCCACCGGATGCCGCGATGCGAGCAGCAGACGCGCGCATGCCAACCCCCACCACAAGGCGCCGACGAGGATCGGCAGATAAGCCATCCCGGCCTGGAAGAAGGCCGCCAGCCCGATCAGCAGCGCCAGCAGCAGGCTCCACGCCAGCTGCCGGTTCTCGCTTTCAAGGCCCGCCATGCGGGCCCATTCCATCGCCGCCAGCAACACGATGATACCGAACAGACCGGCGATCCAGTCGCTCGGCAGCAGGATCACCGCCGCGATGACCAACGGGGCGAGAAGCAGCGCGGACAACACGCGCTTTGCCAGGGAACTCATTCGACGACCTGCCGCTGTTCGACGATGCGCCCGAAGCGGCGCTCGCGCGAGGCGAAATCGACAAACGCCGCGCGCAGCGCATCGGGGCCGAAATCGGGCCACAGCAGGTCCGAGAAATACAACTCGGCGTAAGCCGCCTGCCAGAGGATGAAATTGCTCAGGCGCTGCTCACCGCCGGTGCGAATGAACAAATCGACGTCGGGCAGGTCGGGAAACGCGAGCTCGTCGGCCAGGCGAGCCTCGTCAATGGCCTCGGCGTCCAGTCCGCCCGCGGCGACCCGCCGCGCCAGGCGGCGGCAGGCTTCGGTGATGTCCCAGCGTCCGCCGTAGTTGGCCGCGATCTGCAATACCAGACCCTGGTTGTCGCGCGTCAGGCGCTCGGCCTCGGCGATCCGCTGACGCAATTTCTCCGGAAAAGCCGAGCGATCACCGATGATGCGCAGGCGCACATGGTTGGCATGCAGGCGCCGGGTTTCCCGTCGCAGCATCATCAGGAACAGCTCCATCAGGAGACTGACCTCGTCCTCCGGACGCGCCCAGTTCTCGCTGCTGAAGGCGAACAGGGTCAGCACCTCGACGCCGCTGTCGGCGCAGGTCTCGACGATCGCGCGGACCGTTTCGGCGCCGGCGCGATGCCCGAAGGGACGCGGCTTTCCCTGCCGTTGCGCCCAACGACCGTTGCCATCCATGACGATGGCGACGTGTCGTGGCAGGTGTTGCGGTGACGAGGCGGGCACGATCAAACCGACAACAAGTCCTTTTCCTTTTCCGCCAGCTTTTCGTCGATCTCCTTGACGTGCTGGTCGGTCAGTTTCTGGATGATCTCCTGACCGCGCCGTTCATCGTCTTCCGAGATCAGCTTCTCCTTCACCAGCGATTTCAACTCGCTGTTGGCGTCGCGGCGGATATTGCGGATCGCGACACGCGCCTGCTCGGCCTCCTGACGCGCGATGCGCACCAAGTCCTTGCGCCGCTCCTCGGTGAGTTGCGGCAACGGCACGCGGATCGAAGTGCCGGCGGTATTCGGATTCAGGCCCAGATCGGAGTTCATGATCGCCTTCTCGACCGCCGATACCATGTTCTGCTCCCACGGCTGCACCAGCAGCGTGCGCGCATCCTCGATGCCGATATTGGCCACCTGGTTCAGCGGCACTTCCGATCCGTAGTAGCTCACCGTCAGATGGTCGAGCAGGCTGGGATGGGCGCGACCGGTACGGATCTTCGCCAACTCGTGGCCCAGCGCGTCGACGCTCTTCGCCATGCGCGTGGCCGCGTCCTGTTTGATATCGTCAATCATCTAGGTCACTCACCTCTTGCTTACCATGAGAAAGAATCGCGTGGCCGCGCCTCACTGCACGACGACCGAGCCGAGCGACTCACCTCGCGCCACGCGCAACAGAGCGTTCGGCTCCTGTATATTCATTACGCGCAGCGGCATATGCTGATCGCGGCACAGCACGATCGCGGTCATATCCATCACGCCGAGATTCTCGGCGATCACCTGATCGTAGGTCAGTTGCGGGTAGAAACGCGCATCGGGATCCTTCATGGGATCGGCCGAGTAGATGCCATCGACCTTGGTGGCCTTCACCAGGACATCGGCCTGGATCTCGATCGCGCGCAGGCTGGCCGCCGAATCGGTGGTGAAGTACGGATTCCCGGTACCCGCCGACAGCAGCACGATCTCACCCGCGGCCAGCGCGCGACGGGCGCCGCGCACACTGTAATCATCGCACACCGCCGGCATCGACAGGGCCGACATCACCAGCGCCGGCGTCCCGAGGCGGTCAAGCGCGTCACGCATCGCCAGCGAGTTCATCACCGTCGCCAACATCCCCATGTGGTCACCGGTGACACGGTCCTGGCCGCCGGCGGCCAGCCCGGCGCCACGGAACAGATTGCCGCCGCCGATGACCACGCCAACCGCCACACCGGCCTCGCGCAGCGCGCGCAAATCCCCCGCGAGACGCTCGATCACGGCCGCATCGATACCGAAATCGCCTTCCCCCATCAAGGCCTCGCCACTGAGCTTGACCAACATCCGGGAATACACGAGATCCGACATTCAACCACCTGTTTTTATTAAGAATTCAAAACCCACAAAGATGCGCCGAAGCGCGCCGGAACGACAAAAGAAAGCCCGCCGGAGCGGGCTTTCCGAAGCGTTCAGCCGCGTACCTGGGCCATCACTTCATCGGCGAAGTTCTCGCTTTTCTTCTCGATGCCTTCGCCCACCTCGAAGCGCGCGAAGCGTTTCACCTCGGCGCCCTTGTCGGCCAACAGCTTGCCGACGGTGACATCCGGATCCTTGACGAACGGTTGGCCGACGAGCGTGATCTCGGACAGGAACTTGCGCACGCGACCGGCAATGATCTTGTCGACGATATTCTCCGGCTTGCCGCTCTCCAGCGCCTGAGCACGAAAGATCTCCTTCTCTTTCTCGACCACCTCCGGGTCGACCTGATCCTCACTGACATAGGCCGGCTTGCTCGCGGCGATGTGCATTGCCACGTCCTTGCCGAGCTCGGCGTCGCCGCCCTCGAGCTCGACCACCACGCCGATGCGCACCCCATGGCGATAGCTGGCAAGGATGCCGGTCTCGGTGGCGATGCGCTCGAAGCGGCGCACGCTCATGTTCTCACCGATCTTCGCGACCAGCTCGGTGCGCGCCTCCTCGACGGTTCGGCTGTCGCCGTCGCGCAGCGGCAGCGCGTTCAACTCTTCAACGCTGCCGACATCGCTCGCGAGCACGCGCTCGGCGACCGCCTCGGCGAAACCGCTGAAGTTCTCGTCCTTGGCGACGAAATCGGTTTCGCAGTTGACCTCGGTGATCGCGGCGCGCTTGCCGTCATCGCTGATCTTGACCACCACCAAGCCATCGGCGGCGGTGCGCCCGGCTTTCTTCGCGGCCTTCGCCTGGCCCGACTTGCGCATCGCCTCGATCGCGGCTTCGATATCGCCGTCGCTCTCAACCAGAGCCTTCTTGCATTCCATCATCCCCGCGCCCGTGCGTTCGCGCAGTTCCTTCACCAGTGCGGCTGTAATCGCCATGTTGCTTCTACCTCATCAATATATTCTGTCAGACAGCAAAAGCGCGCCGGCCCGGCCGGCGCGCGCATGAGCTCCAGGGAAAGACGCTCAGGAAGCCGCCTGGTCTTCCTCTTCGATCTCCACGAAATCATCGGCGCCGGCCGAACGCGCCGCGCTGGCGCGGCCTTCCAGCACCGCCACCGCGGCGCCCTGGCAGTACAGCTGCACCGCGCGAATCGCATCGTCGTTGCCGGGGATGACATAATCCACCTTGCTCGGATCATTGTTGGTATCAACCACGCCGACCACCGGGATACCCAGCTTGCGGGCCTCGGCGACCGCGATGTCCTCCACGCCGACATCGATGACGAACAGCGCGTCGGGCAGCCCGCTCATATCCTTGATGCCCCCGAGGCTGCGCTCGAGCTTTTCGAGCTGACGCCGCATGCCGAGCGCCTCTTTCTTGCTGAAGCGCTGATCCATGCTGCCGTCGCTCGCCATCGCCTCGAGATCCTTCAGGCGCTTGATCGACTGGCGGATGGTCTTGTAGTTGGTCAGCATGCCGCCGAGCCAGCGATGGTTGACATAGGGCATGCCGCAGCGGGTGGCTTCCTCGCGGATCGCCTCGCGCGCCGCCCGCTTGGTACCGACGAACAGGATCTTGCCGCCGTTGGCCGCCAACGAACCGATGAAATTCATCGCCTCGTTGAACATCGGCAGGGTCTTTTCCAGGTTGATGATGTGGATCTTGTTGCGCTGGCCGAAGATATACGGGGCCATCTTCGGGTTCCAGTAACGGGTCTGGTGCCCGAAATGCACGCCAGCTTCGAGCATCTGGCGCATAGAGACTGTGCTCATGGAGTTCTCCAAAACAGGAGGAAACGCGGCAGCCTGCCCTCCGGCCATCGGCCGGCGCGGCATGCGCGACGTTTCCGGGGTTGCTCTTGCGGCCACCCCGCCCGGCAACCCCGGCTCATGACCAGGGCACCCCGCCGGGCGTGACGGTGACCGCGCGAATTTCCCGCCACCACGGCGCGGAGCGGGATCAATTGCCATCAGGCGGTCGGTTTTATACCATATCCAGCCTTTCCGGACAAACCCCGCACCGTTCTCCCCACACCCCCACACAGGGCACAAATGCCATGAGTATTACGATAAAAACCCCTGAAGAGATTGAAAAAATGCGCGTCGCCGGGCGTCTTGCCGCCGAGGTGCTGGAGTTCATCGAACCCTACGTCCAGCCCGGCGTGACAACCAATGAACTCGATCGCCTGTGCCACGATTACATCGTCGACGAGCAGCAGGCCGTCCCGGCGCCGCTGAACTACCATGGTTTCCCGAAATCGATCTGCACCTCGGTCAATCACCAGGTCTGTCACGGCATCCCGAGCGACAAGGTGCTGAAGAAAGGCGATATCGTCAACATCGACATCACGGTGATAAAAGACGGCTTCCATGGAGACACCAGCAAGATGTTTTTCGTCGGAGAGCCGTCGGTGCTGGCGCGGCGTCTGAGCGAGATCACCCGCCGGGCGATGTTCGTCGGCATCGACCTCGTGCGTCCCGGCATCCACGTCGGCGACATCGGGCATGCGATCCAGAGGTTCGTCGAATCCCACCATTATTCGGTTGTGCGCGAATACTGCGGTCATGGCATCGGCCGCGGCTTCCACGAGGAACCCCAGATCATGCACTATGGCAAGCCCGGCGCCGGCGCCGAGATCCGCGCCGGCATGTGTTTCACGATCGAACCGATGGTGAATGCCGGCAAGCGCCATGTCAAAACCCTTGGCGACGACTGGACCGTGGTCACCAAGGACCGCTCCTTGTCGGCCCAGTGGGAACACACGATACTGGTTACCGACAGCGGCCACGAGATCCTCACATTGCGTAAAGAAGAATATGAGGAACTCGGAATAACCAAATGATTGAACATGCAAAAAAGATCCTAGAGTCACTGCCACCGAAAGCCGATCCGCAAACCTGCGCCAAGGCCCTGCGCGAACTGCGCGAACTCTCCGCCGAGCGTTTCTGGGCCGGCGAATCGGTGCGCGAGCTGGTCGCCTGCCAGTGCCGCTATACCGATTATCTGCTGCGCCAGCTGTGGCCCGACGCGCTCGACGGACGCGCCGCGCTGGTGGCGGTCGGCGGCTACGGCCGGGGCGAGCTGCATCCGGCCTCCGATGTCGATATCCTGTTGCTGGTCGAGCGTGACGACGACGACGCCTTGAACGATGCCATCGAGGCCTTTCTGATCCGCCTGTGGGATACCGGCCTGGAGGTCGGTCACGCGGTGCGAACCCCCGATGAATGCCAGCGTCAGGCGCGCGACGATGTCACGGTCATGACCAACCTCCTCGAGGCACGCCTGCTGTGCGGCCAGGAAACCCTGTATTATCGGATGCGCGAGCGCACCGGGCCGGCGCATATCTGGCCGAGCCGCGCCTTCTTCAACGCCAAGCTCGACGAACAGGCCCGACGCCACAAGCGTTTCGACGACAGCGGATACATCCTGGAACCCAATATCAAGGAGAGCCCGGGCGGGCTGCGCGATATCCAGACCCTGCTGTGGGTGGCCGAACGCCACTACGGCATCCAATCACTGCAAGAGTTGGTCGACAAGGGCTTTCTGCGCGAACACGAATACGACGCGCTCCGCGCGGCCGAAACCGAGCTGTGGCGGCTGCGCTATGGTCTGCACCTGCTGACCGGCCGCCACGAAGACCGCCTGTTGTTCGACTATCAGCGCACCCTCGCCGACCGCCTCGGCTACCGGAGCGATGCCGGCAATCTCGCGGTGGAACACATGATGCAGGGCTACTACCGCACCGTGATGGAGGTCAGCCGGCTCTCGGAGATGCTGTTGCAGCATTTCGAGGAAGACATCCTCGGCGATCCGGACGCCCTGGCGATCACCCCGCTCACCCAGGCCTTTCAGCTGCGTGGCGATTTCATCGAGGCGCGCGACAACCAGCTGTTCATCCAGAACCCCCACGCGCTGCTGGAGATCTTCCTGTTGCTCGAACAACATCCCGGGATCAAGGGCGTGCGCGCCAGCACCATCCGCCTGATCCGCGAGCATCGCCACCTGATCGACCATCGTTTCCGCGCCAGCGCGCGCGCGCGCGCCTTGTTCCTCGAGATCATGCGCCAACCGCGCGGCATCACCCACGAGCTGCGACGCATGAACCGCTATGGCGTGCTCGCCGCCTACATCCCGGCCTTCGAACACATCGTCGGGCGCATGCAGTACGATCTGTTCCACCAGTACACAGTCGACGAACACACCCTGTTTCTGGTGCGTAACCTGCGCCGCTTCGCGGTACCCGAGTTCCATGACGAATTCCCGCTCGCCTCGCGCCTGATCGGCGGGCTGGAGAAACCCGAACGGCTCTATCTGGCCGGGCTCTTCCATGACATCGGCAAGGGCTATGGAGGCGATCACTCGAAGATCGGCGCGCGCATTACCGAGGAATTCTGCCGCGCCCACGAGCTCGCGGACGAGGACCGCGAGCTGATCGTGTGGCTGGTCGCCAACCATCTGGTGATGTCGATGACCGCGCAGCACAAGGATCTCGACGACCCGAAGGTGATCGCCGACTTCGCCGCGCTGGTCGCCACCCCACAGCGACTTCAGGCCCTCTACCTGCTGACCGTCGCCGACGCCCGCGCCACCAATCCCAAGCGCTGGAACAGCTGGCGCGACTCGCTGCTGAAAAAACTCTATTTCGACACCCTGGCGATGCTCAAGCGCGATGCCGAAAGCCGGCGACCGGATCGCGAACGCCAGATCGAGGAACACCGCAAGCTGGCGCTGTGGAAGCTGGCCGAGGAAGGCTTCGACGAGGCCCGGGTGAACACCTTGTGGAGCCAGCTCAGCAAAGACTATTTCCGCATCTCCAGCGCCGATGAGATCGCCTGGCAGACCAGTCAGATTCTCGATGCCGGCCCGCGCGCTCCGTTGATCCGTCTGCGCCGCAACATCGAACGCGGCAGCACCGAGATCCTGAGCTACGGCCCGGACCGCAAGGGGCTGTTCGCCGCGACCACGCGCATCCTGGATCTACTGGGCCTGAACATCGTCGACGCGCGCATCGAAACCCTCGATCAGGACATGACGCTGAACAGCTTCTTCGTACTCGGCGAAAACGGCGCGCCACTCGATGACGCCGAAGCGATCGAGCGCCTCATCGATGAGCTCGAATCGCGCCTCTGGCATGAAGGCGCGGAGAGCACCGGGCAGCGCCGCGCGCCGCGCCAGCTGAAGCATTTCGAAGTCGAGACCCGCATCGAGTTCGAGCAGGACCCGGACAACCAGCGCAGCATCCTGCATCTGCGCGCGATGGACCGCCCCGGCCTGCTCGCGACGGTCGCCGAGATCCTGCACGAACAGGGTATCCGCCTGATCAACGCGCGCATCGCCACCGTCGGCGAGGAAGCCCGCGACACCTTCCTGCTGACCACCCCGGACGCCGAGCCGCTCGATGCGGCCACCCGCGAGCGCCTGCGCGCGGCGCTGCTCTCCGGACTCGAAACGGCCGGCGGGGCATGAAAGGCCCGCTACGCCTGTTGCTCTCGGCCGCATCCCTGCTGGCCGCCGGACTCTGGCTGCTGCGACCGGCCACCCTGGTCCCACCCGGCGGCGACGGCGCCGCGGCCTCGCAATACATCAGCGCGACGATGCGCGCGGCGCGCCTGTCATCGGCCCTGGCCGCATTGCAAGACATCAAGCTTCAGCTCATCGCCTTCGTCGAGCAACAGGGCCGCTTCCCCAACGACAACCAGGAACTGGGCCTTGCTCCGCCGCATACCTTCCACCGGGGCGCGCTGCGCTCGGTGCGCATCGAGCCCGGCGGGCGCATCGTCGCGGGACTCGGCGGCGCCTTCCCGCGCGAAGCCCGGATCCTGCTGACGCCCGAAGCCAGCACGGACCAGCAAGACCTCTATCGCTGGCGCTGTCAGTTGCATGGCGTGCCGCTCGACACCGCGGCCTTCGCCGCCGGCTGCGAGATCGCCGACCAGCTCGACCTCACCGAAGCCAGGGCCCGCGCGCAAGCCACCGACACCGCCACCCCGCCACAGGCGAGCCCGCCGGCCCGACTGCGCAAGGGCTACCTGTCGCGCGAGCTCGAACGCGCGATCGACAAAGCCGATCGCACGCGCATCCGCGAGCTGTTGGCGCGTGGCGCCGATTATCGTGGCGGTCCACTGGTGGCGGCGGCGCGACGCGACCTGCCCGAGGTCGTCCGCTGGATGCTCGATGCCGGCGCCGATCCCAACCAGCCGAACCTGTTCGGTGAAACCGCGTTGCAGGCGGCGATCCCGCGCGATGCCCCGCCGCGCCCCAACGCAGTCGCCATTGTCGCGCAATTGCTGCGACAGGGCGCCGACCCGAACCGCCGCGACGAGCGCGACGAAACCCCGTTGATGCGCCTCATCGGGGCCGGCGAAGAACCGCCCTCCCGAGCGCGCGATCGACGTCTCGCGATCGCCCGGGCGCTGCTCGACCACGGCGCCGACCCGCGCGGCGGCGATCGCCCGGACGCCCTCGACAAGGCCGCCGGCGCCACCGCGCTGCTCGACCTGCTGCTCGATCACGTCGACGCCGGAAAGCTCGAAAAGACGCGTCGAAGCGCCTGGGTCGACGACGCCTTGCGACGCGATGACGCACCCCGTCTCGCGGTCCTGAGCCGCCACGGCATCCATATCGAGGAAGCCACCCTGAGCGACCGCTACAGCCGCTACCTGCGCCTCTCGGCGATCAACCAGCGCGACGGCGCCGCGCGCGCGTCGACGGCGCCGCCGGTCGGCGACGACCCCTCCGACCACGATACCCGCGACGCCCTGCTTCGACATGACTGGGAACGGCTGATCGAACTGCTGCGCAACGGTCGCCCGCTGCCGCGACGGGTGCGCGGCGATGCCGACGACGCCGGCGCCAGCGTCTTCACCTACCTGCTCCAGCAAGGCGGCGTGACGGTCACGCGGCGCGTGCTCGCGGCCATCGACGACCTCGAGCGCTACCCCGACGAGCAAGGAGAAAGTCCGCTGTTCGAGGCGCTGAACCACGGCTATTCCGAACTCATCGAGCCGATGCTGCGCGCCGGCGCCGACCCACGCGCGAAAGACCGGCGCGGACGCAGCGCCTTGCGCCTGGCGCTGGCGCTGCGCGACCGCGAGGCGACACGCGCCCTGCTCGCCGCCGGCGCCTTGCCCGACGAGCCAAGCGCGCTGCGCCGCCTCGCCGAACTCGCCTGGGACGCCGGCTTCGACGACATCGCCGGGCGCATCGAGAAACGCGCGCGCGACAGCGCTACCCGCTGGACCCGCGGGCGCCGGCTCGCGGCGCTGATCGAACATCCGCGCCGACAGCTGTGGGCCGAGCGCTGCGCGCCCGAGCGTGGCGCCTGGCTGGCGTTGTTTCGCGACCGCGACCGGCGTCTCTATCTGCTCGGCGCGAACGGCCGCGCGATCACCCCGCTGCCCGGCTTCCCCGAACCCCTCGCCTCCGACGACCCGCGCCTGCGCTGGCTGGACGACGGCCGCCTGGCGCTGTCGCCCACGGCCGCCCCCGGCCCCTCCACGCCGCGTTATCGCTCTTGCGCCTCGCACTGAACCGCAATACCGCCCGAATGTGCTCTTATGAAGCATGCCGCCCCATGTTGCACCATCCAGGTGCAAAAGCGGGGCGCCGCATCAAGGGCGCGGCCCGGCGTCCCCCTTCGCAACCTTCCTTCCATTCCTGAAATCACGATGCCGCAGGCGCCCGGACAAACCTACATTTCATAAGATAACTATATGAGGAGCAACTAATAATATTCCCGAAAACAGGGGATTTCGCTCTTGCTCGTCCGACGGCGCAACCCTCTGCCCCGACACGGATGTTACACACTGGCACAAAACTTGCTTTTCTTGATTGTCGGCCGGCGCGCACCGGTCGCAGTCCCCGCGGGAACGCCCCGCGCGCCCATTTCAGAAACCAGCTTGGAGAGTCCAAACAATGAGGTCGGTTCTATCCGGGGGCATCTTGTCCCTGCTGCTCGCCACCACCGCCTTCGCCGCCGCGAACGGCTGGTGGAACAATACCCAGCTGCCCGTCGCCCAGCCGATGCATCCGGCCCCGGTGGCGGCGCCCACGCCACAAGCGACCGGCACGCCGCTCGTCAAGGCGGCGCCAGGAGCCCAGGCCGCGCCGGCGGCCAGGCCCGCCAAGACCACGCGGGTCGCGATGCACGATGAAAAGCCGGTCAAGATCCTGTCCGGCTTCAATCAGTTGAGCCGCGAGAGCGCCACCTGCATGTCCTGTCACCGCGAAAAGACCCCGGGCATCTATGACCAGTGGGGCCATTCGAAGCACTTCGGCGCCAATGTCGGCTGCTACGAGTGCCACAAGGCGGATCGCAACGACAAGGACGCGATCATGCACAAGGACTTCGTGATCTCGGTGATCGTCTCGCCGAAGGACTGCGCGCGCTGTCACGAGCGCGAGGTCGCCGAGTTCGACCGCAGCCACCACGCCACCGCCGGCGACATCCTCGGCTCGCTCGACAACGTCCTCGCCGAGGTCGTCGAGGGCGCGCCGACGCTCTCCGGCACCTCGCCGATCACCGCGATGGGCTGCGGCGCCTGCCACGGATCGATCGTGCGCGTGAACTCGGACGGCTCGCTCGACAAATCGAGCTGGCCGAACACCGGCATCGGACGCATCAATCCGGATGGCTCGAAGGGCGCTTGCAGCGCCTGTCACCTGCGTCACAACTTCTCCGCCGCCCAGGCGCGCGAGCCGAATGCCTGCGGACGCTGCCACCTGGGCCCGGATCATCCGCAGAAGGAGATCTATGAGGAATCGGCGCATGGTATCGCGTTCCGCGCCCACAAGGACCAGATGAATCTGAATTCCAACAAATGGATCGTCGGCGAGGACTACAACGCCGCGCCGACCTGCGCCACCTGCCATATGTCGCGCACCAAGGATCTGCCGGTGACCCATGACATCGGCGACCGCATCGCCTGGAATCTGCGCGCGCCGGTCTCGGCGAAGGTCGACTCGAAGGCGATCGAGAAAGGCAAGAAGGTCAAGCCCTGGTTGCAAC
Organism: Sedimenticola sp.; assembly: GCA_027008705.1. Taxonomy (GTDB): domain Bacteria; phylum Pseudomonadota; class Gammaproteobacteria; order Chromatiales; family Chromatiaceae; genus JALSSX01. The sequence continues at coordinate 22,431 of JALVEB010000188.1, read as the reverse complement.
GCCGCAAGGACATGAAGCGGGTGTGCCGCTCATGCCACGGCAACAACATTGTCGACGCCCATTTCGAGCAGCTCGACACCTTCGTCGTGACCTTCAACGACAAGTTCCTGATCCCGGCGAAGAAACTGGTCACGGCAATGCTGAAGAACGGCCTGCGCGACAAGGTCAAGTTCAATGAGGCAGTGGAGTGGGACTACTTCTATCTGTGGCACCATGAAGGCCGGCGCGCGCGCCATGGCGCGGCGATGTTCGCCCCGGACTATGTGCACTGGGAAGGCGTCTTCGAGGTCGCGCACCGTTTCTACATCGACCTGGTGCCGGAGATCCGTGAGGCGATCAAGCACGCCCGCGAGAACGGCAACGCCAAGGGCGCCGATGCGGTCGAGAAACTGCTGAAGGAGGTGCTTGCCTCGCCGATGCACCGCTGGTTCGAAGGCGGCAAGCCGCCCCGTGCTTGGCGTCCGTCGGATGACGACAACCATGGCTTCAACCTCATGAAAGCCCGCATGAAGGCCGAGGCCGAAGCGGCGGCGAACCGCGAATAGCGACGCCCCTCCCTCCCGCCGGCGCCACGGAACCCCTTCCGTGGCGCCGGCGTTCCCGTAGCGAATTCATATTGCGGTAGGCACCCGATGGAAACCACACTGATTGAACTGATCTATTCGACCGACACGCTCTACCTGCTGCTCTCCGGCGCGCTGGTGATGTGGATGGCAACCGGCTTCGCGATGCTCGAATCCGGCATGGTGCGCACCAAGAGCGTCGCCGAGATCCTGACCAAGAACGTTGCGCTGTATGCGATCGCCTCGATCCTGTACATGTTCGTCGGCTACAACATCATGTACGGCGCCAGCGACAACGCCTGGCTGCCATCGCTGAGTTTCTTTCTCGGCCTCGACCACAGCCTCGCGACCGTGGTCAACTCAGGGGGCGAGACCCGGCATTCCTATTTCGCCGATTTCTTCTTCCAGGTGGTGTTCGTCGCCACCTCGATGTCGATCATCTCCGGCAGCGTCGCCGAGCGCATGCGTCTGTGGGCCTTCCTCGCCTTCGCGGTGGTGATGACCGGCCTGATCTATCCGGTCGAGGGGTACTGGCAATGGGGCGGCGGCGTTCTGAAGCAGGCCGGCTTCCTCGATTTCGCCGGCAGCGGCGTGGTCCACCTCGCCGGCGCCTCGGCGGCGCTGGCCGGCGTGCTGTTGCTGGGTCCACGCAAGGGCAAGTATGTGCCCAAGCCCGGCGGTGGACTGCAACCGATGGCGATCCCCGGATCGAACATGACCTTCGCCACCCTCGGCACGATGATCCTGTGGCTCGGCTGGTTCGGCTTCAACGGCGGTTCCCAGCTGACCATCACCTCGGTGGCCGACGCCAACGCGGTCGCGCTGATCTTCGTCAACACCAACATGGCCGCCGCCGGCGGCGCCATCGCGGCGCTGATCCTGTCGCGTTTCTGGTTCGGCAAAACCGATCTGACGATGGGACTCAACGGCATCCTCGCCGGACTGGTCGCGATCACCGCCGAGCCCCTGACCCCGACCCCGGGGCTGGCGACCTTCATCGGTCTCGTCGCCGGGCTGCTGGTGGTGGTATCGATCATTCTGATGGACCGCGTCGCGCACATCGACGATCCGGTCGGCGCGATCTCGGTTCACGGCGTGGTCGCGATCTGGGGGCTGATCGCGGTGGTGTTCTCGAATCCCGAGGCCAGTCTGACAGCGCAACTGAAAGGCATCGCGCTGATCTTCGCCTGGACCTTCGGCGCCAGCTATCTGACCTGGCTGGCGCTGAAGAAGACCATGGGCATCCGGCTCTCGGAGCTGGAGGAGTACGAAGGGGCCGATATCGCCGAGATCGGGCTCGAGGCTTACCCGGAGTTCACCCAGAAGCTATGAAGATCCTTCCCTATCTGCTGGTCGCCGGCCTGCTGCTGGCGATATCCAATGGCGCCTGGGCCGGCGCGCCCGCCGCCAAGGGCGACGGGAAGCGCCTGCTGCCCGGCGAACCGGTGATTCCGCGCGAGCGCATCCGCGAGGCCGACTGCCTGAAATGTCACGGGCAGAAGGGCTTCGCCGTACCGGACGAGACCCTCGGCAGATTCCGTCATCTGGACATCGACGCCGAGACCCTGCACCAGAGCGTGCATGGCCGCTATGGCTGCCTGGACTGCCATTCCGACATCGGGCAACTGCCGCACAAGCAGCATCTGAAGCGACCGGATTGCGTTCGCTGTCATATCGCCCAGGGCAAGGGCGCGGCGCCGGAGCGCACTCCGTGGCTGGCTGGCGACAACCTGGATATCGTCATTCAGACCCGGCGTTACACCCACTCGATCCATGCCCGACGCAAGGGCGCCAAGGACAACGCCGGCTGCGCCGACTGCCATACCGCGCACTATGTGTTCCCGTCAAGCGATATCCGCTCGACGGTGCATAAACTGAACGCGCCGGAGACCTGCGGCAAATGCCATGCCAGGGAGCTGGAGGCGTATCGCCGCTCGATCCACGGCGCCAGCCTGAAGACACCGTGGAAAGGCGACAGCGCCACCTGCACCGATTGCCACTCGGCCCACGAGATCGCCGAAAAGGGCGCGCTGAAGACCCATCGCGTGATCACCGAGCAATGCGGCAACTGCCATTCGAAGGAGGTGCGCTCTTATAAGGCCACCACCCATGGCCAGCTCGCCTGGCTCGGCAATACCGAGGTGGCGCAATGCAAGGACTGCCACGATCCGCACAATACCCACAAAATCGATGACCCGGCGTCCAAGGTCTCGCCCCAAAACATCCTCAAGACCTGCCGCAAGTGTCACGAAGACGCCGGTCCGGATTTCGTGCATTTCCGCGCCCATGCCGATATCGGCGACATCGAGCGCAACCCGGAGCTGTGGTGGCTGGGTCGCGCGATGATCGCGATCATCATCCTGACGCTGGTCTTCTTCTATACCCACTCGATGCTGTGGTTCTGGCGCGAGATGAAGTCGCGTCCGTATGAATGGATCACCGTCGACGGCAAGCGCTTTCGCGTGCGCGCCAAGCGCATCCGCCACGACAGCGGGCGTCATTTCCGCCGTTTCTCATGGCAATGGCGGCTGAATCATTGGGCTCTGGCCCTGTCGGTGATGACGCTGACCCTGACCGGCATGGTGGTGATGTTCCCGGACACCGCCTGGGCGATGTTCGTAATCAAGCTGTTCGGCGGGCCGACCGGCTTCGGCTATGTCCACCGCACCGCCGCCGTGGTGTTTCTGCTCGCGGTGTTCGGCCATGCCTTCGTGGTCTTGCGCAAGCTGATCAAGGACAAGGACTTCGACTGGTTCGGCCCCGATTCGCTGCTGCCACGCAAGAAGGATTGGGAAGACATGAAGGGCCAGTTCAAGTGGTTCTTCGGCAAGGGAGAAGCGCCACGCTTTGATCGTTGGGCCTACTGGGAGAAGTTCGACTACTGGGCGGTCTACTGGGGTGCGCTGGTGATCGGTCTGTCCGGCCTGATCCTGTGGTTCTCACCGTTTTTCAGCCGTTTTCTGCCGGGCTGGGTGTTCAACCTGGCGACGATGGCGCACGGCCTGGAGGCCTTCCTCGCGGTGATGACGCTGTTCGTCGTGCACTTCTTCAATAACCACTTCCGTCCGAGCAAATTCCCGCTCGACACGGTGATGTTCACCGGCAGTTGGGATCTCGAGGAGTTCAAGGAAGAACGACCCGAGGAGTACGAGCGACTGAAGGCCAGCGGCGAGCTCGACAAACGCCTGGTACCACCGCCATCGAAACGTTTCAAGACCGTTTCCTATGTGCTGGGCTTTACCCTGCTGTCGATCGGCCTGGTTCTGTTGATCCTGGTCGTGATCGGCTTCTTCCACCGCGGGTTGGTGTAGCCACCCCGAATGCCAGCGAAAAACCCCGCCCGGAAACACCCCGGGCGGGGCGGCGGTCTTTCTGCCGCCGCATCGACTTCGCAGTCAGATACCGCGCTCGTCAACCAGCTTCAGCAACTGCTCCCGTTCGTTTTCCCAGGCGTCGAAGCTCGCATCCCGGGAGCGAGCCGGGGCACTCCGGATCGCCACCACCTTGGGCCGGTGCGGCGTCTGTTCCGAAGCCAGGCTGGAATCGATCAGCAGGTCCGAATCCTCCTCGACCGCGCGCTCGAGCTCGGGGATGCTCGCCCCGGCGCCGAGAAACAGCTCGAACGCCTCGCACAGCATGGTGTGGATCTGCCCGCCAAGCACGCCATCGATCTCGCCATTGTCGATCCTCTCCCGCAGCAGGGCGAACGCCGGAATATCGTCGATGCGATCGCTCGCGCAGAACCCTTCCGGGTTGTTCAACATCACCTGACGTCGGTCCCAGATCGACAGGATCGATTCCTTGATCAGCCGGATCGTCTCCGCCGGACCGACGAATTGCATGCGCATGCCGAAACAGATCTCACTGCCGAGGAAGGTCAACGCACCGCTTTTCCCCGTCAGCAGCGAGCAGGCATCATGGAAGACATCGACCGAGGTCATCACGCCTTGTACCTCACGTACCGACGGGGGCATGTCTCGTTCCTGCCGGGTGAGCACCGTCAGCATCTCCTGGTCGACCAAAGCCGCATTGCGTTCGGGAACCGGCTTTTCCAGCTCCAGCTCGATCTCGTTCTTCACCAGATCCACCCATCCGGGCAGGTACTTCTGCGCCAGATAGACCCGCTCCAGCGCGTTGCGGATCATCTCGGGTTCGAGCTTGTTTTGCAAGAATCGTACCCAGAACTCTGTGTGTTGCAGAAAACCGAGTTTCAGCGCCTTCAGCACGCGCCGTTCCGCAACGTCGAAACGCCGGGACAGCGCGGAGAAGCTCTGATAGGCGTCGATCACACTGGGCGAGGCATCCCCCGCCGTTCCCCCCTGATTCTTGCGCAGCAACGCCTGTTTCAGGGCATCCTTCAATCCGCAGTTCTCGAGGAGATCCGCAATCTGTTGCGCCGCGCGCGCCAATTGATCTTTCGTCATGGCTCAAGCCCCTGGTCATATCGAAATAGAAGCGCCTCCGTGCCCCCTGTCCCGGCCCGCGTGACACAGAATCGACGCCAGACCCGGCAAGAAAATGACTTCCCTTCGTCATGTAAACTTTTTTTACTTTTCGTGACAGATACTATCCCGAGACCGGGAACAGGTCCAGCATGGGAACGAAACAATACGGAACTGGATCACACTTTCGGCATGGCGACCCGATCGCGCAGGTAGACTGGAAGCGCCTGTTCGGCAGGCACGGGTTCGATGCCCGCAAAATGGTCGGCCAGGGCGCAGGCGCCGATGTCACGCGCCTGGCTGAAGGAATCTGGAAACGATGCGCACGGCTTCAGGCGTTCACCCAATCCCGGACAAGCCGCCCAGCCGGAGCCGGCACCGACCCAATGCCGGCCGGCAAAGACCGTGGCGTCGAGCGCCGCCGGCGCGCTGACCCGCTCCGGCTCCAATGCCTGCATCACCTGTTCTTGCTCCGTTGTAGGAAGCAGCGCGAAGGCCCCGTCATAGACCTCGTTCATGCGTGCGTCGAAGGCCGCGAGCACCCGCTCGGCACCGTGCTCACGCCACACGCCCTGGGCCAGGCCACGCAGACTGGAGACCGGCATCACGGGCAGATCGGCGCCGAAAGCGATGCCCTGGGCGACGCCGGCGGCGATGCGCAGCCCGGTGAACGAGCCGGGGCCGCGCGCGAAGGCGAGCAGATCGAGCGCGCCCGGCGCAAGACCGGCCTCGGCCATCAGCTCGTCGATCATCGGCAGGATCAGGCGGGCGTGAGCGCGAGGCTCGAGCCGCAGCCGTTGGCGTGTCTCGCCGTCGATCAGCAAGGCCGCGGAACAGGCTTTCTCAGTGGTATCAAGCGCCAGCAGCTTCATCGTCGCTCTCTTGTTCGTGTCGCAAAGAGGCAAGGAAGCGGATCGCCTCGGCTGGATCCCGGGTACGCGCCATGTCCGGCATGCTGTTGAGAAACACATGGCCGTAAGGGCGCCCAAGCAGGCGCGGATCACAGACCACCAACAGGCCGCGGTCGTTGACATCGCGGATCAACCGCCCGGCGCCCTGTTTCAACGCAATCACCGCCTGCGGCACCTGGTACTGCATGAAGGGGTTGCCGCCGGCCTTGCGCATCGCGTCGAGGCGCGCCTGTATGACCGGATCGCCGGGAGATGCGAAAGGCAGCTTGTCGATGATCACCAGTGACAGCGCGTCACCGCGCACATCGACCCCTTCCCAGAAGCTGGCCGTGCCGAGCAGCACGGCATTGCCCTGCTCGCGGAAGCGCTCGAGCAACTCGGCCTTCGGCAGGCTGCCCTGTACCAGCAGCGGGTGATCGACGCGGCCATCGAGAAAGGCCGCCGCCTCGCGCAGCGCGCGGTGGCTGGTATAGAGCAGAAAGGCACGCCCGTCGCTGGCTTCGATCAGTTCGATCGCGAGCTCCGCGACCTTTCGGTTGAACAGCGGGTCACGCGGCTGCGGCATGCCGCGCGGCACGAACCACAGCGCCTGCCTGGGATAATCGAACGGAGAATCCCACTTCGCGGTCTCGGCGTCGCGGATCCCGAGCCGCGCCATGAAGTGCTCGAAGCTTTCGCCGACCGCCAGCGTTGCCGAGGTGAACACCCAGGCGGCGCCGCCACGACCGAGCTGTTCGCGGAACACCTCAGCAATATCCAGCGGTGTCGAGTTCAGGCGATAACCCAGGGTCGTGGTCTCGAACCAGCGGATATCCTCACCACTGGGCTCGGCGGAGAGCGCGCTCAGACCGGCGACCAGCTTGCGACAACGTTCGAGGCAGTTGTCCAGCCCCTTGCCGCGCCCCTGGATGGCGTCGAGCATGCCGCCGAGCAGGTCGATCTGGGTGGCAAGATGGTCGAGCGCCCCGCCGACCGCCGGCTCTTGTTCGAGCTCTTTCCAGGCGGCGCGCCGTTCCGAAAGCCCGAACGCCAGGCGCAGATCGCGCGAAGCCTTGGCGACCGCTTCGATCTGTTCGAGCAGCCCGGGCAGGTCGCCGGCCTCGAGGTGATAGGCCGCCTCGGTGTCTCGGGTCAATTCGAGGATCTGGCGCGAGCTGATGGTCTCGCCGAAGAAGTTGCTGGCAACCTCGGGGAGCTGATGCGCCTCGTCGATGATGTAGCAATCGGCGGCCGGCAACAGCTCACCGAAGCCTTCGTCCTTCAAGGAGAAGTCTGCGCACAACAGGTGATGGTTGATCACTACCAGGTCGGCCTCCTGCGCGCGTTTGCGCGCCTCGACCAGATGGCAGGTGTCGTACTCGGGGCAATCCTGACCAAGGCAGTTCTCGGTGGTCGACGTCACCAACGACCAGATGCCGGCGTCCTCCGGCACCCCGCCGAGTTCGTTGATATCGCCGGCGCGGGTGTCCTTGGCCCAGGCGCGGATGCGTTGCAGCCAGGCCGCCCACTCCGGCTTGCGCGCGCGTTCGTCATGCGCGGCCAATGCCAGACGCTGCTTGCACAGGTAGTTGCCCCGCCCCTTCAGCAGCGCGACCGCGACCGGCAGGCCGAGGGCCTCGCGGATCAGTGGAAGATCGCGATGGAAGAGCTGATCCTGAAGATTCTTGGTGCCGGTCGAGACCAGCGTCTTGTGGCCGGACAACAGCGCCGGCACGAGGTAGGCGAAGGTTTTTCCAGTACCGGTGCCGGCCTCGCAGCAGAGGATGCCGCCGCGGTCGATCAGTTCAGCGACGCGCTCGGCCATGCGTTGCTGCTGTTCACGCCATTGGTAGCCGGGGATGCGCCGCGAAAGCAGGCCATCGGCGCCGAACACTTCGTCGATGCCGATGCTCACTGGTTGACCCAGAGTTCGCCTTCACGGCCGTTCTCAGGCGTCCACAACAGCCGCCCTATGGCGCGAAAACGCGCCACCGAAAGCACGCCGCGACGGGCCCGGCGGGAGCTGCTGCGGTCGATGTATTCGAGCAGCTCGTCGCGATCCAGTTCGAGGATCTCGGTCGGCTGGTAGTCTTCGTCGAGCAGCACCAGCACGACACTGTCCCAAGCCTGCTCGAGCCGAATCCGGCCGATGCGCGGGCTCGAACGGGCATCGCCGGCAAGCAGCCGGCTCTTGATCTGGATGCGCTTGCCGCCACGCGCCGGGTCGACCGCATCGTAGCCGCCGGCGTCGTCCGGAGCCGGCTCCAGGCTCAACAGCCGACGCGCGTCGTGCTCGGCGACCTCGCTGCCGACACCGGGCAAGGGCTTGCCCATCGCGCGCCGATACTCGGCGGCCAGCGCCCGCGCCTGCGCGATCAGTTTGTCCGCCGCGTAGAGGGCCATCGCCGGGCGGCTACTTCGGAGGCGTCCAATAGCCGAAGGCGTTGTCGGCGGCGGCCGCCGGGGCCTGCTGCTGGTGCTGTTCCATGCGTTGGTGGGTGTCTTCCATGACCTCACGGGCGAAACGATCGAGCTGATCGATGTAATCACGCTTGGCTTCGAGTTCGGCGGTATGACTACCGAGCATGTAGCCGATCAACGCGGCCAGGTACTGCATGATCTCGCCGAGATCGGCGTCGGGCGCATGCTTGCGTACCGCCGCCTGCACCTCTCGCATCAGCTCGCCGGAGAGTTGGATATCGCTCATTCGTGGGGCTCCTCGCCTGATTTCTGGAATCCGCGAAGGATAACAGACGGACGGACCCGGCGTAATCCACCGCGGCGGCGGAGAGAAAATCAGCGATACTGGCGCAGATACCAGCGCTCGAAGGCGCGCTTCGCCCAGTGCAGCGGCGCCAGCGACGGCAGCATCAGACTGCCCTTGTCGGTACGTTTCACCAGCATGCCGCCCTTGAGATTGTCGACGATGCAGATCAGTTCGATCTTGAAGGTCTCGCGCGGCTCTCCGCCGGCAAGTTCGGTGAGCAGGTTCTTCGCCGCCGCCTCGGCCTGGAGGTCCGCCATATGGGCCTGTTTCGGCATCCATTCCGGGCCGGGAAAGCTGCCGGAGTCGCCCGCCACATAGACCCTGTCCCGGCCCTCGACACGGCACTGGGCGTCGGCCTTCAGCAGGCCGCCCGGGGAGCGCGGCAGATCGGTCTGGTCAAACCACTGGTTGCCGGTCATGCCCGGCATGAAGAGGATCAGGTCGGCGTCGAATTCGCCGCCCTCGGTGATCACGCTGTGATCGCCGAAGCCTTTCATCTTGTGGCCCAGGTGGGTGGAGATGCCGCGCTTGGCCATCTCCGACAGCAGTCCGTCGACCGCCTTTTCGCCGAGCCGCGCGCCGGGCTTCGCCGCCGGGGTGAAAAACACCAGTTCGAAGCGTTCGCGCCGGCCTTCGCGCCGCAATTGGTTGTCGATGCCGAACAGAAACTCGAACATCGGCCCGCCACGCATCGCCGATGGTTCTTTCGGGTTGCCGGCGAAACCGACCGCGATGGTGCCGCCATCGAGCTCGCGCAGGCGGTCGCGGATACGCACCGCCGCTTCGATCCCCTCGCATGGGGTGATCGCATGCTCGATGCCGGGCAGCTTTTTCAGGAAACGCCCTCCACTGGCGATGATCAGGCCGTCGTTGGCCACCTCGCCGTTGTCGGTGACGACGATGCGGCCGCCATCCTTCAAGCCAGTGACGCTCCCCTGGTGGTAATGCACCTTCATGCGTCGGAAGAAGCGGTCGAGCGGCACCACCAAGTCGTCCGGCTGGCGCAGCCCGGACGGGATCCAGATCAGGCTCGGCAGGTAGATCATGCGCGGTTGCGGCGCGACCAGGGTGATCTTGGCCTGCTTGTCGGCGGCGCGCAACGCGCGCACCGCGGTCAGCGCGGCGAAACCGGCGCCGATCACTGTGATATCAGCCATCCCGTGCTCCTAGGCGCAGCCGCAACCGCCGGAGCCGCAGCCCCCCTTCGCGGCCGGCTTGCTTTCGGTCGATGAGGAAGCGGACTCGGCGACGTTCTTCTTCTTGCCGGTCTTGAAGTCGGTCTCGTACCAACCCGATCCTTTGAGGCGGAAACCGGCCGCCGAGATCAGCTTTTTCAAGGCCGGCTCGCCGCACTTCGGGCATTCGGTCAAGGGCGCATCGGCCATCTTCTGCATGGCTTCCAGTTCATGGCCACATTCTTCACAACGGTATTCGTAGATTGGCATGGCTTGTTTCCGTCAAGAGCTCAGAATCAGAATATTTTAGCATATCATAAACTATAGTTTCTGGAAGGTTCCGGACATCAAATGGGGACGACGATCAGCGACTTCAAGAGGATTCGCGCAAGGCCTTCTTGGCGCTCCGCGGCAGGCGGCGCAACTGGCACTCGCGCCGACAGGCGGCGGAACGGTCGGCACAGGGTTCGCTGTAGACCAGGCTCACGGGACGCCTGGATCGGGTGTAACGCGCGCCGCGTGGGGAGCCGTTGTGCTCACGCAGGCGGCGTTCCAGATCGGTGGTGATGCCGGTGTAATAGCTGCCATCGGCGCACCGCAGCAGGTAGACGAACCATCCGCCGGCGGCCTTTCCCTGTTGTTCGCCGGGCATCCGAAGGCACCGCCGTCAGCACTGCTCCCACGGCAAGCCGTGGAAACGCCAGCCACCCAGGCTGCTGCGCTGGTGGTGCTCGTTCAACTCGCCCTCGAAGCCCTCGTCGATATGACAGACGTTGGCGATACCCTGTTCGATCAGGCGCTTGCCAGCCTCGTGCGAACGTTTTCCGCTGCGACAGATCAGGATCACCAGGGCATCGCCCGGCGCCGCCCCGCCGCGCACGCCGCCGAGCAGCAGCTTGCGCACATCGGCGACGAAGTTCGGATTGATCTCCCAATCGGGTTCGTCGATCCAGGGCACATGCACCGCGCCGACCGGGTGACCGACGAACAGGAATTCCATGCTGGAGCGTACATCGACAAGGATCGCGCGCGGATTGCGTGACAGGATCCCATAGGCCTCGCTCGGGGAAACCGCGCGCACGGAAGGGGCTTGGTTCATTCTTTACTGACTCCCGGGGTAACACAGACCGATCCGAAGCGGACCGACCGTCGCACCACAGTCTACTCCCGCTCCAGGCAGTCCGCGAGCAGTCGGCTCAAGGCGGTTTCCACGCGCCAGGCCTCGCGCGCGAGCTGCTGATTCAGCTCCAGACACGAAAGCTGCTCATTCTCCTTCGCCGCCAGTTCGATGCGCCGCGCCAGCTCCGACATGCGCATCGCGCCGACGTTGGCGCAACTGGATTTCAACGAATGGGCGACCTTGGCGACCTCGGCCAGAGCACCACGCATCAAGCCTTCATCGATGTTTTTCAGCTGCGCCGGCGCGATGTCGAGATATCGCTGCAACAGTCGCGTGAATTCCTCGCCCATGATCTCTTGCAGCTCGGAGAGCACCTCCCGGTCGATCACCCCGGGTTCCGTTTCGAGGGGATTCTCGTCCGTTTCCACCGGATCCGGCATCACTTCATGCGAGGCGACGGCACGGGGTTCGGACGCCGGGGGAGCATCCTCTTCTCCTTCTCCAGACGAAACGGTTTCCGCACCCCCGCTGTGCGAATCTTCATCGGACTTCAGCCATTTCGCCAGCAGGTGGCGCAGGCCGATGCGATCGATCGGCTTCGAGAGGTAGTCGTCCATCCCGCATTGCAGGCAACGCTCGCGATCGCCCGGCATCGCGTTCGCGGTCATCGCGACGATCACCACCCGTTGCATGATCCCGATTTCATCTTCCCGCTCGCGCACAATGCGCGTGGCCTCGTAGCCGTCGACCCCCGGCATCTGGCAATCCATGAAGACCAGATCGTAGGAACGGGCGCTGATCATCTTGACCGCTTCGGCGCCGTTCAGCGCCTGATCGACGTCAAGCCCCAGCCGTGACAACAGACGCACCACCACCGCGAGATTGACCGGATTGTCCTCGGCCACCAGTACCCGTCCATGGAAGACCGGCTCGGGCTCGCGCGCCACCTCCCGGTGGTCGTCCCCATCCGGCAGCAAGCCGACCACGGTCTCTGAACGATCGTCATCCGCCAGCAGCGCCCCCTCCGGCTGATCATCGTGCCACCAGGTCTGCTTGGGCGTGGCTTCACCAATGCCGAGCAGGTGGTTCAAGGCGAGACGGACTTCGTTCTCGCTACATTTCTCCGAGATGATCTCGACATAGCTTTCCGACTCTTCCGGCAGATCGACGCGCGCGCGGTCCCCCAGTATCAGGACCTTCACATCATCCATCTCGGTGAGCCTGTGGAGCCGTTCGACGAAGCCGGGGATGGCTTCATACCGACCGGCGGCATCGATGATGACGGCCTCATAACTCCAGGAGAATCCCAGCCGCGCCGACGAGGCGATCTTGCTCACGGCTTCCTCCATGGTGGCGGCCATGGCCTTCATGACGCCCCAGCGTCCGAGCAGATCGTCGAGCCATTTCTGGCGCGCCTCATCGCCGGACAATACCAAGACCCGGGCATTGCTCAAGTCAGCGCGATCCTCGTTGACTTCCAGGGTGCGCCGAAAAGGCACCTGAAACCAGAACAACGAGCCGACCCCTTGCTGCGATCGCACCCCAATGGTGCCACCCATCAGTTCGACCAGACGCTTGCAGATCGCCAGGCCCAGACCGGAACCACCGTGCTTGCGCGTGGTGGAGGCGTCGGCCTGGGAGAAGGATTGGAACAGCTTCGCCGCGGTCTTGGCGCTCATGCCGATACCGGTGTCCCGCACGATGAACAGCAGGTCGACGATACGACGCCCCGAACGCTGGTTGATGACCTCGACACTGACCCCGCCATGTTCCGTGAACTTGATCGCGTTGCCGACCAGGTTGATGAGGATCTGACGCAGGCGGATCGGGTCTCCGGAGACGAACATCGGGACATCGTCGTGAACGATCGTGGTGATTCGCAGCCCTTTCCGCTCGGCGCTCTTCGACAACAAGGTGGTCACCGCCCGCACCACTTCACGCAGATTCAGGTTGATGGATTCCAGCTCCAGCTTACCCGCTTCGATCTTGGAATAATCGAGGATGTCGTTGATGATCCGCAGCAGATGGCGGGACGAACTCAGCGCGGTATCGACATGCTGCCGCTGCTCCTTGGTCAACTCGGTTTCACGCAGCATCTCGAGGATTGGCAGGATGCCGTTCAACGGGGTCCGAATCTCGTGGCTGATCGTCGCCAGGAACTCGGTCTTCGCGACATCCGCGACCTCGGCCTGATTTCGGGTCACCGCCAATTCATTCGAGACCGACTCCCGGGCCTCCCGGGTTTCGACGAGTTCCGCGCGGGTCTGCGCGAGATCGGCCTCGAGCGAGCGGCACGTGCTCAGGCCACGTTCGAGCGCGACCAACCAGCGCCGCGCCAACCAGGCCACCAGCAGCGCAACGACATGGGCGGCGGCGACCCACCCCATGAGAGAACGCAACACCGCATCCTCGAGCAGATGTCGAGGTTCCCACAGCCACAGGGCGCCACCAAGCTGACCGATGAGAAAGGCCAGCGGCAAGCCGGGCAGACGCGCGGGGAAAGCCATCGCAAACAATATCGGGACGATCGCGCCGGCGAACAGCAAGGCGAGCCACGGCAACCACCACACGGAAAGCAGCGAGGGCGCCAACGCTAACTCGCCGGCGCGCAAGGCCCAGGCGAGGCCGAGCAATAAACCACCGCAGGCGGCCAGCATCGCGGCGACCCGGGCGGCGCGCCGATCCAGCGGAAACAAGCCCATCAGGCCCGCCAATGCCAACAAGCACAATCCCGCCACCGCCAAATCCGCTCCCGGGCGCCCGGCGGACGGCAGCAGCCCGCAGCCGATCCCCTCCGCCAGCATCAGCGGAGGACCAAACCGCCGTCGGATCCGAGCCGGCCCCGCGGCGATCGCGTCGCTCACGATACCGCCCCGTGGTCCATACTCGTCGTCCGCCACGGCCGGCCAACCGACATCCGGCTGTCCGATCTCCTTTCCGCATCACGGTGAACTACCGCCATTACCACATTCACCTCTGAAATCCCGCCTCGACCTTATACCGGTGTACAATGCGTGCGCCCGAAAGCCGAAACCACCGCGGCCTCGCCGGGTCACCCCGTTATCGCAGGCAATGTCCACCGACTCATGGATCCGAAGCTTACCCATACCGTCGCCCGGCTGCGCAAGCATGTGGAGCGACTCATCGAGCAACCCTCGACGACCGCGCTCGCGGCATTGTACGACAAGGCCCGGCGACTGGAGACATTGGCCGCGGACGACGGCCCCGCCGGGCTCGGGGACGCGGCATTCGCCTTTTCCGTTTTTCTCAGCACCTTCGTTCAGGGCGCGCAACTTCCCGACTCCCGCCAGATGGAAAAAATAAGCGCCCTGTTCGATGAACTCGCAAGCCATTGCGAGACACCCCACCTGCCGGCGGACCCTTCGCGGGTTTTGCTGTATCTCGGCGACCCGGCGTTGTTGCCGTTCGGGTTGGCCGAACTTTGCGCCGAACGTGGCCTGAACCTGCGTGAAATCGACGATCTGTCCTTGTTGCAGCCATCCCCGGAACGCCGGATCGCCCCCACGCTGCTGTTCGATCTGCGGGAAATCGAACGCTTGGAAAGCGGGTTGCCACCACATGGCCCGGTCGCGGCGCTCGCGCGGCTCGCCTCGCTCAGTCCGGAACTGGGGCCTGATGAACGCCTCCGCCTTTCGCGTTTCGGCGTCGAGCACTTCTTCGTATCGCCGGTGGTCGCCAGCGAGATGTTGGATCGGCTGTTCCCGGACCCACGCAATGCCCAATCCGCCCCGGTTGACATGGAAGAAGCGTCGCGGCCCCGCCGCGTCATCATCGTCGACGACGACGCCTCCCAGGCCGAATTCGCCGCCGCGATCCTGTCCAATGCCGGCATGGACACCCTGGCGATCGACGATCCACGCGAGGTATTGGCGCTGGCCAGTGAGTTCCATCCGGATCTGATACTGATCGACCTCTACATGCCCGAACTCAGTGGCGAAGAGCTGACGATGCTGTTGCGCCGCCGGCGCGAGTATCGCGGCATCCCGCTGATCTACCTCTCCGGCGAGCTCGAGAAGGATCGTCAGAACGCCGCGCTGGCGGCCGGCGCCGATGAGTTTCTCGAAAAACCCATCCGCCCGAAAAAGCTGATCAAGCTGGTCGAAAAACAGCTGTCCGCCGCCCGCCACGAACCACCACCCTCCGCCGCGAAACCCGCCATGGCGCGCGACCCGATCGACCGTCTGTGTCAGCATGTGCTCGATATGGGCGACCGCCTGGCCCATGGTCGGGCGGTCGCCCTCTATATCGGTCTGCGCCAGGGAATCGACGCAAGAAGCGAGCCGCTGCGCCCACGCTTGGAACGACTGGACGCGCGACTGGGACGTCAGGGACGGCTCGAAATCATCGGCGAACGGACCCTGATCGGGCTGCTCGGCGGAGCGAGCCTGAAGAACCTGATCCGGAACGCCGACAAACTGCACAAAGCGCTGATCCAGATAACCGACCCCGACCGGCGTGGCGGCGTGCGCACCGGCGTGAGTCTGCTCGACGAGCCCGCCGGTCCGGCGGACTGGAAGCGCGCGCGCGACGCCTGCGCCGTCAGCGACGGCAAACGCTGTGGACTCGATGACCGCCTCCGTGAAAAGCTGTTATCGGAGCGATTCGACGCCATCCAGCGCCGCTTGACCCGGAACGAACCCCTGACGCTCTGGCGCCGGCCGCTGCGTGACTCCGTAAGCGAGGAAACCCTGGCCTACCTGGCCTACCCACGATTCGCCGAGATCACCGGGAAGCGCTGGGCCGGGGCGGCGATCGTGCGCGCCCCGATCGCCCCCGAGTTCCAGGCCAGGCTCGATCAGGAGATACTTCGCGCGGCTCTCGATGAGCTTCGCGTGATGAACCACGGCGGCGAGCAGGCTCAGCTGCTGATTCCTCAGTCCGGAAGAGCCCTGCGCGATGCCGGCTTCATCCCTTGGCTCCATGCACTGTTGCGCGCCAGACAGCAAACCGGCAGCGGACTGGTCTGTCTGTTCCCAATGGCTGAGATCAGCCGCTCGTTGCACCACTCGCGCGCCCTCTTCGAGCAGCTTGCCCGCCTTGGCATCGCTGTCGCCGCCTTCGACGTGGGGCTGCAACAGACCGTCTTCCGCATCGCCGGCCATCTCGGGTTGGAACAGCTGATTCTATCGCCCCGGATCTTCGATGAAGACCTCTCGCGCCTCCGGGAATTCATCGAATCCCGGCGCGACCAGCGCGTTTCGCTGGTCCTGCCCTATTCAGAGCAGGCCGCCATGCAACGACAACGAATCGATGTCGATGGCTACCTCGACAAAGAACAACCTGGATGGAGCGAATGAGCATCAACGAACCCGCGAAGAAACAGCGTCTGTACCAACTGTTTCCATTTCTTGAACGTGCCGGCGACGACTTCCAGCGCGCGTTCTCCGACGTTGCGATCGTGGCGCGATTCGAGCCGGGCGCGCAAATCTGCGACGAAAGAAGCCGCTGCTCCCATCTGCCGTTGCTTCTCGAAGGCGTCGCGCGGATCTTCAAAAGCGGCGAGAACGGCAAAGAGATCACCCTCTACCGCATCCGGCCCGGCGAAAGCTGCGTCCTGACCGCGGCCTGCATCCTC
Source organism: Sedimenticola sp. (assembly GCA_027008705.1). GTDB lineage: Bacteria > Pseudomonadota > Gammaproteobacteria > Chromatiales > Chromatiaceae > JALSSX01. The sequence continues at coordinate 5,878 of JALVEB010000188.1, read as the reverse complement.
AGCGATCTCCCCTTCCCCGCCACCGCCACGGTGGAGCAGCGTCTCGATGTGGTCTTGGTTCCCGCGGATTTCGTGCGTGCCTGGATCGGGCGTGACGAGGCTTGGCGGGAGTATCTGTTCGGGCTGGTCGCCAACCGCCTGGCATCGATCATCCAGGTCGTCGAGGAGGTCGTGTTCCAGCGCCTCGACCAGCGCATCGCCTGTTTTCTCTTGCGCGAAGGGAAAGAAGGCGACCGGCTCCGGGTGATCGTCGCCACGCATCAGGATCTGGCCGACGAGCTCGGCACCTCGCGCGAGGTCGTCAGCCGCCTGCTCAAGGCTTTCGAACAACGCGGCTGTGTCCGACTGTCTCGCGGTCGCATCGAACTGCTGGAAACCACCGCGCTGGAACGGATCGCAAGCGAAGGGATCGGAACCCCGTCGGGAGCGTGATCTTGTTACAGACGGAACCATTCGGCTCCCTTATGCTCTACCTCCACACCATCAAGACCACACAACCGGAGGTAATACCATGACCAAGAATGTTGGCGGTATCGATCGTATCCTGCGCATCGTCGTCGGCCTGGCCGTCATCGGCTGGGGTATCTACGCCAAGAACTGGCTCGGCGCCATCGGCGCCATCCCGCTGTTCACCGCCCTGATCGGTTGGTGCCCGCTCTATGCGCCCTTCAAGCTCAGCACCGCGCGCAAGAACGAGGCGTAAACCACCCGGCCCGGCCCGGATCGGCCGGGCCGGGCCATCGCCTTGGTGGTGCGATGCGGGCTAGCGCATCGTCACCAATTCCTCGGCGGCGGTCGGGTGGATGGCGATGGTGTCGTCCAGATCCTGTTTCGTCGCTCCCATGCGCATCGCCACCGCAAAGCCCTGCATCATCTCGTCGGCGCCGATGCCGATCACATGACAGCCCACCACCTTCTCCTTCGCTCCGACCGTTACCAGCTTCATCGACATCTTCGCCGGATGGCTCGTAAAAGCGTGATACATCGGCGTAAAACAGCTCTGATAGACGCGCACCGCCTCGCCATGCTGCGCGCGCGCCTGCTCCTCCGTCAGGCCAACCGTGGCGATCGGTGGGTGGGAGAACACCACGCTCGGCACCAGATCATAGTCCAGCTTGCGCTCCGCCTGGTTGCCGAACAAGCGGTCAGCGAGACGCCGCGCGGCCGCGATCGCGACCGGCGTCAACGGCGCCTTGCCGGTCACGTCCCCGACCGCGTGGATCCCCGGTACGTTGGTGTCCTGCCATTCGTCGACCACGATGAACCCATGCGCATCGGTTTCCACACCGGCCGCTTCCAGCCCCAGGTCTTGGGTGTTCGGGTCACGCCCGATCGCCCAGATCAGCTCGTCGAAGCCACTCATCCGCTGGCCGTTGTCGAGGTCGAAAACCAGACCTTGATCAGGCTGCCGCTCCACCGCCGCGATCCGGGTCATCGGCAGAATCGAGATGCCCTCGTCCAGCATCGCCTCCATCAGCCCCTCGCGCAACATCGCGTCGAAGCTTCGCAGCAGCTGCTGCTTGCGCAGAAACAGCGTGACCTCGGCGCCAAGCGCATTCAACACTCCGGCCAACTCCACCGCGATATAGCCACTGCCGACGATGCCGACCGATCGCGGCAGCGCATCGAGCGCAAAGAAACCGTCGGAATCGATACCCAGCCCCGCGCCCGGAAGATCCGGCATGCGTGGACGCGTGCCCGGCGCGATGACGATATGATCGGCGCGACAGCGTTCGCCGCCGATCTCCAGCGTCGAAGCATCGAGAAAGCGCGCGTGTCCCCGTAGCAAAGCGATATCGGAGTCATCCAGGTAGCTTTCATACCAAGTATTGATGCCCTTCACATAGTCGTCGCGGCGGCGCTTCAAGGCGGCCCAGTCAAAGCCTTCGCGCCGTACCGAAAAACCGTAGTCTCCGGCATCCCGCAACGCGCCGGCGAGCGTCGCGGCATACCACATCACCTTCTTGGGTACACAACCGACATTGACACAGGTACCGCCGAGCGCGCCCGACTCCGCCACCGCGCATCGCGCGCCATGGCGCGCCGCGCGCTCGGCGACCGAAAGACCGCCGCTACCGGCGCCGATCGCGATCAGATCGAAGTGTTTCGTCATCGAATCCTCCGGGGATTGGTATACTCGCCGCCCATGAATGTTCGGTTTTTCGAGACCGTTCCTCGCGCCCGTGGGCCAGGCGTGGAAGCGAGTCATAGCCCATTCCATGGCGGGTTTCCGCAACGACGCCCACGGGTGCGAGGGGCGGTCGCAGTGGCCGAAAATTCATGGGCGACGAGTATAGTTACGTGAATTATGAAGAGAAAGCGGCCGTTCCCTTGTCAGCGCGCCAGCCAGCCAGATTACTGCCAGGCCGGGCCGTCTGCTATGCTCCGGACCGATCATTCCACGGGATACCCATATGCCGCAACTGACTCTCGCCTCCACCTCGCGCTATCGCAAGGCCTTGCTGGAGAAGCTCGGCCTGCCCTTCGACTGTGTCGCCCCGGAGATCGATGAAGATCGCCGCCCCGGAGAAACGCCCGCCGCGTTGGTGCAACGGCTCGCCGAAGCCAAGGCCCGGGCGGTCGCCGCGCAAGGCCGGAGCGGCTTGATCATCGGCAGCGACCAGGTCGCGGTCGGCGCCGGCGTCCTCCTCGGCAAGCCCGGCAGCGTGGAGCGCGCCATCGAGCAGCTCCGAAGCCTGTCCGGGAGGGAAGTCGTGTTCCATACCGGTTTGTGTCTGCTGAATACCTTGACGGACCAGTGCCAGGTGCTCGACGAAACCTACAAGGTACGCTTTCGCGCGCTCGATGAAGCGCGTATCCGACGCTATGTCGAACGTGATCGGCCGCTCGATTGCGCGGGCGCCTTCAAATCAGAGGGGCTGGGCATCGTACTGTTCGAGTCGCTGCATGGACGGGACCCGAACAGCCTGATCGGACTGCCGCTGATCGCTCTGACCGAGCTGCTCGAGGCCGAGGGAATCCCCCTGCCACCGGCGTAACCCTCCCTAGTCGCATTAGGGAGGATTACGGGACTTCCCGTAACCGCAACGCCACGAAACGACAACGCGTCCATTACAACTTCCGCATATTAGATTTTACTCAAGTTAAAATTATCGCTTGCGACCCCCCTGGATTTCGGTAGTATTGGCCATGCATCCAAGTCAGACGCAGGGCTTGCACGGCATATGAACTCGTCGCCCATGAATTTCGGCTGCCGCGATCGTCGCTCGCGCACTTGGACGTTGGTGAAACTTGACGCGGTCCCAGCCATGACTCGCTTCCGCGTTTGCCCCAAGAGCATGAGGAACGGCCCCGAAAACCGAACATCCATGGGCGGCGAGCGCAGCCATCACGGGTCGCGCGATGAGAGAAAGGTATTTAATCATTCCGTCTTATCCCGGCTCTACAATAACAATTCTCCTTACCACTTTTGTTTTCAGGAGGAATACCCATGCGGAAATCCGCACTCTCTACCGTCGCCATCGCCTCGATCCTTGCGGTCAGCGGCGCCATCGGCGCCCGGTCCGCCCATGCCGGCGACCAGGCATCCAACGTCGAATTCGGCAAGAAAACGGCGTTCACCCGCAAGAAAGGCAATTGCCTGGCCTGCCACTACATCGCCGGCGGCACCGCGCCGGGCGATATCGGTCCGCCGCTGATCAGCATGAAGGCCCGTTTCCCGGATCGCGCGAAACTGCGCGCCCAGGTGTGGGACGCCACCTCCAACAACCCCAACACCCGCATGCCCCCTTTCGGTAAACACAAGATTCTGACCGAGAAGGAGATCGATGCGGTCGTCGACTTCCTGTACACGCTCTGAACTCGAGACGTACTTGTAGATTTCAGGAGACAAGCACAATGAAAGAACTCAATCGTCGACTCTTCTTGAAGAGCTCCCTCGCGGCCGGCGCGGTTACCGGCACCGGCTTGTTGCTGCCCAAGGCGGTACTCGCCAAGTGGCCGGCCAACGCCTTTCATTCCTCCACGCCGGACGAAGCACTGGAAAAACTGCTTGGCAATGCCCATCCGGTGGAGAGCGGCGCGATCAAGATCAAAGCGCCGGATATCGCGGAAAATGGCGCGGTGGTACCGGTTTCGGTAACCTCCGGCATCAGCGGAACCGAATCGATCAGCATCCTGTCCACCGGTAACCCGACCCCGTTGCTGTTCTCGGCCAAGCTCGGACCGGGGGCCAAGGGTTTTGTCTCTACCCGCATCAAGATGGCCAAGACGGGCAAGGTCGTTGCCGTGGTGAAAGCGAATGGCAAGGTGTACCAAGCCTCCAAGGCGGTCAAGGTCACCATCGGTGGTTGCGGCGGCTGATGCCCCGGCATCGATCGCCAACCCGTAATCACGCTAGAGAGGTAATTGAATAATGGCAAAATCAAGCATCAAGATCCGCGCCAAGGAGAAAGGTGGCGTCGTCACCCTGAAGACCCTGATCACCCACCCGATGGAATCCGGCCTGCGCAAGAACAAGAAGACCGGCAAACTGATCCCGGCCCACTTCATCGAGGAGGTCACCTGCGAAGCCAACGGTAAAAAGGTGTTCGTCGCCGAGATGAGCGGCGGGGTTTCGAAGAACCCTTACCTGTCGTTCAAGTTCACCGGCGCCCACAAGGGCGACGAGGTCAAGCTCAGCTGGGTGGACAACCAGGGCGGCAGCGATTCCGCGACCGCCAAGATACGCTAGGTCCACAACCTGGCCACTGCCTACCCCCGGGAGGAGACAACATCCATGAAAAAACAAACGGTCGCCGCGCTGACCGCCGGACTGCTCATCGCCGGCAGCGCCCTTGCCAATCACAAGGCCACTGACTCCACGCCAGCGGAAGACCTGAAACTGTACCGGGACTACTTCATGAAGAAGTTCCCCGGCGTGCCGCTGAACGAGTTCCAAAACGGCGTCTACGCCATCGACAAGGTTTCGCGTGACTCATGGGAAGCCATCGAGGAATTCCCGCCTTATGAGCCGATGATCGAAGACGGCGAAGAGATGTGGAACACACCGTTCAAAAACGGCAAGACCTACGCCGACTGCTTTCCCGACGGCCCGGCGCAGCGCAAGAATTATCCGCACTGGGATGCCAAGCGCGGCATGGTCGTCACGCTGCCGATGGCGGTCAACGAGTGCCGCGTCAAGAACGGCGAGAAACCGCTGAAATGGGCCAAGGGTCCGATCACCCGGATTCTTGCCTACATGGCCTACGAATCACGCGGCCAGAAGACCAATGTGGTGATTCCGGAGGGCGATGCCGCCGCCTTGGCCGCATACAATGACGGCAAGTCGTTCTATTTCGCGCGCCGCGGACAGCTGAACTTCTCCTGCGCGAGTTGTCATGTCGAAAGCGCCGGTCAGCACATCCGTGCCGACATCCTGAGTCCGGCCCTGGGCCAGACCACCGGTTGGCCGGTCTACCGCTCGAAATGGGGCGAGCTGGGCACCCTGCACCGTCGCTTCAAGGGCTGTAACAAGCAGGTCCGCGCCAGGCCGTTCAAACCCCAAGGGCGGCAGTATCGCAATCTCGAGTACTTCCTGACGCATATGAGCAACGGGATCGAGTTCAACGGCCCGTCCGCGCGCAAGTAGTTTCCGCGTACTCAGCGGAATCATCGGGTCGGGGAATATCGTCCAGATCGCTTCCCGACCCGAACCGGCCGAAGCCCGGCAGTCTTTCGACAGCCGGGCTTTTTTCTTGCCGGAAAGCATCGATCAAAGCGGGGCTGGCTCCGCCTCTTGTTCCCGCGCGGGTGCTTCCTGTTCCGGCCCCAGATCGCCATCGAGCTCCAGTTCCGCGATCTTATCGACCGGAGGCGGGGCTTCCGCCGCCGTAACCTCTGCTCCAACGGAAGTCGCCGCGGGCGTTTCCGCCGCAAT
>JALVEB010000187.1 GCA_027008705.1 Sedimenticola sp. | reverse complement strand
CTGCGGCGCGATGCGGCTGGCGTCGAGCCGCACCACGCGATCGAAGCGCGCGCCCTCGTCGCTGCGCAGCTCGCGCCAGGCGGCAACGGCCTGCTCCCAATGCTCCGGCTTGGGCGCGAACGGCCGGCCACGCACATAGTCGATGGTCTTGTCGTCGACCGCGATCAGGCCCGCGCGGGCGCCGGCCTCGATGGTCATGTTGCAAACCGTCATGCGGCCTTCCATCGAGAGCGCGCGGATCGCCTCGCCGCCGAACTCGATGACATAACCGGTACCGCCGGCGGTGCCAATCTCGCCAATGATCGCCAGCACGATGTCCTTCGCGGTGACCCCGGGGCCGACCTCGCCGTCCACCGAGACCAGCATGGTTTTCGATTTCTTCTGGATCAGGCACTGGGTGGCGAGCACATGTTCGACCTCGGAGGTGCCGATACCGAAGGCCAGCGCGCCGAAGGCGCCGTGCGTGCTGGTGTGGGAATCACCGCACACCACGGTCATGCCGGGCAGGGTCGCGCCCTGCTCGGGGCCGACCACATGGACGATGCCCTGGCGGATATCGTTCATCGGGAACTCGGGGATGCCGAACTCGCGGCAGTTGCGGTCCAGGGTCTCGACCTGGATGCGCGATACCGGATCGCTGATCGAGGCGACGCCGCCGTCACGCGCGGTGGTCGGCACATTGTGGTCCGGCGTCGCCAGGTTGGCCTCGCGCCGCCACGGCTGGCGCCCGGCCAGACGCAATCCCTCGAAGGCCTGCGGCGAGGTCACTTCGTGCACCAGTTGGCGGTCGATATAGAGCAACGCGGTGCCGTCCTCATCCTCGCGCACGAGGTGGGATTCCCAAAGCTTGTCATAGAGTGTCTTCGCCATCGTTCGTTCCTCGGTCGGTTCGGGTTCAGCATAGGGACAGGAAAAAGATAAGACAAATTCATATTCAGAATACGTTCTATACTTAAAAGGAATGGAACGATGGATACCCCGATGGAAATCAACGCGCTGAAAGCCTTCGTCGCGGTCGCCGAGAGCCAATCCTTCTCGCTCGCCGCCGAACGCTTGTTCATCACCCAACCGGCGGTATCGAAACGCATCCGCGGCCTGGAAGAGGAGCTCGGCCAGCCGCTGTTCGACCGTGTCGGCCGCCGCGTGCGCCTGACCGAGGCCGGCGAGCTGCTGTTGCCGCGCGCGCGCCAGTTACTGCGCGAACTCGACGAGATCCGCGCCTCCATCGCCAACCTGGACGCGGCCGTCAGCGGCCATCTGCCGATGGCCACCAGTCATCACATCGGCCTGCACCGTTTGCCGCCGGTGCTGGGCCGCTTTGTGCGAACCTTTCCGGCCGTGGAGCTGGATATCCGTTTCATGGACTCGGAAAGCGCCTGCCGCCGGGTCGCCGACTGGCGGCTCGATCTGGCGGTGGTGACCCTCTCGGACTGGGCGCGCGAGCAGCTGGTGGCGATCGAGATCTGGCCCGACCCGCTGTTGGTGACCGTAGAGCGGAATCATCCGCTGGCGCAGCTGGAATCACCCGCGCTCGAAGACCTCCTCGCGCACCCGGCGGTACTGCCGGATCGCGGCACCTGGACGCGCGATCTGGTCGAACAGGCGATCGCTCGCGCCGGCGGCCGGCTGCGCGTGGCGATGTCGACCAATTACCTCGAAACCCTCGCGATGCTGGTATCGGTCGGCTTCGGCTGGAGCCTGTTGCCCGAGGCGCTGGCCCGCCGCGACGGGTTCGTGGTGCTCGAGATCGAGGCCCTGCGCCTGAGTCGTTCGCTCGGCGTCGTCCACCACCCGGAACGCAGCCTGCCGCGCGCCGCGCGCGCGATGCTGGAGACGCTGCAACAGGAGCAGACGAAACGCACGGGGTGACAAGGCTCTGTCCGGGATCTTGATCGCCCGGATCGGCGCAGAGTGGTCACTCCATCTCATACCAACCGCTGGCGCGATCCTGACGCAACAGACTGAGCCGGGGCTCGAGGCCCGGATCGACCGCCAGCAGGGTTTCGCGCACGCGCCCGGCCTGGTTGTTCTTTTCGCTGATGTGGCCGACGACGAGATGGCGCAATGACGCGCGCGCGATGCGCGCAAGCAATGACGCGGCCTGGTGGTTGTTGAGATGGCCGAGATCACCGCCGACGCGGCGTTGCAGCGCCGGCGGATAGGGGCCTTCGGCAAGCATGCGGGTGTCGTGGTTGCATTCCAGCAGCAAGGCATCCAACTCGGCATAGGCGGTGAGGATGCGCGGGGTGATGCAGCCGGTATCGGTGAGAACGCCGAGACGGCGACCGGCATGGGAGAAAACGAACTGACAGGGCTCGCGCGCATCGTGCGGCACCGCCACCGGCTGGATGCGCAACGCGCCGATCGAAAACGGCTCGCCATGGGCGTGGAACAGGTGGAGATCGGCGAGTTCCCCGCAATCGCTGGCGAGCCAGGTGCCGCGCGTCATCCACACCGGCAGTCGGTAGCGCCGCGCCAACGCGCCGACGCCACGGATATGGTCACCATGTTCATGGGTGACCAGGATCGCGTCGAGGCGGTCGGGGTCGACACCCGCATCGACGAGCCGCGCGGCGAGCTCGCGCGCCGAGTAGCCGCAATCGAGCAGCACCCGGGTGCCGCCGGCCTCGATCAGGGTGGCGTTGCCCCGGCTGCCACTGCCCAGCGACAGAAAGCGCGGCATCCGGCGAGGCTCAGCGGATCTGTTCTTGCAGCAAGGTCAGGATGCGCGCGGCGGTCGGGGTGGTCAGGGTCTCGCCCTGCTCGTTCTGCACCAGCACGCGGGTCTTGCCACCGGCGTCGGTCAGGCGCACCAGGTATTGCTGGTCTTGCTTCGGCTCATCGTCGCCGCGCCAGAACTTCAGCTTGTCGAGGAAGCCCTTCTTGCGCGGCTGCTCGTCCGGATCCTGGTAGCGCACATAGTAGACCCCGGCGTCGCGATCACGGTCCTCGACGACGAAACCGACCCGGTCCAGCCCCAAGCCGACCAGCCGCCAGGCCTTCCCGGCATCGGCGTCGATATCCAGAGCGATGCGGTCGCCGACGCGCACCAGTTGCGAGCGCGGTCCCTGCCGCTGCCGGCCGCGCGCCAGCATGCGCCTGGCCTGCTCGTCGCTGGCGCCGATGTAGACCATCAACCGACGCAACATCTCGGCCTCGAGGTCGGGATCGGACGGGCGAGGTTCCCAGACCTCTTGCTCGTCGTCGCCGTTGGTCCCCTTGACGAACTTCTCTTCCAAGCCGAAGTGGGTCAGATAGAGATCGGTGGTGCCGGGTTTCTCGCCGTCTTCGATGCGCACCCGGTACTGGTCGCGGGTGCTGGCGGAATAGAGCCCGTCGAACACCTTGCGCACGGTGTTGGTGATGAAATCGGAACGGATGTTGGCGCGGTTCTCGAGCCAGCCGGTGCGCATCACGCCGACGGTTGGGTCCTGCTCCTGCAACGGGATGCCGTTCTCCTGCCAGAATTCGATAACCTTTTGCCAAACCTCGTCCGGCGGCTCGTCGATCACCAGCCAGCGGCGCGCGCCGTCGCGCTCGACGTGAACCTTGGCCACCTTCGGCAAGACCTTGCCGCGTCCACCGCGATGGGTCGCCTGCTTGTCTTTCTGGTATTCCGAATAGCTCAACGAACCGCCGTCCGGAACCACCAGCTTGTCTTCGAAACGGGCCTGACTCAGGTCCGGCGGCAATTCCAGATCGCTGCGGGCCTGGGTCTCGCGCTTATAAGCCACCTTGCGGTCCGGCAGCACGTTGTCCATGTTGAAGGAACAGCCGGTGATCGCGCCGGCGACGAGCAGCGCCAGCATCGGGGTGAAAAATCGAATCATGGTGTAGGCATTCCAGCGAATGAGGGAGCGTTCAAAGTAGACCGGCGGCGCGCATCGCAGCACGAACCCGGGGCCGCTGCTCATCGGCCAGCCAGGTCAGCGGCAGGCGGATGCCAGCGCCGATGCGGCCCATCTCGGCCAGCGCCCATTTCACCGGGATCGGGTTGGCCTCGACGAACAGGGCATCGTGCAGATCGGTCAGCGGCGCGTCGAGCTCGGCGGCGCGCGCCGCCTCGCCGGCGATCGCCGCCTGACACATGCGATGCATCTGACGGGGCGCGACGTTGCCGGTAACCGTGATCACGCCGTCCGCGCCAAGCAGCATCGCGGCGCGCGCGGTGGCGTCATCCCCGGTGTAGATGGCGAAATCCTCGCCACACAGGCGACGGATATGGGTGATCCGCGCGACCTCTCCGGTGGCCTCCTTGACACCGACGATGTTCGCCACCCCGGCAAGCCGCCCGATGGTCTCGGGAAGCATATCGCAAGCGGTGCGACCCGGCACGTTGTACAGGATCTGCGGGATATCGACCGCCTCGGCAACCTCGCGGAAATGACGGTACAAGCCTTCCTGGGTGGGCTTGTTATAGTACGGCGTGACCAGCAGACAGGCATCGGCGCCGGCCTCCCTGGCGCAGCGCGTCAGACGCACCGCCTCGGTGGTCGCGTTGGCGCCGGTGCCGGCGATCAGCGGCAGGCGACCGGCGGTGATCTCGACCGCCGCGCGCAACACCTCGCAGTGTTCTTCCTCGTCGAGGGTGGCCGATTCGCCGGTGGTGCCGACGATGACCAGCCCGTCGCTGCCCTCGGCAACGTGCCAGTCGATGAGTTTCTCCAATGCCTCGAAATCGAGTGAACCATCCTCACGCATCGGCGTGACCAGCGCAATCAGACTGCCACGGTACATCGGGGACTCCTGGAGTTCGGCAAAGGCTGGATTTTAGCAGCCTGGCAGCGAATTGGCCAAAGCGATCGCGTTGGCGCGACCAGGCAGCACATGACAAGCTCGAACGAGCTACGCCTTGATTTCCGAACAAGCCCCAGCCAAGAACACATCGGCAACCAAAGTGCATCCACCGGATGATGCCGTTACCACCAGCCTTGGACACCGGGACGAAAGATTGGGCCACGCCATCCCCATTGCAAACCTCCTTGGCGATACGGAAACAAACGATGCGGTGTCAGCTTCCGCAACGGAAGGCAGACAAGACGCGATTCTCCGTCCAACAATCTCGGCTCCGTATCGTCCTGGGGAGGCGAATTTACAGTGCATTTTCAAGGTAGGCATCCAGGTCACTCGCTCCGTGCCAGTTATGCTCGAAATTATTCCGATATTCCCTGATGTCGTCTTCACCAAAGCGGATACGGGACTCCTGTCTCTTCTGAATCATCACAAGATCCTCGTCCGCGATAATGTAACCTTCCGGCGAGGCACTGTAAGAGGACGGAATCCACTCCTCCTCGTCGAGAAGCCGTATTGTCACACCACTTTCAGCATACCGCTGCGCATGTTTTTGTACCTGACCAAGCCGCCCTCTGGCCGATTCATCAAGCAAATATAGTTTTCGGACAGTGACACCACCATCGCGCGTTATTTTTTGGCTGCATGTCAGCAATTCCTTGTCCTTGAGAAACCGATCCTTCGAATAGCGCGAGGTCCACCGCATCTCACTTTTCACATTCTCCAGTATCTCTTTGGGGTGAACTCCAAACGGATCACTGGTTTCGATAACGTCACCAAATTCCGATCCAGCGCTTCCAGTCCATTGAAAATCGCCTCCATCTTCAAGTTGATAATTCGTGAAAGAAGACCTTCGCTGCCCCCGTCCCGCCCAAAATTCAGATCAACCGCCTCCTGCGCCACTTGCCATCTTGCACCTTCCAGCCCTTGAAAGGTTTTCGTATAACGGACACTGGGAAAACGTTGCATTTTGCGCAGAACCAAATCCTGGAATTCTCTCTCCGTCGACTCCACTTTGACAAAAACGTCCATTTCACCGAACAAGGCGCTAACCTCGCGAACAATCGGGAAAAAACGCAAATAATTAATGAACTCGCGCACCCGATGGCCGCGAATACTGACCATTACGTAATACACCCTGAGCGGCGGCTCGACCGACCGATCGAGCTCACCCCGCTTCAGGCCGAGGTGCTCCTCGATTTTTCTGGCTGGCGCATCCGGCACATTTCCCCGGGAAATCCATTTCCCGACCGTACTCTGGCCGAGCCCCAGCTCCTTCTCCATTTTACTCTTGTTGCCGCCCCATTCCTCCTCCAGCAGGCGTTCTACATTCTCCAGCCGGATGATTCGAATCTGTTTTTTCACGCTACCCGATACTCCCTGTCAACATCTCGTCCAATATCAAAGAAATCCGTCAAATCCAACTACGGTATTGGCAAACACTCGTCTACACCCAACCCCAAAATCCAGACACACCTTCGACACAAAATCCACGCACAGCCATCATAACGTCCAACAAGCATCCAAAAGCATCAATTAGACGCCCACCGTCCAGACAAAACCGTTATTCAACCCCGTTTGCCTGACACCGCGTTCCGATTTTCAATTACAGCCGTAATCGCATGATTCCCAAGCCTGAGACTGCATCCAAATCGTCGAGGTATAACCATGAAAAGCCCTCTCTACCATATCAGCTGTACGCTACAGATCGCGGTCGGCATCGGCCTGTTCACCGTCTCGTTCCTGATGGAGTATGCCGTCCTCAAGGCATTCTTCACCCAAGCCGCGCTGATAGCCCTGTTACTCGCCATTTCGCTGGAAGCCGGAAAAGGGCTATCCATTATATGGCATCGTTATTTCATCCTTGAAGATGCCACCGCCTACCCAAAGACAACACGATGGTGGTCGAACGCATTTCGCGGAGGGCTGGTACTGTTATCCGCCATCTGCTCTCTCACCTGGCTCGGCGTCCGCCTCGACCAACCTGCACTGGCACAAATCAGGGCAGCCGATCTGACGCAGCTGGAGGAACAGACGAAACAGGCCAGGGAGCAATTGGCCAAACGAACCAAAACCCTGCTGGCACAACAACAGGCGGATCAGGCGTCGGAGCAACGCGAACTGCTCGCCCCCTATCAAAGCCGGGTAGAACGCCTTTCCCGGCAACTCGATCAAGAAATGAACAATGTCGTGAAGGGAGAATTCATCGGCAAACGCTATCGAGCTCTGGAATCCAGGCTGGCCGAGGCAAAGCGGGAAACCTCCCGCCTCACCGCTGAACTGGCAGCCCGCTACAGCAGGGAACGCACAGCATTGCAGGATCGTTTACACAAGAGGCTGGAAGAGCAAGAAAAACGAATCGACCAGCAATATCAGCAGCGTTATCAACAGATACAGCAAGGCAGCTACGCCGACGACCAGCGAGTCCATCATCCAATGATCTCGGCTCTCGTCAACATTTCCCAAGAGGTGCTGGGGTGGTCGCCGACCCCGCTGCAATTCGTGTTCTTCTTTTCCCTACTGCTCAGCGCCTTAATGGAACTCGGTATTTTACAAGCTTTCGAGACCGCCACGCTGAGCATCCACCCCCTGTTGCGGGCGCAGCATCGAAACGAATTGGAGACAGCAATCAAGGCAACCGAACTCGACAGCAAGCAAAAGCAGAACGAAATGGAAGCCGCTGCGGAAATCGAACAGATCGAACGAGGGTTCCAAAAGACCGTAGATGCCGCCCGCCGCGGCGCCAGAAAATTCACATCCATCAACTGATCATCAACGACAAAGGAGATCCCGACAATGGCAGACCAACAAAACATCGCACACGAAGTAAACCAGCTCCCGAGTGAAACCGCACGCCGCGCCGATGAAAACGAGGCAACCGTACGCAACGCCATGGAACAGCTCAACTGTCAAGGCCCGTGTGATTATATACTCGCTTTTTAAACAGATCCGGAGCTTTCTGATACCAGTTTTTCAACGCCTGAATGGGCGCGATATGACCCAGCGCCTTCTGCGGAATCTGTTGGTTGTAGATCTTGACGTAGTGTAGCAAGGCATCCCGCAGTTCCTGGCTATTGTTGAAGAAGGTCACCCTGATGACCTCGGCGATCCGTCCGTTGAAGCGT
>JALVEB010000186.1 GCA_027008705.1 Sedimenticola sp. | reverse complement strand
CGGCTTCATCTCCGCGGTCGGCTTGCTCGGGGTGTTGCTCGATCGCCACCCCGTTTCCTGGGTGCCTGCGGCCTTGCTGCTGGCATTGGGCGGCATCTTCTTCAGCAGCCTGTTGATCGGCGAGGGCCCGGTCTCATGGCATGCCGATGTCCGACACCCGCCGCTGACGCGGGTGTTGCGCCATCCGGCGGTGATCGCCTTTCTGTGCGCCAGCTTTCTGATGCAGGCCGGCCATGGCGTCTACTACAGTTTCTTCTCGATCTGGCTCAGCGATGCCGGCTATGGCAAGGGAGAAACCGGTGCCCTGTGGGCGCTGGGCGTGCTCGCCGAGGTGGGCTTGTTTCTGATCATGCACCACCTGATGGAGCGCTTCGAGGCTCGCAGGCTGGTATTCGTCAGTTTGCTGGCGGCGGCCGCGCGCTGGCTGCTGATCGGCCTGTTTCCGGATCGTCTCGGGCTGATCCTGCTCGCGCAGATCCTGCACGCGGTGACCTTCGGCGTGTTTCACGCGGCCGCGATCCAATTGGTGCATGAATACTTTCCCGGGCGTCTTCAGGGGCGCGGGCAGGCGCTTTACAGCAGTCTCTCGTTCGGCGCCGGCGGCGCGCTGGGCAGCTTCGTCGGAGGCTGGTTGTGGGAGAGCTGGTCGCCGCTGGCGGCGTTCATCGCGGCCAGCGCGGTGTCGCTGCTCGCCGCCGGTGTGGTTCATCGCTGGATGCGACCGGTCGCGCGCTCCTACTGATATGTGCGCTTCAGGTTTTTCCGCCGCCGGAAACCTTGCGCATCACCCAGTCGAGCTGGCGCGTCGGGAGCACGCGCCGTAAGGTTCCAAACAGGTAGGTCGGAAAGGTGACATAGTAGCGTGGGCGCGGACGGCGGCTCTCCAACGCATGAAGCAGTTTCGCGGTGACCGCCGCCGGCGGCAACGTGAAGGGCACCGCCGGTCCGGGTTTGTTGAGACGCGCCAGCACCGCCTGATACTGCGCGCGATGGAAGCTTTGATCTTGCGGGATATCATGCAGAAAGGCCCGCAGCGCGTTGTCGCGAAAGCGCGTCGCGATCGGCCCGGGCTCGATCAGAGAGACATGCACTCCGCTGCCATGCAGCTCCAGGCGCAGCGCATCGCTAAGGCCTTCCAACGCATACTTGGTGGCGCAGTAGGCGCCACGGTAGGGAAGCGGCACCAGACCCAACACCGAGCTGCATTGCACGATGCGCCCGCCGCCCTGGCGGCGCATCAGTGGGATCACCCGGTTGGTCAGCTCCACCCAGCCGAACAGATTGGTCTCGAACTGGCGGCGCAGTGCGTCGCGGCCGAGATCCTCCACCGCCCCCGGCAGACCATAGGCGCCGTTGTTGAACAGCGCGTGAAGGCCGCCGCCGGTATGCGCCAGCGCTTGTTCCACCGCAGCCTCGATGCTGGCGCTGTCATCCAGGTCCAGGCGTAGCGCGAACAAACCCTCGGCGCGCAAGGCTTCGACATCTTGGTCGCGTCGCGCGGTGGCGATCACATCGAAGCCCCGCGCGCGCAGCGTCAACGCCGCGTCGCGGCCGATGCCGCTGGAACAACCGGTGATCAGGATGGATTTCGGGTGCAAGGCTTGGCTCCGTCAGGATATTCGAAGCGGATCATTGTATACTCGCCGCCCATGAATTTTCGGGTTTTCGAGACCGTTCCTCGCGCCCGTGGGCCAGGCGCGGAAACGAGTCATAGCCCATTCCATGGCGAGTTTCCGCAATAACGCCCACGGGGGCGGGGCGGCAAGCGGGGAAGCAGGCGGCGATTGGCCTGTCCGCGAAGTGATTATAAACAAAGGGCTGCCATGAATATGCTTCAGGCGGTGAGAAATCGTCTGGAGGGGATGGGCGGTTTCCCAGTATCATTGGGAACAATTGATTCGGGATGGATGCGACGGCCTTGCCGTCCGTCGTAGAGGGACGCATGTATCGTTTGCTTACTTGTCTGTTGTCCGCGTGGCTGCTTGGGTGGAGCCTGGCGGCGTTGGCGTCCGACCTCGATGTGCGTATCGAGGGGGTGAAGGGCGACATGCTGACCAACATCGAGGCCCGCCTCGATATCCTCAAGCACGCCAACGACGAAAAGCTCGACGAGCGCTGGATCCGACGCTTGCACGCCAGCGCGCCGGAGCAGATCCGGCGCGCGCTGCAACCCTTCGGTTATTACCGTCCGCGGATCGAAGCCAGCCTGACGCGGGAGGACGGCAAATGGCTGGCGCGTTACCGGGTCGATCCCGGCAAGCCAGTCCGGCTCGGCCATATCGACATACGTTGGCGGGGGCCGGGGGCGCGGGCCGCGGCGCTGACGCGGGCGATCGCGGATTTTCCGTTGAAAGCCGGCGATGTTCTCGACCACAAGCGTTGGGAAGAGGGCAAGGAAGGCCTGCTGGACGCCGCCTACCTGTCCGGATATGCAAAAGCGCGCATCGTCGAAAGCCGCGCGCTGGTCGATCCCGACGCAGGTCGCGCCGATGCCACCCTGCTGCTCGAAACCGGCCCCTTGTACCATTTCGGCCAGGTCCAGGTGCATCAGGATTTCCTCGATGACGAGCTCGTTGCCGCCTATAACACCCTGAAGGAAGGCGCGGTCTATTCGCACGACGAGCTGTTGCGCTATCAGCAAGGGCTGATCGCCAGCGGCTATAGTCAGAGCGTCACCCTCGAGCCGCGATTCGATCTGACCCGCGACAGCCGCGTGCCGATCGATGTGACGATGACGCCGGCCAAGAAGCACAAGTTTTCGTTCGGCCTGGGTTTCGAGACCTCGATCGGTCCGCGCTTCACCGCGCAGTGGGACGATCGTCGTATCAACCGGCGCGGCCATCAGTCCAGCGTCTACCTGAAGCTTGCGCAGAAGGAGCGGGAACTGCGCGGCATTTATCGCATCCCGGTGGTCGATCCACGTACCGATCGGCTGGAGATCGGCGCGCGTTACCACTACGAGGAGACCCCGACGACAACCAGCACCACGCTCACACCGGAGCTGGCTTTCGTCCGCCGAAACCTGGAAGACACGTTGTTCATGAAGGGTTTCGTCAATTACCAGCTCGAGCGTTTCACCATCGAGGGCGATCCGGAACGCAGCACCAAGCTGTTGCAGTTCGGCTTCATCAGCCGCTACTCGAAGGTGGAAAGCGCCGTGTTTCCCCGACGTGGCCGCTATGCCTATGGTGAGATCCGCGGCGCCAGCTCTTTTCTGCTGTCGGACACCAGCTTTGCGCGTCTGCTGCTGAAGGGTCGCTATCTGCTGCCGCTGGGCGCCAGAGGACGGCTCGATATCAACCTCGAGCTGGGCGCCTCATGGGTCGAGGATTTCGACCTCTACCCCAGCTCGCTGCGCTTCTTCGCGGGCGGGGATGGCAGCGTGCGCGGTTACAGCTACAAGGAGCTCGGCCCGCGGGATGACAAGAACATCGTCATCGGCGGGCAGCACCTGCTGACGCTGAATCTGGAATACGATCATCGCGTGGCCAAGAGCTGGGCCGTGGCGGCCTTCGTCGATGCCGGCAACGCCTTCGCCAGCGACGACCTCGGCAAGCTCTTCGTCGGCGCCGGTTTCGGGGTTCGCTGGCTCGCGCCGTTCGGCGCATTGAAGATCGATCTGGGCTGGCCGGTCAGCGAGAACGCGACACTCGGCGACGCGCAGTTGTATATCGGCTTCGGCGCCACCTTGTGATGGAGGGCGGATCATGCGCTGGCTGAAAACGCTCGTATTGTTGCTGTTCGTGCTGCTGTTGTCGATCGGCGCCGGATTGTGGTGGGCCACCGCCACCGAATCGGGCGCGCGCGCGCTGGTCGGTCTGGCGCAGCGGCTTGGCGGCGAACGGCTGCGTATCGGCGCGGTCGAGGGCACCCTGCTCGATGAGATCGAATTGCGTGATCTGGCCTATCGTCAGCCTGGCATGCGGGTCGGGATCATGCGGGCGCGTTTCGCCTGGAGCCCGTTCGAGCTCATCGGTCGTGTCTTGCATGTGCGCGAGCTGCGCGTCGATGGCCTGCGTTACGCGGTCACCGACGACGCCCCGCCGGCGCCGGCGGAAGAAAAAACCACCTCCGGCCTGCCCGGGCTGCGGCTGCCGGTGCGTATCCGTATCGACCGGGTCGCGCTCAACGACGTCAGCGCGCGTCTGGCGCCGGAGACCGAACCATTGCGGTTGCGCAGCGCCCGGTTGGTGGCCGACTGGGACGACGAGGGCATAAGTCTCGAACGGCTGTCGCTGGATGCGCCCGACGGCCAGCTCGAACTGAGCGGCTCGCTCGACCCGATCGGCGATTACCCCCTGAAACTGGACAACCGTATCACCCTGACCCGTGCCGGCCTGCCACATCTCACCCTGAACGGCGATATCCAGGGTGATCTGCGTCGCCTGCGTTTGCAGCAGAAGCTGGGCGGCGATATCGAGGCAAAGATCGATGCAACCCTCTCCGAGTTGCTCGAGAAGCCGGGTTGGCAGGCCGATATCGCACTGCAACGGCTGCGGCCGGGACAGTTCAGCGACGATGTGCCAGGCGTGCTCAGTGGTACGTTGCGGGGAAAGGGCGATCTGGCAACGGCCGAGCTCGGGGGCGATCTGCGTCTGCGCGCCAAGCAGCAGCCCGAATTCAACTGGAACGCCCGCCTCGCGGCCCACGCCGCCTTCGATGAGCTGGCGCTGCGCCTCGACCAGTTGCGATTGAGCCGTGACGACAGCGCCGCCCGCCTAGACGCCAGTGGCCGTTACGATCGCAAGCACATGCAGCTGGACGCGCGCTGGCGGGCGTTGCAGTGGCCGCTGGGCGGCGCGCCGGAGGTCGCCAGCCGGCACGGTCGTATCGAGATACAGGGCGTGCCGGAGGACTACCGCCTGACATTCGACGCGGAGGTCGCCGGCCGCCAGGTTCCGGCCGGCGCTTGGCGCGGGCGGGGCAACGGCAGCCTCGAACGGCTGCATCTGGAAGAGCTGGTCGGCGATACCCTCGACGGCCAGCTTCGCCTGAGCGGCGATGTGGCCTGGAAGCCCCAGGTGAGCTGGAAGATGCAAACCCGCGTCGCCAGGATCGATCCCGGCAAGCAGTTCAAGGAATGGCCGGGCAGGCTGTCACTGCGCGCGCTCAGCGAAGGGCGACTGGATGCCAATGGCGGCGTCCATGCGCGGCTGCGGCTCGAACAGCTCGATGGGCGCTTGCGTGGCCTGCCGGTGGCCGGCAGCGGTGGTATCCGCATCGCGCCGGAGCGCTACCGGTTCGATGGCTTCCAGCTGCGTTCCGGCAGCGCGCGTCTTGAGGCCGATGGCGTGCTCGGGGGGGATTCGGCGTTGCGCTGGAAGCTTGCGGTGCCGAAGATGGCCGACCTGCTTCCGGATGCCAGCGGCAGCCTGAACGCCGCGGGGCGCTTGGCCGGGGATTTCCGCCAGCCGCGCGTCGATGCGCGCATCGACGCGCGCAAGCTGAAGCTGGCCGGCCACTCGATCGAGCGCCTGGATTCGAAACTGGACCTCGATCTGACCTGGAAACGGCCATCGAAGCTGAGGCTGAGGGGCAACGGCCTGGTCGCCGACGGTCAGTCGATCGCGCGGCTCGACGTGGATGCCGATGGCACCCTGCAAAAGCATCGCGTCAGCCTGAAGGCCGACCATGAGCTCGCCAAGCTGGAGATGACCGCGGCCGGGGGCTATGTCGACAAACACTGGCGGGGCGCGATCCAGCAGCTTCAGGCGCTCTCTGAACGCTTCGGAGACTGGGTTCTGACCCGGCCGATGAAGCTTGATGCCGGCGCGGATCGCGCGAAGGTCGAACACTTCTGCGTGCGCCGCGAGGCAGGGCGGGTGTGCGCCGAGGGCCGTTGGAGCGCGGCGAAGCACGGCGGGGAGCTGCGCTTCGATGCCGAAAAACTGCAACTGGCCTGGGTCGGACCTTGGCTGCCGCCGGCCATTGAAAGCCTGGGTGGCGCGCTGAATGCCGCCGGCGAGGCCGCCTTCGGTCGCAGTCCGAAACAGCTGCGCGCCAAGCTTCAGGCCGACATCAGCCCGGGCAGGATCGCCTACCGCATCGATGCCCGGCCCGGCGAGGTGATGCATCAGGGTGGCAAGCTGAAGCTCCGCGTCGCCAACGGCGGCGTGAAAGCCGATCTCGACCTGGGGCTGGCGGAAAACCGGGCGCAAGTGCTGTTTTCCTCGCCCCGGCTGCTCGCCGGAGGCGACATCCAGAAAGCGCCGATCTCCGGCCGGGTACGGATCGACGCCCGGCACTTCGATATCGTGCGCGCGCTGGTGCCCGAGATCGACGCCCTCGAGGGGGCTGTCACCTCGGATTACCAGATCGCCGGGCGCCTCGGCCGGCCGCTGCTGAAAGGGAACGGCCGAATCGCGATCGCTCATTTCAGCCTGACGGACTTCGGCGTCGAACTGGATGAAAGCCGCATCGATCTGCTCGCCCAGGGACGGAAGCTCGTCATCGATGGCGGCCTGCATTCACACGGCGGTGAACTGAAACTGAATGGAGCGGTCGAGCTGGATGCCGAGCGCCATTGGCCGCTGAAACTGGCGCTGAAGGGTTCGCGCTTCCGCATCGTGCAGATGCCGGATATTCAGGTCGACATCAGCCCGGATATCCGGGTCGCGCGGAACGCGAAGAAAACCCAGATTATCGGTAAGATAAAGGTAGACAAGGCCGATATCCTGTTGAACGAATTGCCGGAAGGCGCGCGCAGCGCCTCGGACGACATCATCGTGGTGCGGAAAAACGCCCCTCCGGCGGAGGAGCAGGCGCCCAGCCTGCCACTGTATGCGCGACTCGACCTGATTCTGGGAAAAGAGGTACATTTCATCGGCTTCGGGCTGAATGCCTTCATCGATGGGCGTCTGCGCATCGTCGCGGAACCCAAGGAGCCGTTGAAAGGCAGCGGAGAGATCCGGATCGAGCAGGGCACCTACCGCGCCTATGGCCAGAATCTGGATATCGAAACCGGGATCATCTCGTTTCCTGGTGGTCCGTTGACCAAGCCCGGCATCAACCTGCGCGCGACGCGCCAGCTCGACAACGTCGTGGTCGGCATCAGCGCCATCGGGCCGGTGCAAAAGCCGCGTATCACCACCTTCTCGCAGCCGGCAATGGCCGAGCGTGATGTGATCTCTTACCTGCTGACCGGCGCCCCAACCAGCAAGATCGGCAAAGGGGGCGCGGGGATGCTGTCGGTGGGCAAGCAGATCAACAGTAAGCTGTCGGTCAGCCTCGGCAGCGATCCCGATACCGGCGACGCCGAGGTGAAGACCAACTACCGTCTGAGTCGCAAGATCCGTCTGCAAGCGACCACCGGCGGCAAGTCCAACGCTTTCGATATCTTCTATACCTTCGAGCGTTGAACTCGGAGCCGGTCGGCTTTTGGGGCTACAGGGTGGCGACCCAGAACAGAACTGCCAAAGTTACGATGGACAGGGCACCGATCGCAATCGTCGTACAAAAGGCGCAGGTGTTGGCAAAGCGGTTTTTCGCGGTCGTCATGAGCAATCCTCCTGTTCGCCCGGAAAATTCACGGATTCCACGCGCCCTCGCTGGTTTCCTGTTCCCACAAGAAATTTTCTTCCGTTGCCCGTAATTCCCAGATAGGGGACGCTTTCAGAAAATTCCTTGTGAAAACCATCTACTGCGCGATTATCGCGTGAATTCATGAAATTTCCGGGTTAGATGGTAGTTATCGTCTTCGCCAGGCAATCCCGGACCCCCGTTCGCACCCTTCCGACCCAGGCGGCGTCGCCCAAAGTTCATGGGAGGTGGCCCCCAGAGCCTCTGCGGGAGCGAAAGGACGCATACGCCGGCATCCGATATTCGGCTGGCGAAAACTACATTTGACTTTCCTTATATTCTGTGCTTGATGGAAAATCTGTTAGCACTTTTATCAGTTTTTCAGACCTTATGCAAGATTATTCGTAAATTT
>JALVEB010000185.1 GCA_027008705.1 Sedimenticola sp. | reverse complement strand
TGACCTCGAGGCGCATCTGCGAGCCGGCATCGCCGAGGCCGAGAAGATTCGGCTTCGGGCCGATCAGCATTGTCAGCGACATCACCAGCTCCTCGCGGATCGGATCGATCGGCGGGTTGGTGACCTGGGCGAAATTCTGCTTGAAGTAGTTCGACAGATGCTTGGCGCGGTTCGACAACACCGCCGGTGGGTTGTCGGCGCCCATCGAGCCGATCGCCTCCTGTCCGGTCGAGAACATCGGCGTGAGCAGGAATTTGATTCCCTCCTGGGTATAGCCGAAGGCCTGCTGGGCATCCAGCAGGGTTTGCTCGTCCGGCGGCATCGGGGTGACGTCGGGCGGCAGCGCGTCGAGACGGACCTGGCCCTCGTCCAGCCATTGCTGATAGGGGCGCTCGCCGGCAAGCCGGGACTTGATCTCGACATCCTCGATGATGCGCCCCTCTTCGGTGTCGATCAGCAGCATCTTGCCGGGTTGCAGACGCCATTTCTTGACGATGCGATCCTCGGCGATATCGAGCACGCCCATCTCGGAGGCCATTACCACAAGGCCGTCACTGGTTTCAAGATAGCGCGCCGGTCGCAGACCGTTGCGGTCCAGCGTCGCGCCGATCTGGCGGCCATCGGTGAAGGCGACCGCCGCGGGGCCGTCCCAGGGTTCCATCAAGGCGGCGTGGTATTCATAGAAGGCGCGGCGCTTCCCGTCCATCAGCGGATTGCCGGACCAGGCCTCCGGGATCAGCATCATCATCGCGTGGGCCAGCGGATAACCACCCGCCACGAGCAGCTCCAAGGCATTGTCGAAACAGGCGGAATCGGACTGCCCTTCCGGGATCAGCGGCCAGATCTTGTCGAGATCGTCACCGAGGATCTCCGAGGCCATCGAATGGCGCCGCGCGGCCATCCAGTTGACGTTGCCGCGCAGGGTGTTGATCTCGCCGTTGTGCGCGATCATGCGGAATGGGTGGGCCAGATCCCAGCTTGGGAAGGTGTTCGTGGAAAATCTTTGGTGGACCAGGGCCAACGCCGATTCGACGCGCTCATCGCGCAGATCGCGATAGTAGTTGCCGACCTGCTCGGCCAGCAGCATCCCCTTGTAGACGATGGTGCGCGAGGAAAACGAGGTGAAATAGAACGCGTCACGCCCAAGCGCGCGCTCGTCGCGGATGTGGTTCTCGATCTGCTTGCGGATCACAAACAGCTTGCGCTCGAAGGCATCCTGATCGGCGCAACCATCGCCACGGGCGACGAATACCTGACGGATCACCGGCTCGGTCGGCAACACGCTGTGACCCAGGTCGGCATTGTCCACCGGCACGTCGCGCCAACCGAGCAGCTTCTGCCCCTCTGCCTTGATAAAGCGCTCGACCATCCGTTCCGAAGCATCACGCTCGGCCTCGTCGCGCGGAAGAAACAGCATGCCGACCGCATAGTCTCCCGTAGCAGGCAACTCGAAGTCAACCACCTCACGGAAGAAGCGGTCCGGAATCTGCATCAGCAAGCCGGCGCCGTCCCCGGCCTTCGGGTCGGCGCCGACCGCGCCGCGATGGGTCAGGCGATCCAGGATGACCAGGCCATCCGCCACGATGGAATGGCGCTTGCGGCCCTTGATATCCGCAATAAAGCCCACGCCGCAGGCATCGTGTTCATTCGCAGGGTCATACAGCCCCTGCCGAGCTGGCAGTGCATTTCGGCTCATCACAAACCTCTATCGTTATCATGATGGCGCCAGCGCGTAGGTCGAAAAGCGCGCGCGGCGGCAACCGCGCCGCCCTGCGAGAGGGCGTGCGGAAGAAACCGGGCATGATACTTTAGTCGCGCCGCTTAGACCAGGCCAAGCGTCGCCCAGCCCAGGGCAATCGCGCTTAAATCCTATTGACCTGGCAAGTAGGATGAGGTAAATGGTATAAGCATTTGAGCTACCATGAAACCCAAGCCAACTCCCTCCATTCTGCACCATTTCTCCGCCATTGAAG
>JALVEB010000184.1 GCA_027008705.1 Sedimenticola sp. | reverse complement strand
AAGAGACCGCGCTTCTTCGGCAGAAAGCCGGGGTCGATGCCCCAGAACTTCGCGATCTCCTCGCGGTCCTTCTCGTTTTCAAGATAACGGTAGCCCGGCAGGCCGGAGGCCGAGGACCACTCGCGCGTGCCCATGGCGTTGCACTGGCCGGTGATCGACAGGCTGGAGGCGCCGGGGCGGCCGATGTTGCCGGTGATCAGGTTCAGGTTGTTGATTGCGACGACGCCGTCGGAACCGTGGGTCGACTGGTTGATACCCATGGTCCAGATGGTCATCGCGGACTTGGCCTTGGCGTAGGTACGCGCGACATTGCGGATGGTGTCTTCATCGATACCGCAGATGCGCGACGCGCTGCGCGGATCCCAGTGCTCGATCTCGGCGGCGAATTCCTCGAAGCCGGTGGTGTGCGCCTGGATGTAGTCCATGTCGGCCAGGCCTTCCTTCAGGATGACGTGCGCCAGTGCGTTCAGCAACACCACGTCGGTGCCCGGCGTCAACGCCAGGTGGACATCGGCGTTCTGCGCCAGCATGGTGACGCGCGGATCAACGACGATCAGCGGGAAATGGCGCTTCTCGCGCTCCTCACGCATGCGCCAGTAGATGACCGGGTGCTGCTCGGGCAGATTCGAGCCAATCGCCAGCAGGCAATCGGTGTGCAGGAAATCGTCATAGCAGCCGGGCGGGCCATCGGAGCCGAACGAACGCTTGTAGCCGGAAACCGCCGAGGCCATGCACAGCGTGGTGTTGCCATCGTAGTTGTTGGTGCCGATGACGCCGCGCGCGAGCTTGCCGAGGGTGTAGAACTCCTCGGTCATGATCTGCCCGGTGGAGACGATCGAGAAGGCATCCCGGCCGTATTCGGACTGGATGCGCTTGATCTCGCCGGCGACGCGGTCGAGCGCGACATCCCAGGTGGTTTCCTCGAAGGCATCCCAGCGATGCTTGCGCATCAACGGCTTGTCGCCGCGCCCGCTGCTGGTGAACAGCTTGTCCTCGAAGATGCCCTTGATGCACAGCTTGCCACGATTCACGTCGGCGTCGGCAACCCCGCGCGAGGCCACGGGCACGCCGTTCTTGTCCAGCCCGACCTCGATCGAACAGCCGGTGGAGCAATAGCCACAGGTGGCGTATTTCCACTCGACGGCGCCCTTGTCGGCGAGTTTGATCGGGTTTTTTCTTACACGTCCGAACAGCATCTGTTTTCTCTGGTCGTTGGGGGGAGACGAATCCGCTTCAGTCGCTCAGGCTTTGGTGGAACAGCGCCTTGTGCACATCACCGAGGCTCAGCATGCCGACCAGCCGACCGCCCTCGGCGACCGGGATGCGGCGGAAGCGGTTCATCGCCATGTAGACCGCGGCGCGCAGGATCGGCATATCCGGGGAGACGCTCTTGACGCTGTTAGCCATCAGCTCGCCGACCTTCTTGTCCATCAGCGAGCGATAGTCCTTTGCGGCCTCGTCGAAGTCGAAGTTGGCGAGGCCCTGCATGGTGTCCTCGATGCTGGGGAAGAGACGGCTCAGCACGTCTTTCTCGGCGATGATGCCGACCAGGCGGTTGTCGTCCTCGACCACCGGCAAGCCGCTGAAGCGGTACAGGCACATCAGCGAGACCACCTCCTTGATCGGGGTGTCGCGGGTCACCGTGCGCACGCCGGTGGACATGATGTCTTTCACGCTCTTGTCACTCATGTTGTGCTCCTCCAGTAGGAAATCCCGCGCCGACCGGACGCCGGCGCAAGCCTGCCGTTATAGCGGTCCCGTCGGTGCTTTTCAACAGGCCCGGGCGCTGTGTTTCAGGTCGATGTAGACGATGCCGTCGTCGACCTTGGCCGGAAAGGTGTTGGTGCAGCCTTCGTCCGGGCCGAGCGCCTCGCCGCTGGCGAGGTCGATGTTCCAGTTGTGCAGCGGGCAGGTCACCGCGTGACCGTGGACGATGCCCTCGGACAACGGGCCCTGCTTGTGCGGACAGGCGTTGTTGATGGCGAACACCTCGTCGCTGGAGGTGCGGAACACCGCGATCTCCATGGTGTCGGTTTTGATCACGCGCGCGCCGAGACGCGGGATTTCGTCCAGCGGTGCGATTCTGGTCCAGTCGTTCATGTTTTCTTACCCCTGTTTCCGGGTTATTGTCCGGCCACTTCCAGCGGCTGGAATTCATAGGCTTCGGCGCCCTCGGCGCGTTGCTTCCACGGGTCGACCTGCGCGAAGCGCTGGCCGATCCGGAAGCGCTCGTAGAGCGCCTTGCGGCCCTCTTCGTCGTCGAGAACGCGCGACTTGATGTAACCGAGGCTGACACGCTCGACCCAGGGCGCGGTGCGCTCCAGATAGTGGGCCTCCTCGCGGTACAACTGGATGAAAGCGCCGCAGTATTCGAGCACCTCTTCCTCGCTTTCGACCTTGCACAGCAGATCGGTGACGCGCACCTTGATGCCGCCGTTGCCGCCGATGTGCAGCTCGTAGCCGGAATCGACGCAGACCACGCCGAAGTCCTTGATCGTGGCCTCGGCGCAGTTGCGCGGGCAACCGGAGACCGCGAGCTTGAACTTGTGCGGCATCCACGAGCCCCAGGTGAGCTCCTCCAGCCTGACGCCGAGCGCGGTGGAGTTCTGCGTGCCGAAGCGGCACCAGGTCTTTCCAGCGCAGGTCTTGACCGTGCGCATCGCCTTGCCGTAGGCATGGCCGGAGACGAATCCGGCATCGGTGAGATCCTTCCACATCGCCGGCAGGTCTTCCTTCTTGACGCCGAACAGATCGATGCGCTGACCGCCGGTCACCTTCATCTCGGGCACCTGATATTTCTCGGCGACATCGGCGATCGCGCGCAGATCGGCGGGCGTGCACAGACCGCCGAACATGCGCGGCACCACCGAGTAGGTGCCATCCTTCTGGATATTGCCGTGGGCGCGCTCATTGATGAAGCGCGAGCGGGCGTCGTCCTGGTATTCGGCCGGCCAGTTCGCCAGCAGATAGTAGTTCAGCGCCGGGCGGCAGGTGGCGCAGCCGTCCGGGGTCTTCCAGTCGAGGAAATCGAACACCGCGCGCATGTCCTTGAGCTCGTGCTCGCGGATCGCCTGGATGACCTCGTCATGGCTGTGCTCGGTGCAGCCGCAGACCGCTTTCTTGCTCGGCGTGGCGTCGTAGCCCTCGCCGACGGTGCTGGCCAGCAGCGCCTCGACCAGGCCGGCGCAGGAGCCGCAGGAGCTGGCCGCCTTGGTATGCGCCTTGACGTCGTCGAGTGTGAACAGACCCTTGGTCTGGATGGCGTCGATGATCTCGCCCTTGCATACGCCGTTGCAGCCGCAGATCTCGGCATCGTCGGAGAGCGATGCGACACGCGCCGCGTCGCCGTGACCGGCATCGCCGACATCGTGCTGACCGAACAGGATGGTCGCGCGCATGTCGCTGATATCGGTGCCTTCGCGCAGCAACTGGAAGTACCAGGTGCCATCCATGGTGTCACCGTACATGACCGCGCCCTTGATGCGGTTGTCGCGGATCACCAGCTTCTTGTAGACGCCCTGCGCGGGATCCTGCAAGACCAGGGTCTCGTCGCCCTCGCCTTCGTTGAACTCGCCGGCGGAGAACAGATCGATGCCGGTGACCTTCAGCTTGGTCGAGGTCACCGAGCCCTCGTAACGCGCGATGCCGATACGGGCCAGATGGTTGGCGGCCACCTTGGCCTGCTCGAACAGCGGGGCGACCAGGCCGTAGCAGACGCCGCGATGCTGCACGCATTCACCGACCGCGTAGACGCGCGGATCGAAGGTCTGCATGGTGTCGTTGACGACGACGCCCCGCTCGCAATGGATGCCGGCCTGCTCGGCGAGCGCGATGTTCGGGCGGATACCGACCGCCATCACCACCAGATCGGCATCGATCGACGAACCATCGGCGAAGCGCACGCCGCTGACGCGATCCTCGCCGAGGATCTCGCTGGTCTGGGCCTCCATCAGGAACTTCATGCCACGCTCTTCCAGCGAGGCCTTCAGCAGCTCGGCGGCCGGGCGATCGAGCTGACGCTCCATCAGGATGTCCATCAGGTGCACCACGGTGACATCCATGCCGTTCTTCATCAGGCCGTTGGCGGCCTCGAGGCCGAGCAGGCCGCCGCCGATAACCACCGCCTTCTTATACCGCCTGGCCGCTTCGAGCATCTGATCGACATCGGCGATATCGCGGAAGCCCAGCACGCCGTCCTTGTCGGCGCCCGGCACCGGGATGATGAAGGGCTCGGAACCGGTCGCCAGCAGCAGGCGGTCGTATCCGACCTCCCGGCCGGACTCGGTCTTCACCTTGCGCGCCGCGCGGTCGATCGCCACCACCGCGTCGCCGGTATGCAGCTCGATGCCGTGCTCGTCATACCAATCACGGCTGTTCAGGATGATGTCATCGATGGTCTTCTCGCCGGCCAGTACCGGTGACAGCATGATGCGGTTGTAGTTGGGATAGGGCTCGGCGCCGAATACCGTGATGTCGTAGAGATCGGGAGCGTACTTCAGCAGCTCTTCGAGCGCGCGCACACCGGCCATGCCGTTCCCTACCAATACCAGTCGTTCTTTCATGATCTACCTCGTTGCTGTCCGCGTGACCGCCCGCCGGCACACGGAGACCTTCTGCTGAGTGGCATATTAGCAATCCTCGTGCCAAATGACTTTTTCATTGAAAAATCCGAACCTTGCACAATTCCCGCAGCATCGCACGGGAAGTATTGGAGGGAGGTCGACAAGATGTCCGCACCATTTCGGTGCAATATCGAGAGCATTTGCACCGAGATCTGCTATATCGTTATATGCTAATACCTTGGCGCGAGAACGGAAACCGCGAAATGCTCCCCGACGGCGCGCCATCCGGCGCCATGCCCGCAACCTTGGCTTCAGTCTCTTAACGGTGACTACCCGGCCAACCAACTGAAATGAGATTGACCTGACAAGGCGTAGCGGCGCAGTTTCGCGGCACCGCCGCAGCCGGTTCCGCTACGCTTGAAGCGGCCTACGAAGGTGGAAAGGTGCAAGCAGGCCAAATCGTTGGTTTTTCCATAATCTGGGGTGATGTCACCCTGCGTCATGAGCGTTAGGATGGCGTGCATCAGGACGGAATCCAGCGCTTGGCACATAACTTGCTTGAACAACGCCCAGGCGGCCCCGGCGCCCGCCCATTCGGCAACCAAGGAGTACCCCGATGAGCGACAGACTCGAGCTCTTTTCTTTCCACGGCAAGATGCGCATCCTGCATCTGACCTGGATCGCTTTTTTCATCAGCTTCATGGTGTGGTTCAACCACGCACCATTGATGGGCATCATCCGCGATGCCTTCGGCCTCAGCGATCAGCAGGTGAAGGTGATCCTGATCATGAACGTCGCCCTGACGATCCCGGCGCGCATTCTCGTCGGCATGCTCGTCGACCGCCTCGGGCCACGATTGATGTTCTCGAGCATCCTGGTCCTCTCGGGCCTGCTGTGCCTGCCGTTCGCGCTGGCCGACGATTTCACAGAGCTGGCGATCACGCGCTTCCTGCTCGGCTTCGTCGGCGCCGGCTTCGTCGTCGGCATCCGCATGATCGGCGAGTGGTTCCCGGCGCGCCAGACCGGCGTCGCCCAGGGAATCTATGGCGGCTGGGGCAACTTCGGCTCGGCCGCCTCGGCGATGCTGTTGCCGGCGATCGCCTTGTGGTTCGGCGGCGACGACGGCTGGCGCTACGCGATCGGCATCACCGGCGTGATCGCCATCGCCTACGGCGTGTTCTACTACTTCAGCGTATCGAACACGCCGAAGGGTTCAACCTACTTCAAGCCGAAGAAGATGGGCGCGATGGAGGTCACCAGCAAGTCCGACCTGGCGCTCTACCTGGTGATGAGCCTGCCGATCTACGGCGCGCTGGCCCTGCTGGTGTGGAAGCTGTCGCCGGCCAACATCGGCTGGCTCGACGAGGGCCTGAGCCTGACCCTGTACGCGGTCATCGCCGGCGTCTACCTGTGGCAGGCCTACCATATCTTCCAGGTCAACCGCGAGATATTCCATAAAGAAGTGCCGGAGATGTTCCGCTACGATTTCAAGCAGGTCGCGGTGCTGGATCTGGCCTATCTGGTCACCTTCGGCTCGGAGCTGGCGCTGGTGTCGATGCTGCCGCTGTTCTATACGGATATGTTCGGCCTGTCGCCGGTCACCGCCGGCATCCTCGCC
Source organism: Sedimenticola sp. (assembly GCA_027008705.1). Lineage (GTDB taxonomy): Bacteria > Pseudomonadota > Gammaproteobacteria > Chromatiales > Chromatiaceae > JALSSX01. Next base: position 1,754 of record JALVEB010000184.1, on the reverse strand, counting down.
GGCATCTACCCGGTGATGAACCTGATCGCCCGCCCCGGCGGCGGCATCCTCAGCGACCGCATCGGGCGGCGCAAGGCGCTGCTGATCCTGTTCACCGGCATCGCCCTGAGCTTTCTCCTGCTCGGCCAGGTGACCCCGCAATGGGCGGTGCCGCTGGTGGTCGCCAACACCCTGTTGTGCGGGCTGTTCGCGAAGGGCGGTTCGGGCGCGGTGTATGCGATGGTGCCGCTGATCCAACGCCGCATGACCGGGCAGATCGCCGGCATGGCGGGCGCCTATGGCAACGTCGGCGGGCTGCTGTTCCTGACCGTGCTGTCGTTCGTCTCGACCCAGGCCTTCTTCCTCTTCATCGGCGGCATGGCCGGCGTGGTGTTGATCGGCGTCTTCCTGTTCCTGCGCGAACCTCAGGGCCAGACCGCCGAGGTCATGGAAGACGGCACGGTGCAGATGATCGATGTCAGCTGAAAACCGACGCGGCGGAGCCGCGCAAACCCTCGAGATCGATTACGCCGCGGTCAGCGACAAGGGCAACAAGGCCGAGAACGCCGACGCCGCCGACGCCCGCGTGCCCGAGGGCAAGGCGCTGTTGAGCAAGGGCGTGGCCGCCGCGATCGCCGATGGCATGAGCAGCTCGGAGGGCGGCAAACAGGCCAGCCAGATCTGCGTCACCGGCTTTCTGAACGATTACTTCAGCACGCCGGATTCCTGGACGGTGAAAACCTCGGCCACCAAGGTGCTCGGCGCGCTGAACCAATGGCTCTACTCCCAGGGCCAGCAACGCTACGACAGCGCCAGGGGCATGGTCACGACCTTCAGCGGACTGGTCATCAAATCCACCACCGCGCATCTGTTCCATGTCGGCGATGCGCGCATCTATCTGTACCGCGACGGCGCCCTGAAACAACTCACCCGCGATCATCGCGTGTGGGTCGGCAAGGACAAGGAGTTCTTGTCGCGCGCGATGGGCGTCGACGCGCACGTCGATATCGACTACCGCAGCCTCGCGGTCGAGGTCGGCGACCTGTTCGTGTTCGTCACCGACGGCATCAGCAGCCACGTCACCGACAACCGCCTGCGCCAGCTCCTCGCCGAGCACGGCGACAACCTCCAGGCCGCCAGCCAGGCGATCCTCGAGGAAGCGCTGCGCAACGACAGCACCGACAACGTCACCGTGCAGTTGCTGAAGGTACTGTCGCTGCCGGTGCAGACCGAGGACGACATCCTGCAACGCATCACCGAGCTGCCGTTCCCGCCGCCGCTGGCGCCGGGCATGAAGATCGACGGCTTCGAGATCCTGCGCGAGCTCCATGCCTCGAAGCGCAGCGAGGTCTTCCTCGCGCTGCAACGGGACAGCGGGCGCAAGGTGATCCTGAAGACCCCGTCGATCAACTACCGCGACGACCCGGCCTACCTGGAGGGCTTTCTGCACGAGGAATGGGTCGGCAAGCGCATCCACAACGGCCATGTCGCCAAGCTGTATGACTGCCCGAAGCGCCGCTTTCTGTACAACATCTCCGAATACGTCGAGGGCCAGACCCTGCGCCAGTGGATCGACGATCATCCGCAAACCCACATCAACACCGCGCGCGAATACCTCGAACAGATCGCCGCCGGGCTGCGCGCCTTCCATCGCCTCGAGATGCTGCACCTGGACCTGAAGCCGGACAACCTCATGATCGACCGCCAGGGCACGCTGAAGATCATCGACCTCGGCTCGACCCATGTCGCCGGCGCCGCCGAAACCGCGCGCAGCT
>JALVEB010000183.1 GCA_027008705.1 Sedimenticola sp. | reverse complement strand
ATGCACACCTCCCTGTGGCCGCAAAAGAGTCCACGGTTGTGGAAACAAGGGGGCGTGCCTGTGCGGGAAGACGTTTTCACCACTCCGGTTTCCGGGCGCTTTTTCATGGTCAGCCGCCTCAAAATTCCACGGCCAGTTGCAGGGTGAGGGTGTCCGTGTCTTCGCCGCTGCCGCCGTCATCCGTGCCATAGTCTTCGTCGTGGGCGTATTCGAGGGACAGCGTCGTCTGGTCGTAAATGCCTACGGACAGTGCTGCCAGCCAGCGCTTCTCCGGCAGTTCCAGTGCCAGCGCTTCTCTGGTCTGCTGCCAAGCGATGGCCAGTTCAGCCCCATGACCGGAGATCTCGAAGCCGTAGTCCAATTCCAGGTTCCAGGCGGAGGGCCGGGCGCCGGCGCCACGGAAGGTGAGATCCGCGGCATCGAAGTCATCGGTGGCGGTAAGGTATTCGCCGATCAGGGTGAAGGATTGCCAGTGCAGGGTGGCGTGCGCGCTCCAGCCCGCCACTGCATGGGCCAGGTTGTCAGGATCGCGCACGGTCTGTTGCAGGCTGTCGGAGTCCGCCAGGTCGCTGATCCAGGAAAAGCCGGCTTCGAAACCTGGGCCGCCCCCTTGCGCTTCCTGGCGATAGCCCAACGCCAAGCCGTAGGTATCGATGTGATTGCGGCCTGCGTGATGGACATTGCCTTTGAAACCGTAGGCGAGAAGGTTGAAGCTGTCGCTGGTGTAACCCAGTTGCACCGCCGTCTCCCGGGTTTCGCCGATCTCCAGGGTGAGAGGATCGGAGACCGCCGCGCTGTCGAAATTACCGAAAGGCACATACATGCGACCGGCCGCCAGAGAGAAGTGCGAGGCATCCGGGTTGGCGATGGTGATGATGGCCTCGTCGAGTTCAGGCGGATCGGTTTCATCCTCTTCATAGAGGATCAGGACGTGGGCATTGACCCAGGAGGTCACCTGGGCATCCAGGCCCAGCTCCACGGTGGCAAGCACCAGGTCGGATTCGCTGCCGTCGGAGCCGTCCGTGTAGCCGGCTTCCACTTCCACCAAGCTGCTCAGTTCGATGCGTTCGAACCACCGGCTGCCTTCGACTTCCGGAATCTTCTCCGTCTGGCGGCTCTTCTCCAGGCGCTCGACCTTGTGCTTGAGGTTGAGGAGCTCGCGTTTCATCTGCGCGACTTCGTCACTGTCATCGGCCGCCCACACACTGGTGGAAAACAGACAGGTAGCCAAGGCCGCGGCAAGCGTTTTTGTTCGGTACTGCATGGTTTTCTTCTCCCTTTTTGGAGAGATCCGGGCACAACGGGACCCAGGATCCCGTTCCGCGCGGAAACCTCATTTCGCTATTGCTGGCTGGCTTGACCGGAGGAATCCCCGGGCTGGCTGGCGGGTTCAGGCTGGCGAGCGGGGTCGTCAGGCTTTATTCAGGCTTTGCGGCGGAGCGCCGGACGCTCATCTGTAGGTCAAAGGTAGCCGGAGTAGAATTTCAGGTTGATCTGGCGATCGAGGTGATCTACCCGCATATCGCTTGGCATGTCATTTTTTCTTCTGGGTTACGGGTTTCATCTGGACGGGTATGACCTTCACCGCATCCGCGTTTGGGTTTCCATTCGGGCAACCGCCGCAATTGCGGCAGCCACCCGCGTTCATCTTTTCTCCACAGCTCATTAAACATAACCTCCATACACAGGTTTTCGATTCACAATCCAGGCAACGAAAGTCGGCGGCGCGGAGCGCGCCACTGACCAGCAGCCGATAGAGCACTTCGGGCATCATTTCCAGCCGGATTCGCTTCGGCATGGCCTTCACCCCTTCAGCGCGCAGGAGATGCTCACCTTCCTGCCGAGAGGCCGCGATTCCGTCAAATCGAGGCAAGTGCCCACCAGACTGCAATGAAACCGGTCTTTCATTTCCCACGGCGATCTTCGCCTTTTCATCATCACTGCTTCCCGCACGCACGAAAACATATGCGAATAGTAGTGATTCGCATTTTTAATGTCAACGCATTGTTGCCGTACCGAGGATAGCTGGCGCTGCCGGAGGAGGCGTTCTTGATTGCGGCAGTCCGTGCCCAGTGCTAGTCTGCGTGCTACATCAGCCAACAGTCGTACGCATACACGCCATGTTGGAACATTTCACGCCCTCTCGGTTACGCGCCAATTCGTATCGTATTCTCGACCGGATTCTGGAAACAGGAAATCCGGGGGAGATTACAGTCACGTTCATGAATATTGCGCGCGAGCATTCTGGGATTGAAGCCCCGACGGCGATGTTGCGTATTCCACCGGAGACGACCACCGATTCCACTGATTGTGGCCGCGGTATACTCGTCGCCCATGAATTTTCGGCCACTGCGACCGCCCCTCGCACCCGTGGGCGTCGTTGCGGAAACTCACCATGGAAATGGGCCATGACTCGCTTCCGCGCCTGGCCCACGGGCGCGAGGAATGGTCTCGAATATCCGAAAGTTCATGGGCGACGAATATATGCGGATTGCATCCAGGCCGACCCGCAACGGCGTCATGTCGCAAAGGGGAGAAGCCGTTTTGCCTTTTCCGATGGGCGCGGACGGATCGCCAATATCGCCTTGTCATCGGATTTTCCAGGACTTTGGCCCAGCTTGCGCAAACCCCGGCAATACTCTTTCGTCTCGCTTCTGTTGTGCATCGTGGCTTGAGGGGGGACATGAGAAGAAGAGGGGATTTTCAGTGAAACTTCAGTTGAAAAATCAAGTGAAATCAAGCGCGATCGCCCTGCATGGAACCCCCGGGAGTCTTGCGGCTTGAACCGATTGCTGCGTGGCTTCGGCCGCTTCCTCTTGTTGTTGCCCCCGTTGTTGGCATTGGCGCGCGCGCCGGTGGATAGCGGCGCCAATCCCGCGGATTCGACACTGACGCCGAGCCGGCTCGATGCCTTGCGCGCGCGCATCGAAGCGGCGGCTGATTTGAGCGATGAGCAGCGCAAGCAGCTGAACGCGCGCCTCGTCGAGGCGACGGCGTTGCTCGGGCAGGCCGCACGCGAGCGCGACGAAGTTGCGCGTTTGCGCAAGACCATCGATACCGCGCCGGCTCGCATCGAGGCGCTGAAGAAATCCGGGGCGGCCGGCAAGATGCCAGCGGCGGAGTCGATCGCGAAATGGGATACGGCACGGATCGACAAACGCTTGCGCCAGCGCCAGGCGACGCTGGATGCGGCTCGCGCGCGGCTGGCTGCGGTCGAGAAGCAGCTTGCTGCCTACGCCACCGACGCGCGCGACGGTGGTGCCGAGCTGGCGGATGCGCGCAGCCAGCTTGCGGCGTTGAACCAGGCCGCGCCGGTGAAGAACGGGAATCTGGAGGACGCGACCAGGCAGGCATTGCGGCGGGCGCGGCGCCAGATGCTGCGCGCGCGCATCGAAGCCTTGTCGATGCGCCAGGGCAATCTGGATCGGCTGACCGGCCTTGCCCAGGCCGAGCGAGATGCGCTGACGCGGCGTGTCAAGCGCCTCGAGAGCGAGACCGATCGGCTGCGCAAGGTCCTGCAACAGCGGCGCGAGGCAATGGTGCGCAAGGCGCGGAAGGATGCCCTTGCGGCCAGCAACGAGGCGCCGCCGGCGTTACGCGAGGTCCAGCAGCGTATTGCTGCCCTGGTCGCCGAGCGGGGCCGCCTGATCGAGGGTGACGGGGTCATCGACCGTAAGACCGAGACGGTGCGCAACCTGTTGAACGAGCTGCGCAACGACCGCGAGCGCATCGTTCACGCTTTGAAGATCGTTGGCGACAGCGAAGAGGTCTCGACCCTGTTGCTGAAGCACCGGCGACTGATCCCATCGCTGGGCGGCCTGACCAGGGAACTGCTGGATTACCAGCGCCGGATCAATGATGCGGTATTGCGTCAGCTGCAACTCGACGAGGCGTTGCGCGACAGCGCCGATGGCGATCGCTGGGTGGCGGACCTGCTCGCCAAGGCGGGTGTCGATGCCGAACAGGCGCGGATATTGCGCAAGCGGGCGCTCGCGGCCTGGCGCAAGCTGCGCGGCGCCATGTTGGAGCTGATGAAGGCATACAACCGCCATGTCGCGAAGCTTTCGACGCTGGAGAGCCAGACCCGCGAGCTGCTCGAGGTGGCGCGTGATTATCGCGCCTACATCGATGAACAATTGCTGTGGATGCCGAGCACCGATCCGGTGCCGCTGACCCAGCCGGAGTTGCTTGCCGAAGGCGCGTTGTGGTTGACCGATCCCGCCAACCTGGTCCAGCTTCGCGACGATGCCGGGCGCGCATGGCGGATGCGGCCCTTGTGGGTGCTGGCCTGGGTCTTGGCGGTGCTGCTGCCGCTGTGGCTGCGCCGCCGCGCGCATCGTCTGCTTGCGGCCACCGCCGAGGCCACGCGTCGCGTGCGTACCGACAGCTTCGGCGCCACCCTCTCGGCGTTGTTCGCAACCCTGGCGTTGGTGCTGCCGATGCCGCTGCTGATGCTCGGCGCCGGCTGGTTGCTGGCCTCGTTGCGCGCCGCCGGGGTCTACACGGTATCGGTTGCCGCCGGGCTGCAGGGCGCGGGTCACTTGATCCTGTTCCTTGGCGTGCTGCGTCATCTGACGCGTGACAACGGACTGGCCCCGGCGCACCTGCGGTGGCGCGAGCCGGTTTGCGAGCGGCTCGGCGCTCAGGCGACCTGGTTGCTTATGTTGGGGCCGCCGCTGATCTTTCTGGTTTCCGCCAGCGCGGTGCAGGTGCCGTCCAGTTTTATTCGGCTGGCCACGCCGGTGGAACTCGAGAATCCGGGTCTGCTTGCGCTCGGCCGGCTCGCCTTCGTCGCGATCATGCTGTTGGTGGCGGTCGCGGTGCAGCGTATCTGGAGCAAGCGGAGTCCGTTGTTCGACCCGACGCGCAACGATGCCGTCGACGGGCGCTGGGCGACCTATCATTTCCTGTGGTTTCCGCTGGCCTTGCTGTTGCCGCTGGCGCTCTCCGCGGCTGCTTTGGCCGGCTATTACTACACGGCGTTGTTCCTGAGCAGCAAGTTCGCCGAAACGCTATGGTTCGTTCTCGGCCTGGTGTTGCTGCGGGACCTGCTCTACCGCGGGCTCTATGTCACCCAGCGCAAGCTGCGTTACCAGGAGATCCTGCAGCGCCGCGAGGAACTGCTCGCGGCGCGCCGCGCGGCCGCCGAATCGGGCTCGGCGATCCCCGACGACAACGACGGCCTGCCCGCCGACGACGACAGCATCGACTACGGCGAGCTCAGCGACCAGGTACGCCATTTGGTGCGTGCCGGCTACACCCTCGGATTGCTCGCCGGACTTTGGTGGATCTGGCGTGACGTGGTGCCGGCGCTCGGCTTTCTCGACGATGTGACCTTGCCATTCACCACCGAGCAGCTGGTCGGCGGGGTCAGCAAAAGCGTGCCGCTGACCCTGTCCGACGTGCTTGCCGGCCTGCTGTTCGGTGGGTTGACCTTTCTCGCCGCGCGCAACATACCCGGCCTGCTCGAGCTGACCCTGCTGCAACGCCTGCCGTTGAGCCGCGCGACACGCTATGCGATCACCACGCTGACCCAGTATCTGGTCGCCATCGTCGGTCTGGCAATCAGCTTTACCGCGCTCGGATTGCAGTGGTCCAATATCCAGTGGTTGGTCGCGGCGCTGTCGGTGGGTCTTGGTTTCGGCTTGCAGGAGATCGTCGCGAACTTCGTCAGCGGCGTGATCCTGTTGTTCGAGCAGCCGATCCGGGTGGGTGACGTGGTGACCGTCAACGGCGTCAGCGGTCAGGTCTCTCGCATACGCATCCGAGCGACCACGATCGTCAACTGGGACCGCCAGGAGTTGATCATCCCGAACAAAAGTTTCATCACCGGCGAGCTGATCAACTGGTCTCTGAGCGATACCATCAACCGCGTCATCATCAGCGTCGGCGTCGCCTACGGCAGCGATACCGGGAAGGCGATGGCCCTGATGCGCGAGGCCGCCGAGGAACATCCACGGGTACTCGACGACCCCGAGCCGCGCGTCACCTTCGAGGAATTCGGCGACAGCGCCCTGACGCTTCGGTTGCGCGCCTATCTCGGCGAGTTGGATGGCCGCATCGGCGTCATCACCGAATTGCATCAGGCGATCGATCGCAAATATCGCGATGCCGGCATCGAGATCCCGTTTCCGCAGCGGGATGTCCATCTCGATGGCGCGCGACCGCTGGAACTGGTGGTGCGTGACGAGGCCGGGCAGGGACTGTGATCGGTCACGGGTTGAACGTTTGCCGGCGAGTATACTTACGCACCGATCAGGTGGCGTCGCAGTGGGCGGATGGACAACATCGCCAACAACGCGCCACAGGCCACCGCCAGCCATTGCGGTACCAGTTCGCCGGCCTCGTCGAGCTGGGCGAGGATATCGATCCGCCAGGTCGAGGCCAGCCAGTCGACCGCGATACCCAGCGCCAGGCTGGCGATCGCGATGCCGGCGAGGTAGGCAAGCATCGTCGCGCTACCCATCTCGCGCCGGATCACCAGGATCGTGGCGAGATTCGTCGCCGGGCCGGCGAGCAGAAACACCAGCACCGTGCCCGGTGAGATCCCGGCCAACAGCAAGCCGGCGGCGACCGGTGTCGAAGCGGTCGCGCAGACATACATCGGCACTCCGACCGCCAGCATCAACAGTTTCGCGCCGAGGCCGCTGCCCCAGGCGGCCATCGCCAGCGGCGGCACCCAGGTGGCAACCAGCGCGGCGAGCACCAGACCGATCCCCAGCCACAGGCTCAGATCGTCCAGAATCCGGCTGAAGGCATAGCGCAGGCCACGCCAGGTCTTGTTCAGCGGACCGTCGGTGAGCTTGATCTCCTCATGACGGACGCTGCCACAGCAATGGCTTCGCGGCTCATCGCCGGTTTCCCCGCCGCAACAAGCATCCGGTGAGCGAGCCGCGGGCGTCGCCGGACCCCGTGGCGAGACCCCGGCGGTATCGTCAGCGACGACGAGCCGGCTCAGCAATCCGGTGAATACCGCGCTGGCGACGGCCGCAAGCGGACGCGCAACCGCCAAGAAAGGGCCGAGCAGGGCGTAGGAGACCGCAATCGAATCCGGCCCGGTCTCCGGCGTTGCGATCAGGAACGACAAGGTCGCCTCGCGTGAAGCCCCGGCGCGTCGCAAGCCCAGCGCGGCCGGCAATACCCCGCACGAGCACAATGGCAGCGGCGCGCCGATCAAGGCCGCCTTCAGCGTCGCCCAGGGACCGCGCCCACCGAGCCAGCGAGCCAGCCGCTCGTCCGCGACCCAGGCCTTGATCAGACCGGCGGCCACCAGACCCAGCAGCAGCCATGGCGCGGCTTCCAGGTAAAGATGCGCAAGGTGTTCGAGGAAATTGCTCATCCTGCAAGTATATACTCGTCGCCCATGAGTTTTCGGCCGCTGCGACTGCCCTGACAAGGCGTAGGCCCGATCCGCCGCGCTTGATCGGGCTTTTACACCTGGGGATTTCTCGCGCCAGGAACGGCCCCGGATAATCGACACCCCATGGGCAGCGAGTATAATTCCCAGCATCATGCGGCGGGGGGATAAACATGAAAATCCAGGACTGGTTCGAAAACTGGGGCATCACCGGACTGAAACTCAACGCCGGCTTCCTGCAAATGGAGTGGGAGCCACAGCCCGAGGAACAGCAGGCCGCCTGGGAGCTGTACATCGAACTCATCACCCGCATCACCACCCAGGACATCGACGGCGAAAGCGGCGACGAAGCCGCCGCCCTCAAATCCGTCCACGACATCTTCGGCATCACCCGCCAACTGCTGAAGGAAAAGGGCCGCAAGGCCGAAACCTTCTCCAAGATCGCCGTCGTCATCCTCAACCAGAAACTGCGCCGCTTCACCGGCGCCTGGCACAAACGCGGCCTTGCCGGCGCCTTCACCGATCCCGAACAATGCGCCCGCTTCCGGGAAGAACTGAAAGAAGTCCAGAACGTCATGCGCCACTACGCCGCCCTGCTGGCCGCGGTGGAGGACTTCCAGAAGC
>JALVEB010000182.1 GCA_027008705.1 Sedimenticola sp. | reverse complement strand
GGGGAATCGAGAACCAGCTCCACTGGGTGCTGGACGTGGCGTTCGATGAAGACAGAAACCGCACAAGAAAAGGCCAGGGTGCCGCCAATCTCTCGATTATCCGGCATATCGCCCTGAATCTCATCAAGAATGAACGCTCATCCAAGGTGGGCGTTAAAACCAAGCGAGCCAAGGCCGGTTGGGATCAGCGCTACTTGCTCAAGGTGCTTGCGATGAAGTAAGCGCGATTGCCCTGGCGCTAGACCTTTGAAACCTGGAAACGTCAAGCGAAATCGAGCACGATCTTCCCGGGGGATCCCGAGCGCGCTTTGTTCCTTCCGGCGTTTTCTGCTCTAATGCGCGCTTTCCGGGCTCACGATAAAGATCATGCACACCGCTATATCCGAATCCTTTACCCTGGAGGCGCGCGGCCTGGGTTGCATCCGCGATGACCGCCAGCTGTTCTCGGCGCTGGACTTTACGCTGCGCGGCGGCGAGGCGCTGATCCTGGAGGGCCGCAACGGCAGCGGCAAGACTTCGCTGCTGCGCATCCTGTGCGGCATCCGCCTGCCCGATGACGGCGTGCTGCGCTGGCAAGGGGAGGATGCGCACCGCCTCGGCGCCGAGTTCCATCAGCATATCGCCTATCTCGGCCACCGCGATGGCAACAAGCTGGATCTGACGCCACTGGAGAATCTGCGCATCGCCCAGGGGCTGGGCCGGGCGCGCGCGGACATCGGCATCGAAGAGGCATTGGACCGGGTCGGTTTGTATGGCTTTGAGGATGTGCCGACCCGCAATCTGTCGGCCGGCCAGCAGCGCCGCGTCGCCATCGCGCGGCTGTTGATTACCGAGGCCGAGCTGTGGATTCTGGACGAGCCGTTCACTTCACTCGACCGCAAGGGTATCGAGGATGTCGAGGGGATGTTCGACCAACACCTTGCGCGCGGCGGGATGGCGGTTCTGACCACTCACCACCGCATGAATTTCGAGCAGGGCGAGGTTCATCGCATCGATCTCTCCGAGCGTCTCCAATGAAGCCGTCGAAACTCTCGCTCGGCAGCGCTTTCTGGCTGCTGTTGAAACGCGACCTGGTGCTGGCGATGCGTCGCCGCTCCGAGTTCATCAATCCGATTCTGTTCTTTATCCTGGTGTGCGCGTTGTTCCCGCTGGCGATCGGTTCCGATCCGAACCTGATTCGCAAGATTGCGCCGGGGGTGATCTGGGTCGCCGCGCTGCTCGCCTCGTTGTTGACTTTGGACAGCCTGTTTCGCGGCGATTTCGAGGACGGCACGCTGGAGCAGTATGTGCTGAGCGCCCATCCGGTTTCGATCCTGGTGATCGCCAAGGTGATCGCTCACTGGCTGATTACCGGGCTGCCGCTGATACTGGTTGCGCCGTTGCTCGGTGTGCTATTGTCGTTGCCGGCCGGGGCCACCGGCATCCTGGTGCTGACGCTGGCGCTCGGCACGCCGGTGTTGAGTCTGATCGGCTCGGTCGGCGTTGCGCTGACGGTCGGCCTGCGTCGCGGCGGCGTGCTGTTGTCGCTGTTGGTCCTGCCGCTCTATGTGCCGGTGCTGATCTTCGCCACCGACGCGGTCAATACGGCGGTGACGGGCATCCCGGTCACCGCGCAGCTTTCGATCATTGGTGCAATGCTGTTCCTGGCGCTGGCCCTGGCCCCGCTGGCAACAGCCGCTTCGTTGAGGGTCAGTCTCAGTTGAACAGGTTCATGCGTTTCTATCACCGGTTGGCGTCGCCCCGCCATTTCTATCGCATCGCCGGGCAGTGGATCCCGTGGCTGGCGGGGATCTTTTTCGTTCTGCTGGTCTGGGGGCTGTACGAATCGCTGTTCGTCGCGCCGACCGATTATCAGCAGGGCGAGAGCTATCGCATCATCTTCATCCATGTGCCGGCGGCGTGGATGTCGATGTTCATCTATTTCATCATGGCGGTCGCCGGGGCCATCAATCTGGTGTGGCGCATGAAGATGGCCGAGGTGGTGCTGGTGGCGAGCGCGCCGATCGGCGCGGCCTTCACCTTTCTCGCGCTGGTCACCGGTTCCTTGTGGGGCAAGCCGATGTGGGGCACCTGGTGGGTGTGGGACGCGCGCCTGACCTCGGAACTTTTTCTGCTCTTTTTGTATCTAGGAATCATTGCGCTGTACGGCGCGATCGAGGACAAGCGCACGGCGGGCCGCGCGGTTTCCATCCTGGCGCTGGTCGGGGTGGTCAATCTGCCGATCATCCATTTCTCGGTGGAGTGGTGGAACACCCTGCATCAGGGTTCGACGGTTTCCCTGATGGGCGGCGCGAAGATGGATCCGCGCATGCTGCGGCCGTTGCTGGTGATGAGCTTCGCGTTCAAGTTCTATTACGGCTGGGTGTTGTTCCTGCGCGCGCGCAACGAGGTGCTGGAGCGCGAGCGCAATACCAGCTGGGTGCGTGAACTGGTGGAGGGCAAGGCGACATGAGCGAATTTCTGCGCATGGGCGGCTACGCCTTTTATGTCTGGACCTCGTACGGCCTGGCCTTCGTGCTGATGACCGCGCTGGTGGTTTCGCCGCTGATCGAGAAGAAACGCCTGATCGAGGGTATCCGACGCAAGTTGCGCCGGGAGAGGAGAGAGAAATGACCCCCATTCGCAAGAAACGCCTGATGCTGATCGGGCTGATGGTCGGCGCGGTCGGTATCGCCGTGGCCCTGGCGTTGACCGCCTTCAACGACAACCTGATGTATTTCTACTCCCCGGCCGAGATCACCGCCGGCAAGGCTCCGGCCGATCATCCGATCCGGGTCGGCGGGCTGGTGGTGAAGGGTTCGGTGGCGCGCAAGCCGGATGGTCTCACCGTGGCTTTCGATCTGACCGACAACAAGGACACGATCAAGATCAACTACACCGGCATTCTGCCCGATCTGTTCCGCGAGGGACAGGGTATCGTCGCCCTCGGCAAGCTGAACGACCAGGGGGTGTTCGTCGCCTCCGAGGTGCTCGCCAAGCACGATGAGAACTATATGCCCCCCGAGGTCGCCGACGCGCTGAAGACCGCGCACAATGAAGGCGTCGCCCAACAGGCCGCGAAGAGCATCGTCCAATGATTCCTGAAATCGGTAACTTCTCGCTGATCGTCGCGCTGTCGCTGGCGATCCTGCTCGCGGTGTTTCCGCTGTGGGGCAGTCTCAACAACCGCTACCGCTGGATGCGCATGGCGCGCCCGCTGGCGGTCGGCCTGTTTGTCTTCATGGCGATCTCGTTCGGCTGTCTGGTGGCGTCGTTTCTGAACGACGATTTCTCGGTGCTCTATGTCGCCACCAACGGCAACAGCAAGCTGCCGTTGATGTACAAGATCTCGGCGGTATGGGGCGCGCACGAGGGTTCGCTGCTGCTGTGGGCCTTTCTGCTCAGCGGCTGGACGCTGGCGATCGCGATGTTCAGCCGCTCTTTGCCGTTGCAGATGGTCGCGCGGGTGCTCTCGGTGATGGCCTTCGTCGCGATCGGTTTTCTGTTGTTCATGCTGATCACTTCCAATCCGTTCGAGCGCATCTTTCCGGCGCCGCTGGAGGGCCGCGATCTGAATCCGCTGTTGCAGGATCCGGGCCTGGCGATTCATCCGCCGATGCTGTACATGGGCTATGTCGGCTTCGCCGTCGCCTTTGGCTTTGCCATTGCGGCGCTGATCGGCGGCAAGCTGGATGCCGCCTGGGCGCGTTGGTCGCGCCCATGGACGACGGTCGCCTGGGTGTTTCTGACCGGCGGCATCGGTCTCGGCAGTTGGTGGGCCTATGACGAGCTGGGCTGGGGCGGCTGGTGGTTCTGGGATCCGGTCGAGAACGCCTCGTTCATGCCCTGGCTGGTCGGTACCGCGCTGATCCACTCGCTGGCGGTCACCGAGAAGCGCGGCGCCTTCAAGAGCTGGACGGTGTTGCTGGCGATCGCCACCTTCTCATTGAGCCTGCTCGGCACCTTTCTGGTGCGCTCCGGGGTGCTGAATTCGGTGCACGCCTTCGCCAGCGATCCGGCCCGCGGGGTCTTCATCCTGGTGTTTCTGTGCCTTGTCGTCGGCGGCTCGCTGGCGCTGTACGCCTGGCGCGCGCCGAGCGTCTCCAGCGGCGGCACCTTCGGCCTGCTGTCACGCGAGACCTTTTTGCTGGTCAACAATCTGTTGCTGTCGGTGGTCGCCGCGATGGTGCTGTTCGGCACCCTGGCGCCGCTGATCTACGAGGCCATGGGCTGGGGCAAGATCTCGGTCGGCTTTCCGTGGTTCAACCGCATGTTCGTGATCCTGACGCCGCTGCTGGCGGTGGCGATCGGCGTCGGCCCGATGTCGCGCTGGAAGCACAACGATCCGAAATGGCTGTTCGCGCAGTTGCGCAACGCGCTGATCGTCACTGCGATCATCGCCGTGATCTCGCTGCTGCCCTGGGTCAACCAGGGCCATCTGCTGGTCTCGCTGGGCTTGGTGCTCGCGGCCTGGATCGTCGCCAGCCATGTCGAAAACCTGCGCCTGCGCATCCGCAACCGGCGCGGCATCCAGGCGGTGTGGCAGGATCTGCGCAACGGCAGCCGCTCGTACTACGGCATGTGGCTGGCGCATATCGGCGTCGCCGCGTTCATCATCGGCATCACCGGGGTGACCAATTTCGAGATCGAGCGCGATCTCCGCATGGCGCCTGGTCAGAAGGCCGAGATGGCCGGTTACGAGTTCGTCTTCGAAGGGGTCGTGAAATCGATGGGGCCGAACTACGAGGCCGATCGCGGGCGCGTCAGCATCTACCAGGACGGCGAGAAGATCGGCGTACTGGAACCCGAGAAACGGGTCTACTTCTCTCAGGCCAAGCCGATGACGGAGGCCGCCATCGATATCACTTGGTCGCGTGATCTCTATGTCTCGCTCGGCGAGCCGCTGGGCAACGGCGAATGGGCGCTGCGCCTGTACTACAAGCCGTTCGTGCGCTGGATCTGGGCCGCCGCCATCCTGATGGCGCTGGGTGGCCTGCTTTCGGTCAGCGATCGTCGCTACCGCATCCTGCGACGCAAGGTCAGCGTCCGCATCGGCGCGGAGGCCCGGGCATGAAACGGTCGATGAAGTTCCTGCTGCCGCTGGCGGTCTTTCTCGGCATCGCGGTGTTCCTGTACCGCGGTCTGAGCATCGATCCGCACGCGATCCCTTCTCCGTTGATCGACAAGCCGTTGCCGCCGTTCGAGCTGCCGCTGCTGAATCAGCCCGACAAGACCCTGAGCAACCGGGATCTGCTCGGCAAGGTCTACCTGCTGAACGTCTGGGCCACCTGGTGCATCTCTTGCCGCGCCGAGCACCCGACGCTGGTGGCGCTGGCGCGCAGCCAACAGGTCGATCTCTACGGGATCGACTGGAAGGACGACGATGCCGCCGCCACCGTCTGGCTGAACCAGCTGGGCGACCCGTTCCAGGCGGTGATGGTCGACAAGAAGGGCCGCACCGCGATCGATCTCGGCGTCTACGGCGCGCCGGAGACCTTTCTTGTCGACAAGAAAGGCGTGGTCCGCAAGAAATACGCCGGGGCATTGACGCCGTCCCTGCTCAACGACGAGATTCTTCCCCTGGTCAGGCAGTTGAGGACCGAAAGTTGATCAAAACCATGCTCGCCACCCTGCTGCTCGCGCTGAGCCTGTCGCTGCACGCGGCGACCACGCTGGAGCAGTTCAAGTTCGACACCCAGCGCCAAACCGACGACTTCCGCGAATTGCTCGGCCAGATGCGCTGTCTGGTCTGCCAGAACGAATCGCTGGCCGCATCGAATGCCGACCTCGCCCAGGACCTGCGCGAGGAGCTCTACGAGCAGGTCGCCTCCGGCAAGAGCAAACAGGATGTCATCGATTTCATGGTCGCGCGCTATGGCGACTTCGTGCTCTACAAGCCGCCGCTGCGTCCGTCGACCTACCTGATCTGGTTCGGTCCGATCCTGTTGTTCGTCATCGGCGCGGTCGTTCTCGCGCGCATCCTGCGCCGCCAGACCTCGCTTCCGGAACCGACGCTCAGCGAGGAAGACCGCAAGCGCGCCGAGGCGCTCCTCGAATCCACCGACTCCGATACCCAATCCTCATGACGACATTCTGGATCATTGCCGCCGGCCTTACCCTGCTGGCGATCGCCTTCGTGCTGTTTCCATTGTTCTTCGGCAAGAGCCGCGAACAGGAAGACATCGACCGCAACAAGCTGAACATCGAGGTGATCCGCCAGCAGATCGCCGAGCTGGACGCCGATCTCGCCGCCGGCACCCTCGAACAGGCGCAGTACGACAAAGCCCGCGAGGATCTCGAGCGCGAGCTGCTCGCCGATGTCAGCGACGACGATCCGACCCGCCACGCCAGCAGCGGCGGCCAGTGGGCCTTTATCGTCGCCGCGCTCGCGGTACCCGCGATCGCCTTCCCGCTCTATGGCCTGCTCGGCGGTTACCAGCAGGTGAGCGAAGCCCCCGCCGCAAGCGCCGCGCGCGCCGACGGCCAGCGCAAGCTGCCGCCGCTGGACAAGATGATCGGCGCGCTGGAAGCCAAACTCAAACAAGACCCGGACAACCTCCAGGGCTGGCAACTGCTCGGCCGCAGCTATGTGGCGTTGCAGCGGCCGAAGGATGCGGTCAAGGCCTACCGCAAGGCGCTGGAACTGGCGCCGGAGGATCCCGATACCCTGCTCGCGCTCGCCGATGTACTCGCCGCGCTGAACGACGACCGCTTTGCCGGCGAGCCCGCCCGACTGGTACAAAAAGCGATCGAAAAGTCACCCGGGCACCCGAACGCGCTGTGGATGATGGGCGTGGTCGAGTTCCAACGCGGCGGTTTCCGTAAATCGGTCGCCTACTGGGAAAAGCTGCTGGAGATGCTGCCACCCGCGAGCAAGGATATCGACGACCTCAATTCCGCGATCAAGGAAGCCCGCTCCCGCGCGGGCATGCCGCCCCGCGAGGAGCTGCCTTCGATCACCGGCGGCGCGGTTGCCGGTGGTGGTGGAGGCATCGAGGTCAGCGTCGACATCGACCCGGCGCTGAAGGCCCAGGCCGCGCCGGACGACACCGTATTCATCTTCGCCAAGGCCGCCTCCGGCCCACCGATGCCGCTCGCCGTGGTGCGCAAGAAGGTCTCCGAGCTGCCGGCCAAGGTCCGTCTCGACGACTCGATGGCGATGATGCCGCAACTGAAGCTGTCCGCCTTTCCACAGGTGAAGATCGGCGCGCGCATCTCGAAATCCGGCCGCCCGACCGCCTCGGACGGCGATCTGGAAGGTCTGGTTGGACCGATCCCGACCCAGTCCGGCAAGCCGGTGACCCTGGTCATCGACCACATCCACGGTGGTTCTCCGGCCCAGAACGCACCGCCGGTCGCCCAGGACACCGCCCCGGCAGCCGCCGCCAAACCGGCGCAAACACCCACGGCCGGCGGCCCGCCCGGAGTCACCCTGCGCATCGATATCGACCCGGCGCTGAAAGGACGCTATTCGCCCGACGACATCCTGTTCATCTACGCCAAGGCCGCCTCCGGCCCGCCGATGCCGCTGGCCGCGGCGCGCAAGCGGGCGCGCGATCTGCCGCTGACGATCCATCTCGACGACTCGATGGCGATGATGCCGCAGATGCGCCTGTCGCGCTTCCCGAAAGTCATCGTCGGCGCGCGCATCTCGAAAACCGGCCAGCCGATGCCCGCCCCCGGCGACCTGGAAGGCACCGCCGGGCCGGTAGCGAGCCAGGGGAGCGGGCCGATACAAATTACCATTGATCGGGTTCACTGATCCGGCGGGCCCCGGCGAGTAGGCAACGGCCCTTTGAGCTACTCGCTAACGCTCATGACACGGGATGGCATCACCCCATTTTCACTACATCCAGCATATGAACCGCCTTGTGCTGGATCTCGCGCGCTTCTTCCTCGCAATCTGAATCGGCGACGATACCGCCTCCGGCCCAGAACCACAGGCTTCCATCCTGCCGCACCATGGTCCGGATCGCGATATTCATCGCCATGTCGCGAGCGCGATCGATGTAACC
>JALVEB010000181.1 GCA_027008705.1 Sedimenticola sp. | reverse complement strand
CGATGCAGGATATCAATCCGATCCGTAATAAAATCAATGAGTTGAGGGGGCGAGTCGAGTCCCTCAGGGGGTATCTTTGACTACCCTGAAAAACAGGAACGCCTGACCGAGGTTCTGCGCGAGCTGGAGGACCCCGATATCTGGAACGATCCGGAGCGCGCCCAGGCGCTGGGCCGCGAGCGCGCCTCGCTGGAATCGGTGGTGGGCACCATCGATGAGCTCAGCGGGGGCCTTGGCGATGCCGCCGATCTGCTCGATATGGCGGTCGAGGAGGACGACGAGGATACTGTCGAGGCCCTGCTCGCCGATCTCGCCGGGTACGAACGCAAGGTCGCCGATCTCGAGTTCCGGCGCATGTTCTCTGGCGAGATGGATCAGGCCAACGCCTTTCTCGATATTCAGGCCGGCTCCGGCGGTACCGAGGCCCAGGACTGGGCCGAGATGCTGTTGCGCATGTACCTGCGCTGGGGCGAGCAACATGGCTTCAAGACCGAGCTGATCGAGGCCTCGCCAGGCGATGTGGCCGGTATCAAGTCGGCGACGATCCGCTTCGAGGGCGACTATGCCTATGGCTGGCTGCGCACCGAGACGGGCGTGCACCGGCTGGTGCGCAAGTCGCCGTTCGATTCCGGAAACCGGCGTCATACCTCGTTTGCGGCGGTGTTCGTCTCGCCCGAGATCGATGACTCCATCGAGATCGATATCAACCCGGCCGATGTGCGCACCGATACCTACCGCGCCTCTGGCGCCGGCGGTCAGCATGTCAACAAGACCGACTCGGCGGTGCGCCTGACTCACCTGCCGACCGGCATCGTGGTGCAGTGTCAGAACGACCGCTCACAACACAAGAATCGCGACCAGGCATGGAAACAACTCAAGGCCAAGCTCTACGAGCTGGAGATGCAGAAGCGGCGCGAAAGCGCCCAGGAGCTGGAGGAAACCAAGTCCGACATCGGCTGGGGCAGTCAGATTCGTTCCTATGTGCTCGACCAGTCGCGGATCAAGGATTTGCGTACCAATGTCGAGACCGGCAACACCCAGGCGGTGCTCGATGGCGGCCTGGATCCATTCATTGAAGCCAGCCTGAAGGCCGGCCTGTAAGAGAAGCTCATGAGCGAACAACGGCAAGATGAAAACAAACTGATCGCGCAGCGTCGCGAGCGCCTCGCCATGCTGCGTGATGAGGGCAACCCCTTTCCGAACGATTTTCGCCGCGATGCGCTTGCCGGCGAGCTGATCGCCGCCTATGGCGATCTGGATGGCGAGGCGCTGGAGTCCCTGGGCAAGCGTGTGCGCGTCGCCGGGCGCATGATGAGCCGCCGCGTGATGGGCAAGGCCAGCTTCGCCCATCTGCAGGATATGTCCGGACGCATTCAACTGTTCGTGCAGCGCGACAACCTGCCCGAGGGCGTCTATCAGCGCTTCAAGAAGGATTGGGATGTCGGCGACATCATCGGTGCTTCGGGCGAGCTCTTCAAAACCCGCACCGGCGAACTCTCGATCCGGGTGGACGAGCTGCGCCTGCTGACCAAATCGCTGCGCCCCCTGCCGGAGAAGTATCACGGCCTGACCGATCAGGAACAGCGCTACCGCATGCGCTACCTCGATCTGATCATGAACGAGGACAGCCGCAAGACCTTCCGCATCCGCGCCGAGACCGTGCGCTTTCTGCGCAATTACCTGGATGCGAAGGGCTTCATGGAGGTCGAGACCCCGATGATGCAGGTCATCCCCGGCGGCGCCACCGCGCGTCCCTTCGTCACGCGTCACAACGCGCTGGACATGGAACTCTACCTGCGCATCGCGCCGGAGCTGTACCTGAAGCGGCTTGTCGTCGGTGGGTTCGAAAAGGTTTATGAGATCAACCGCAACTTCCGTAACGAAGGGCTCTCCACGCGTCATAATCCCGAGTTCACGATGCTCGAGTTCTACCAGGCATACGCCGATTATCATGATCTGATGGATCTCACCGAAGACATGCTGCGCGGTCTCGCCGAACAGGTGCT
>JALVEB010000180.1 GCA_027008705.1 Sedimenticola sp. | reverse complement strand
AACGATGGCCGGTGTCATTGTCGAAATCCAGGGTATAGGGTGAATCGCCGTCGACCACCCTCGCGGCCCGCAGAGGGGAAATCTCATCGGTGGGGATGCGCCCCCAGGCGCCGAATCCTTCCATCAAACGGCGCGAGAGATGGGTCAAAGCGATATCCCGACCGTCCACCGGAGGATCCGCCAGCAGCGCCTCGTCCTGGCAATCGAACAAAACCATGCGCAGACCGGTATCGGCCAGCGCCCGCGCCAACGCCAACCCCGCGGGACCAGCGCCAACCACAGCGATATCGTAATCCATGGACATACTCCGACAGACAGATCTGTCGCAGTCTAGCCGCTGCCGGCCGGCCCGTACTTGATATTGGTCAGGCGGCGTCTCTCCGTATGCCCGTCGCCCAAATCGGATTTTCGAGACCATTCCTCGCGCCCGTGGGCCAGGCGCGGAAACGAGTCATAGCCCATTCATGGCGAGTTTCCGCAACGACGCCCGAGTGTGCGAGAAGCGGTCGCAGTGGCCGAAAATTCATCGGCGACGGCTATACACCCAATAGGCTCCGCGTCAGCATCCGCGCCCTGAGGTTTCCGGGCCTACGCCACCCCAGATTTCTCAATAAAACGCTCATGACGCAGACTGGCATCACCAACAATCATGAAAAATCAACGATTTGGCATGCTTGCCCATTTCCACCTTCGTAGGCCTGCTCAATATCATTATCATTTCAGCCGGTTGGCTGAGCAGTTATCGTATTTTCACATTAACTTCCATGAGAATGGGGACGGAGTTACACCCCAGGTCATTGAAAAACTTGGAGATTTTATTATTTGCATTAGAGTTCTCCCTGGTACATTTCCACTTTACGTTAGCTTAGGCGCTTAGATGACGTGGTCCTGTCCTGCCCCCAACTTGACCTACAACCCAGCAATGCATACACTGGCCGTAAGGAAATCCATTCGTCATTCTCCGCCCGCAAGGAGGGGGTCCGGCATGTCTACGATCTTTTCCCTGTTCAGCATTGCCTTGTTACTGACGGCAACCTCCGCGAACGCGGTCGCGCCATTACCGGAAAGCAACAGCGGCAACCGCTGTCAAGCCAGTTACAACCCCATCAATCAGGTTGTGACACTCCCGTGTTTCCGTTCTCTATCCCGCGCGAATCAGACGAGCTATTCACGCGTCGAGATGAAACTGGATCCTCCCGCGCCTCCGTTTCGCCTGCATACCTTGTCTAACAACACTACAACGACGCCAGACCCAGCAGATCGCGAATGCATCGCGCGCTATGACGAGGCTTCCGGGAAACTGGTCATGCCATGCCTGCGAATCCGCGGCGACAAAAGCAACAGCAATTTCTACATCGGCCTGCGCCAGCTACCCGACAATGCCGTGGGCTTCTTCCGTTTTCTGGTTACCGAGATCAAGCCTGCGCCAGCTCCCACTCGTCATCAACAAGCGCGCGTGCTGCTGTTGTTGCACGGCATGAGCAGTGACGAACACACCTGGAATGACTATGTGCGTCTGGAAACGGCCTTCGATTCCTGCGCGACGATCGCACTGGGCGTCGTTACCGGCCGCGCCTCTCTGCCACGTGCGCAACCGCCTGCGATCGGCTGCTTTCGTCTGCGCTTCGGCGCGTATGACGGATTTTCAGGCCGTACCGGCTTGGAACATATTCGCGCGCACGGACCCCGCAGCGGCGATTTCTCGACCTTCAACACTCTCGGCAAAGAGGTTGGCGATGCGATTCAGGCGATCAAGCGGCTCTATCAAACCACCTATGGCCCCCTTGACCTGAAGATTGCGCTGGTCGCCCACAGCCGGGGCGGCCTTGCCGCGCGCGCCTTTCTGCAGGATGCGAATGCCTCGGAAAAATCCGGAATCGTCGCGCTACTTACCACCGGCACGCCGCATCGCGGCTCGCCGCTCGGGCGTATCTATCGCTACCTGCAAGACAACTGTCTGGATTCCTCCGGCTTCCGTAAGGATGATCGCTTTTTCGGAATTGCAACTACGGCTTGTGACAACGATTGGCAGGTGGTCGATTTTCTGCGCGCAAGAAAAAACTGTATCGCGGATACTTTTAAGCAATTCATCGATTTCTTTACTTCATCAGGCGATCCGGAAAAACTGGATGTGCGTCGCCCAACGATCGATGATCTGTCCGACTACTCTGAACCGATTCAACGCCTTCTGGACGAGCGCAACAGCTTGCCGACAGACATCGAATATGCGGCGTTGCGTTATACCGGAATCGAATTGGGAAGGTTGGACAAAGAATATCGTATCTTTGATCTTGCGGGTCGGGATTATTGCGACCAAGTCTCGCGCCGGGCCCAAAACTACCTGCTCTATCCGACCTACAGCAACCAGGGAGAGAACCTGGGTGACGGCATCGTTCCGTTCGGCAGCCAGGCATTACCCGCCGGGAATGTAACTGAGTATGCCAGGGGCGAACTGGGCGCCAAGCTGCACATTGAAGAGCCCAAGCCGCTTACCGGCCAGCAAGCGCATATCTCGTACATGCTGGAACATCTGCTGAAATGGGGGTTTCGGCAGCGGTGAAGCCGGTTTCAAAATGGCTGCTGGCTGGCGGAGCCGTGCTGCTAGCGGGGTTTTATCTTGGCTGCGGCACCGGGCCAACGGAACGACGAAAAGCAGTCCACAAACCAAGCCAGCCGAAAAGCGCCATTTCCGGGCTTGTCATCGCCCAACCAAGACGCACGGTAACAACAACGGAAAGCCGCGCGCCGGGCTTAATGGATCTTTCCTCTCCTGCCCGGCGCCAAGAATACTATGATGCGCTGTTGGATAAAGACACCGTTGCGCTATGGGCGCTATGGAATCAATTCCTTGATCAGGATGATCCCAACGCATCGATGGCCTGGCTGCTGATTGGCGAGGCTTTGTCGCTGCGTTTGCGCGAACAGCCTGACCCGGACACGCTTGAAGCGATCGCCGCCGCGTTGAATGCGGCCGACGCCAGTCCGGCGCTACGCCAACAACTACCGCTGATCGTGGCGCGCGCGGCAACACCGGAAACCCTGAGCCTGCTGATCGACAAGGTCATCAATGAAACCGACCTGGAGCAACGCCGCTTGTACCAAGAGGCGATAGAAACCGCGGCCAACACCCAATGGGGCCAGCGTTTTCATCCGGAACTTTCGCCCCCGCTGGAAGCCGCTTGGTCGGAACAGTGGCTTCAGCAAGATCCTGAGGTATTGAACACCCTCGCCCTGGCTATTGCTCGCATCGGCGCACCTGACGGCGTGAATCTATTGCTCGACACCCTGGCTTCTGGGGGCGCGAGTATCGAGGAGATAGAGGCTGCCCGACAGCCGCATGTTCTCGCCGCGGTGCAAGCTTTGGCCAGCGTCCGGAATCCAGACGCGGCGGCACTGCTACGCCAACGCATGGAGCACTCGCAGCCCGAAAACCCGGTTTTCCTGGCCAGTGGCAACGCGCTTGCGAATATCGGTGGGCCGGCGGCAACCCAGGCCTTGCTCGACTGGGCGCAAAACGCGACCGCCGAAACCAGCGACTTGGCGCGGCGCTGGTTCAGCCGCTTGCGAGACAACCGTTCCATCGCGTTGGCGCAAGCCCGGCTCGCCAACAAGCAGCCTTTTCGCAGTGAGCAGATCCGCAGCATATTGGAATCCAGCCTGGATGCGGTTCGCAACGAGCTGAGGAAGCAGCTCCCCTGAAAGAAGCTCTGGCGTGGCAGGCGAAGACAAGGAAGCAGATACTGACTGCGACGATATACTCGTCACCCAGGAGTTTTCAGATTTTCGAGACCATTCCTCGCGCCCGTGGGCCAGGCGCGGAAACGAGTCATAGCCCATGACGTCCAAGGGCGCGAATAACAGCCGCAACAGGTCCTGATCCGGTCGGATTCCAGATATCCGACGAATCCAACGCACAAAAAGCAGGCAGAGCCGCCGAATCGTCACCCACGCTGTTCCCAATATCCGCCCTCCGCTTCCCCAATCGCGTCTTCAGCCTCAATCCCCGCGTCCATCGGCCGAAGCACCCTGGCATCAGACAACGATCCGATGGAGATAAAGCCCATGTCATTCAAGAAAACCCTGCTCGCCTGCGCCTTGCTCGGCCTGACGTCCACCCAGGCATTCGCCGACGGCGGCGTTTTGACGGCGGAAAAAGCGGTGGTCGGTCTCGACAACGACCAGCTGGTGCTCGATATCGATTTCAAGAACCCGACCAGCGGTGACCTCTACCTGTTCACCGAGGCCGACGGCGAACGCATCTACCTGCTCGCCGACGGCAATCTGTCGGCGACGCCGGTGCCGCACACCGCCGACGCCACCTTCAGCGGCAAGTTCCAGGTCTACTCGCTGACCACCTTTCCCGGGCTGGCGCCGCGCAGCTACCCAGTCTACAGCGTCGTCACCAAACCCGGCGGCGATCCCACCGACGTGCGCGACTGGGTGGACGGCGTGACCACGTTGAACAAGGTCGGCATTCAACTTGGCCTGCCGCCGGAGATCAGCGGGGACTTCGATGGCGACGGCTTCGCCGACACCGACCTGAACCACGACGGCTTCTTCGACGATGACCGCAACCAGGACGGCTACCACGATAACGATCTGGACCGAGATGGCTTCCGTGAAACCGACCGCGATCGTGATGGCTTCGACGACGAGGATCGCGACCACGACGGCTACCGCGACGACGACCACAACCGGGATGGTTTTGCCGACACCGATCGGGACCGGGATGGGTTCCCGGATGATCTGCCGATTCCATTCCCAACGCCGGGTGGGCAGAACGGCGACGGCCCCCGACCCGGGTCTGGTGGAAGCGATCCTTTGGGCGGGTTTGGAGGCCTGGGCGAAGGGGATGGCTCTGGCTTCGGTGGCAGCGACCACTCCGGATCCGGCAGCGACAGCGGCGACAGCGGCGACAGCGGCGACAGCGGCGACAGCGGAAACGGCTTTGGCAGCGGGGACGGCTTCGGCTTCGGTGGCGGTGACCAATCCGGTTCCGGCAGAGGCAGCGGCGATCGCGGAAACGGCTTCGGCAGCGGTGACGGCTCCGGAATAGGCTTCGGCGGCTGATCTCCGCGCCGCGCTCCGCCCGGAAGCGGAGCGCGGCGCGATCAATTATTGTTGATCGATACGCACCCAGCGTTCACCGACCGAACGCACCGGGAAACGCGCCCAGCGCGCGAACAGCTCGCGCCCCATCTCTCCATTCTCCAGCGCGCCAGCGCCCGCCGGGGTGAAATAACTGACTTGGTCCCCATCGATGCGTTGCACGCAGCGAATCGACCATTCCGGACCCAAGGCCCCGTTCGAATAACAGCGCCCCGGGCGGATCGCCTCGGGCGGCAGATGATGCGTCTCGGCATGCTCGCGCGCAAGATGAAACAGCACCGCGAGATCGTCTTCGTCAATATCGTGGTATCCGCGCACATGAGCCAACGCATAATCGAGGTCCGACTCGGCCAACGCGGTCGGCACCGCGGTGGGTGGCAGTTCCGGCTTGGGCGCGATCGCGGCCGGATAGCGTCGCCATGGAAAGGGATAATTGAACGCCAGGGCCACGGCGAAGATCACCAGCGCATTGAGCATCACCGGAAACAAGACATAGTCGAACCCCAACCCGTGGATCTTGGCGCCGCCGATCACCGCCATCAAGGCGCTCGCCCCGCCGGGGGGATGCAGGCAACGCAAGAAATACATCAATGAGATGGCGCCGCCGACCGCCACCGACGCGGACACCAGCGGATCATCGATCCACGTCGCGGCGGCCACGCCAAAGCCGGCTGAAAAACCGTGGCCGGCGAGCACGTTCCAAGGCTGGGAGAAAGGCACATGCGGCGCCGCGAACAACAATACCGCCGACGCGCCCATCGAAGCGACGATCAACGGCACATCGGCTGGATCGACACTCGCGCGGGCGACCAGCAGAATCGCATAGATGCCGAGAAAGGCGCCGATGCCCGAGAGGACCTTCTCTGTCCACGGACTGTTGTCGACGACGATACCCAGCCATCGGCGCAGCGCATGCAACGGTGTATCATTCTGCATCGGTTTCATCCTGGATGGTGGATATACTCGCCGCCCATGAATTTTTGGCCACCGCGCCCGCGCCTGGCCCACGGGCGCGAGGAACGGTCTCGAAAAACCAAAAATTCATGGGCGGCGAGTATAACACGCGCTGTCGTAGCAGACCGGCTTCCCCGGAACAGGCTCAAGACCAGACGAATACGCCCGTCTCAAAACGATGCAATACACCCTGAAAATCCAAAGAGCGTATTGGCCGGAAGTCACCGATACGCCCCATTTCTCGATCGAATTGCAGTATGGAAACTGCCATCAGGTATTTGACGACATCTATTTCGACAAGATCGACGACATCATTGAGCCGCTGGAAAATCTGCTCATCAGACGAAAGGGACGAGTGGAGCTATCCGGTGGATTTCGGTTTGGCGCCCGCGTCGAAGCGACAAGTTCTGGAGCGCTTCGGCTTGGGTTCTCCACTGAATCGTCCGGAATTTTTCCGGGGAGGCTGAGGTTGGACGGCGAGTTTCTCATCGACGGGGAACATGCAGAAGAGGTGATCGCCTCCTTGCTCGATCTGTTCAGGCAGGGAGATGATTTTTTCCTGGAAACTACCCGACCGACCAGCTGAACTGATATTGACCGGGCAAGGCGATCGGGTCGAGGTGACGGAATAACTCCCGTTACCCCTCACAGCGCCGGACATATGGTTTTCCACATCCGGCGGTTGAAAAACAACCACCTTTGGTGGCCCAAAGCTAGGATGGCACTCATAAGCCATAGTGCGCGAGTACCTTCTTGCTGAGCACGGTCTGTAATGTCGGGCCTTGACAGTTACGAGGAAGAGCATTTCTCCAGACCGTCTTAACCTTCCGATTCAGGCCAGTCGGCAACCGGAGCGCGATAGAAACGAATACGGTTCTTTCCGAAGTCCAGCATGCCTTCCTCATGATACCGCTCCAGTATCCTGATGACTTCTTCTTCCGGCACCTGCGCTGAAAGCGCGATCTGCGCGGGCCCCACTCTGGCGACCCGGGTTTCCGGATGCCTGCGATCAGGCGGCGCGGTACGCCACAGTTTGATCAAGGAAAAATCCACGCGCACCGCGTGGGGCGCATGCGCTTGGATCACCATGTCATCGGTTTCCCGGACGCGGTGGGTGAAATGGCGGATGATGTCTTTCATCTTGTCGGGGTTGTCGTACAACAAGCCATAGAGTTGTTCCCGGCCGATCACGATCAATTCCGTGTTGGTAATCGCGGTCGCGGTCGCGGCGCGTGGTTCGTCATCGAACAGCGCGAGTTCCCCGAGCAATGCCGGCCGATGCAGGTTGGCCAATACGATTTCATGGCTCTTTCCCGACTCACGGTCCAGCGTATGGCGCGAGATCGCGATCCAGCCATCGTCGATGGCGTAGGCATCTTCCCCTTTGTCGTTTTCTTGGAACAAGATCTCGCCCGCGGAAAGCAGCAGACGCTCGAACTCGAATTTGAAGTTCATCAGCCAGAACGGGATATTGTCGTCCCGCACATCACCAAAGGCCCATTTCAGCGGCTTCTCGATCGGGGCCAGCATGGGGGTCAGGTCATCGCCCACGGATTCGATCCACTTGGCGTCGCTAAGCATCGCAAAGCCCATGCGGCTGTAGAGCGACGCGGTTTCGGCGCTGATCGATGCGATCACATGGGTCGCCCCCAGGTTGTGCATGATCCCGAAGCAGGTCTTAAGCATGGCATAGATGACGTTTCTGCGGTTTCGCCATTCCCGCCGGATGGCCAACATGCTGCCGCTGACCAGAACCACCGCGCTTTCTTCCCCGGCTTTCGGCGTTTGCCCCCGCCTGGCGGCGCCCAATCGTTCCCGGGCCTCGGAGAAATCGAAGTAGTGCTCGGACGGCAGGCCGATCTCGGAATCCTTGTTGATGCGCAGACAGGCGATCGCCTGGTCGTTGTCTTCATCATAGGCGACGAGGTTGACGGTGTCGGGAATCGCATCGAATTGATCGATGATGCGCTCCCCGACCTCGTTGCCATCGGCCGGAGCGAATTTCCCCCTTTCCCGAACATAGACGTCATAACGCAACTGGAAGACATCATCCAGTTCTCTAGCGGTTCGGGCTACCTTCAACCTTACAGCCATTGTTTTTTTCCCGTCGAATGCGCCGCCATGCGGCCTCCAGGGCTATGCATTCTTATATAGTCGGCGCCCATGAACTTTCGGCCGCCCCTCGCACCTGTGGACGTCGTTACGGAAACTCACCATCGACAGCGGTTCAATTCAATCATAGTCAAAGAGCCGGCAACAAGATACCGTCGACGGCGGGGTGAGTCCCTGGCAAACGGGTATCAGCGCGCCATGCCGATCTTTTCACGCCCGGCCAGCGGGCCGCTCGCGCCCGCGCCTTTCAATACCTCGCCTCGAAACAGCGCCTCGAGCCAGGGGCGGGTGTTGTTCTCCAGCAGGCGGTTGGCGATGACCCAATCCCGCAGGCGGTTGCCCTGACGCGCGAGCGCGGCGGGTTCGCTGATGTGCTCGCGGATGGCCGCGATCCACGCTTTCGGATCGTTCGCCACGGTGGTCACGCGCGGATTGCGGTAGGGATGGATGTCGCTGGCCAGCACCGGCCAGCCGAGCACGCCGTATTCCAGCAGGCGAAGATCGGATTTGCATTCATTGAACGCGTTGATCTCAAGCGGCGCGATCGCCAGATCCAGGTTCAGGCGCGCCAGTTTTTCCGGGTAACGGGCATAGTGCACGGGTTTGTGAAATTCTTTGATCCAGGGTCGGAAAGCTTGCGGGCACATGCCCATGAAGACCCAATCCACCTCGTCCGCGAGCGTCTCGATGACCGGCGCCAGCCATTCCAGATCCCCCAGGTGTTGCTGTGCGCCGGCCCAACCGACGCGGGGCTTGTCACCGACGCGACGTTGGCTTTCCAAACCCAGCCAGTTGGCGCCGACGAGATGGTTCGGGACCACTTGGATATCATCGACATAGGGGGCATAGACCTCGACCAGGGGATCGGTGGTGACGATCAGGCGATGGCAGTGCGGCAAGGTCGCCCGGACCCGCTCGTCGATATCGGCCGGCAGGCGCGCGCGCGCCGAGTTTTTTTCCGGAACCGCGAACAGGTTGTCGTCCAACCCGGCGACGAGGAAGGCGTCGGTCTGCTTGCGGTAACGTGGCAGCCAGTCGAGAAACAGGTCACCAATGCCATGCAGCAGGTAGAGACTGTCCGGTGACAGGCGTTCCAGCTCGGCGATCGTCGGGACCCGGGTGGCGCGTCCGCCTTCGTGATCCGGCATCAGCGCGACGCGCGCCAGGGCCGCCTGTTCGAGCGCGCGCAGCGGCGCGCGCGCGCGGTAGTCGCCGAGCGCGCCGGGGTTCAGCGGAAACGCGAGCAGGCGCGGGCGATCTTGGATGGCGGTGTCCCAGGCGGCGTCGATCTCGACCTCGACACGGGCGTCGGGCGCGGCCAGACTGAGGTTGCGGTTCCATGCCGGATCGTTGCCGAGACGTCCGCGCCAGCGTGCGAGAAAGGCATCGCGCTGACGATGTTGCGGGTCGATCCGGCCGAGGTCTCCGAGCTCGGCCAGGGTCGCCCCGCCCCGGTGTAACAGGGTGGCATGCGGGGTCCAGGCGGTGGCACGCCCGAGCTCGGCGGCGCGCAGGCAGAGATCGACATCGCCGTACAGTACCGGAAAACGGTCGGCGTCGAAGCCGCCGAGTCGTTCGAACAGGGCCTTTTCCACCAGCATGCAGGCCGCGCTGACGGCCGAGTAGTTCTGCGCGAGTTGCGCTCGCCCCATGTAGCCGGCGGACTCCAGCGGCTCGCCGACGAACGGCGAGCCGACAATGCCGCCGAGGCCGAGCACCAACCCGGCATGTTGCACGCGGCTGTCGGGGTGGACCAGGCGCGCGCCGACGATGCCGACAGCATCCTGTTGCGCGAGCGCGACCATGCGCCGCAGCCAGTCGTTTTGCAGCAGGTGGGTGTCGTTGTTCAAGAACAACAGGTAATCCCCTTCCGCCTCGGCGGCGGCGAGGTTGTTGATCGCGGCGAAATCGAACGCGCCGGGATACGACAATACGCGCAAGCCGGCATGTCGGGCCGTGAGCTCTTCGAACAACCCGGCCATGCGGGGATCCTGGCTGTCGTTGTCGACGATCAGGATCTCGTAGTCGTCCCAGTCGGTATGGCGAAACAGGCTTTCGAGGCAGGATCGCAGCATCTCGGGCCGATCCCGCACCGGGATGATGATGGATACGCTGGCCGGCGCGGTCACTTGGTAGTCGACGAAGAAGGCGCCGAACAGCAACGAGGGTTCAATCCGCGCGGCGATGCCGTTGCGATGCAGATGGTCTTGCAGTACCGCACGGCGCTGCTGTACCACCTGCTCCTCGTCACGCGCGAGACGCCAGCGGTCGGGACGGCTCAAGACCACCCGCGGAACATGGCCGATGGCCTCTTCGCCGTATTCGTCCAGCAGGCGCAGGGTGGCGTCCCAGATCAACGCGGCCGCCGGCGCGCGCACGCCGCCGGCGCGGAGCAAGGCGCGACGATCAAAGGCCACGGCCTGACCGATGTAGGGCGTCGCACGCAGCAGTTCGCGGTTGATATCCGGCTTGAACAGGGGATCATAGCGCTTGCCGTCGCGGTCGATGCGATCCTCGTCGAAGTAGACCAAGCGATGGCGCGGATGGCGATTGGCGTGATCAGCGAGCAGGAACAGCGCATCCGGGGCGAGTTGGTCCCCTGCCTCGATCAGCAGGAACCAGTCCGCTTGCGAACCGTTCATCAGCTCGTTCAGGGTTTCGTCCAGTTCTCCGGTGTATTGCAGCCATTCGACATTGGCGGCCGCGGCGAAACCGACATCGGCCACCGGCTCGCGCGTGAGAATGCTGAGCCCCCATTCCGCGTAGAGCTGCCGCCCCAGGGCGTCCAGAGTATCCGCCAGGGCACCCTCCTGCCCCGGCACATGGGTCAATACCAGATGGATCGCGGGCTTGCACAACCAGTGGCATATCATGCGTTCGGCATAGAATTGGGCATCGTTCTCGCTCAATGCATGCCGCTCCAGCCATTGCGCGTAGCGCCGCTCGGGATGATCGGGGCTTTCGGGTTCGTCGGCGGCGCGCGCGCGCATCTCGTTCAGCGCCTGCTCGCGCTGGATCGCCAGGTTGTCTCCCGCCAGCGGGTAGCGCCGATAGAGCTTCTCGTAGAGCGCCGGGAAGTCTTTCTTCTCGCGCTGGCTCATGTTGTCGCCGGCCACGCCGGGGCGCACCCGGACCTCGACGGTGCGACAGGGCAGATGCCGCGGAACGGTGGCGCGCGCCAGGCGCAACAGCATATCCCAGTCTTCGAGCGCAGGCAGGCTGGTGTCGAAGCCACCCTCGATGCGCTTCAGCAGGGAGCGGCGATGGGCCCAGGTGTTGACCGGGATATAGTTGCTGACATGCAGGCGTTCGAGCGAGTACTCGAGACCGGAGAACGGCGTGGCGCGGTCCAGTTCGATGCGCTTGCCGTTCTCGATGCGCTCGGTGACATACTCGGCCTCGGTATAGACGAGTTCGACCTCGGGATGCTCACGAAACGCCGCGACAACGGTCTCCAGATGATCGGGCAGGAAGCGGTCATCGTCGTCCAGGTAGCACAGGATCTCGCCCCGCGACAACCGGATACCGGTATTGCGCGCCGCCGACAGGCCCTGGTTGGTGGCGTGGCGCAGCGGGCGGATCCTCCCGTGAGGATCCGCCGCGGCGACCAGCGCCTCGACATCGACACCGGCATCGTTGACCACCACGGCCTCCCAATTCGGGTAGCTCTGAGCGACCAGGGAGCTCAGCGCATCCTGCAGCAGCTCGGGCCGGTTCCAGGTCGGCACGATGACGCTGACGAGCGGCTCGTCGGGCAGGGCCTGGCGCTCGTCGAGCCGCTCGAGGCGCTCGCGCAGCGCCTCGATCCGCATCTGCAGGATCGAATCCAGACCATCGATATAGAGCTGGGCGCGTTCGTCGAGGCGGCGCATGATGTCGCCGGCGCGCGCCGCGATCGAGGCTTCCCCCCGCCCGCTCGCGAGCGCCTTCTCGATGACCTGGATATGGCCGATCAATGGCTCCAGGCCGTCATCGAAGCGGCGCGTGACCTGGCGATCGTGCAGGCGGTAGGCCACGCCGGGGGTCGCGACGAAAGCGAAATCCGGATGATGCAGCGCGATGCGCACGAACAGGTCCCAGTCGGCGGCGGTGGTGATGGTGGGATCGAAATCCCCGATCCGGGCGACCGCCGCGCGCCGGAACATCGCCGCGGACGGCGTGATGTAATTGTCATGGGCCAACAGATCGCCGGCCTCGTTGCGACCGCCGGCATAGCTTTGCGGCGGATGCCCGGGATGGGTGGCGACGCGCAGCACGCGATCCTGTTCGTCTACCCAGTAGCAGGGGCTGTAGGCCAGCGCGCAGCGGGGATGGGTTTCCAACGCATCGAGCAGGCGGCGCAGGTGCCCCGGGTAGAGAAAATCGTCTCCTCCGAGCAGGACCAGATAGCGTCCTCGACCGCTGCGCCAGGCCTTGTTCGCGTTGCCGATCTGCCCCAGATTGTGGTCGTTGCGTAGCAGGCGCACGCGCGGATCATCGCCGGCATGCTCGCGCGCGACGGCCAGGGTATCGTCCAGTGAATCGTCGTCGAGAACGAGGATTTCCATGTCGTCGATACCCTGCGCCAACACGCTGTCGAGGGCCTTGCCGATCCAGCGCTGCTGGTTGAAGGTGAACAGGACGACGGTAAGCAGGGGGGCGTCAGGGTGGTTCATTGTCTGCATCCGGTTTCGGGAAAGAAGTCGCGCAGGGCATCGATGACCCGGCACTGGTCGGCCTCGGAGAGGTGAGGGCCCATCGGCAGGCTCAACACCTGTTCGGCCAGGCCTTCGGCGACCGGCAGCGCCAGGGCGCCGTGGCTGTCGGCATAGGCGGGCGAGCGATGGGGTGGCGTGGGATAATGGATGGCGAAGCCGATGCCGCGCCGGCGCAGCCGCTCACACAGGGCATCGCGGCCGCGGACGCGCACCACATACTGGTGCCATGCCGATGTCGCTTGGCATGGGATGCTGGGCGGTCGCAGGCCGCGGATCCCCCGCAGCGCCTCGTCGTAGCGCCGCGCCACCGCGCGCCGCCGCCGGTTCCACGCTTCCAGGCGCGCGAGTTTTTCGTTCAAAAAGGCTGCCTGGAGTTCGTCGAGCCGTGAGTTTCCGCCCCGCGTCTGGTGCTGATTCTTCTGTTCGGCGCCATAGTTGCGCAGCCTGCGCGCGCGCGCGGCCAATTCGGCGTCGTCGGTGACGATCGCGCCGCCGTCGCCGAGCGCGCCGAGGTTTTTTCCGGGATAGAAGCTGAAGGCCGCGGCATCGCCCAGGCTGCCGACCGGAGAGTCGTGCGTGTACGCGCCATGTGCTTGGGCGGCGTCTTCGAACAACGCGATCCCGTGGCGCCGGGCGATCTCGCGCAGCGCATCCATCGGCGCCGGCCGCCCGTACAGGTGAACCGCGATGATCGCGCGACTGCGCCGCGACAGGGCGGCTTCGACCCGCCGCGGGTCGATGTTCATGCTTTCCTCGTCCACATCCACCGGCAGCGGCGTCGCTCCCAGCGCCGATACCGCAAGCCAGGTGGCGATGAAGGTATGCGCCGGCACGATCACCTCGTCGCCGGCGCGCACGCCGGCGGCTTGCAGCATCAGCCGCAAGGCGTCATAACCGTTGCCGACGCCGACGCAATGCGCGACCCCGCAAAGCGCGGCGAAACGCGCTTCGAAACGCGCCAGTTCCGGCCCGTCGATGAATCGGCCGCGATCGAGCACCCGCCTCCAGGCGGCATCGAGACGCGCGCGCAACTCGGCATGCGCGGCCTTCAGGTCGAACAGCTCAATCGCGCGCGCCGACGGCGTCGAGGAAGCGGTAGTAATCGCGGTAGTAGTCATCTTCATCGAAGTGTTCCGAAGCCAGCACCAGACAAACCGAGCCGGAGGAGAAGTTGTCGATCTCACGCCACACCATGGGTCCGATGTAAAGCCCCTGGTAGGAGCGGTTCATGTGGTGACGGGTGCGTTGGTGGCCGTCATCGAGCACGATATCGAAACTGCCGGACATCGCGATAATCAACTGTTGCAGGTGCTTGTGCGCGTGCCCACCACGCTCGGCGCCGCCGGGAACATCGTACAGATAGTAGACCCGGCGGATCTCGAAAGGCACGTCACGACCGGACTCGACCGCGGTGAGGTTGCCTCGGCGGTCGTGCACGATCGGCAGGCGCATCAGGCGGCAACGGCTGGTAAGCCCGGCGGGCGACGCCTCGGCCGAGCTCGTCGGTGGCTCGGCCGGAGGGATCTCGCCATGGATCAGTAAGGGATGAGTGGATGCCATTGGGGTCTCCTTCACCAGGGGGCGCCCGGGTCGTTGGACAGCGGGGCGATCTCGGGCGGACCGTCCCAGGGGATGAAAAACGGGTCGATGGCGTTCAATGCCGGATACAGCTCATCGCGCGCGGCGCCATGGCGGCGCAGACATTCGGCGTCGCGAATGCCGTGGGTCACGAGACAGGCGCGCGCGCGCAGCGCGCGCGCCGCCTCCAGATCGGCCTCGCTGTCTCCGATCCAGGTCAAACCGCTGTAACCGAAGGCAAGCTCCCGCTCCAGGGCGCGCGCCTTGTCTTGCCCCCCAGTGACGATGATCTGATCGAAGCACCCGGCAAGGCCCAATCCGCGCAGCTGCGCGAGCGTCGCGGCGCGATCACGGCGCAGGGTGCACAGTACCAGGGGACCACGCCCTCTCCAGCCTTGCAGCGCGGCCATCGCACCGGGCGCGGGGCGATCCAGCGCCAACAATTCCGGCGATTCGATGCGTCGCCGCCAGCGCTCCCGGTAGGCGTTCAGCATCACCGGATCCTCACTATCGAGGATGCCCGCGAGGCTTCGCCCGGCGCGTTTCATGCGCCAGTAGTCAGCGCGCGACCAGACGCGTCGGCTCAATGGCGCCAGGCTTTCCTGGTAGCAGCGATGATGGCGCTCCGCGCAGTCGAGCAGGGTGCCGTCGAGGTCGATCACGCACAGCGGTTTCATCGCCGCGACTCGCATACCGCATGCAGCTCGGCGGCGTATTCCGGCATCTCCTTACCGA
Source organism: Sedimenticola sp. (assembly GCA_027008705.1). Lineage (GTDB taxonomy): Bacteria > Pseudomonadota > Gammaproteobacteria > Chromatiales > Chromatiaceae > JALSSX01. Next base: position 8,329 of record JALVEB010000180.1, on the reverse strand, counting down.
GCTGGTAGAAGCCTTCGAGCATCGCCTCGTCCCATTGCGTCTCGATCTGGGCATTGCTCAGAGGTTTCAGGAATACGCCGCCGAAGTGCACGATGCGCAGGCCGGCCGCCTCCAGCTCGCGACGGAATCCCGCCGGCGTGTAGACCCGCCGGTGGCCGAGCCGATGGTCCCGTTCATTGCGTTCGCACGGATGGTTCAGCAAGCCCATCTTGACCGCCACGAGACGATGCAGCGAGTGGCCGTTGGGCACGCCGACGAAGAGTCGCCCGCCGCGTCGCAGCCACCCGCGCGCGCGCCGCAACAACCGCGCCGGCGACTCGACATGCTCGAGGATATGCTCCATGACGATGGCGTCGAAGCGGCGTTCGGGCTGATAGTCCTCGAACAAGGCGCACACCTTCGTCAGCCGGGGATCGTCCGGGATGCGGGCGAGCAGCCCAGCGGCCGCGTCGACCACGGTGAGATGGGAAAACAGAGGCAGCAGACGCTGGGTCATCTGTCCTTCCGCCGGTCCCAGCTCCAATCCTTCCCCGCCACGCAGCCAGGGCCGCAGAACACGGAAACGGTATTCGATCAGACGATGATCGAAATCGAGTTGCCGATTCAGGTACCAATCGGCACAGGCATCGAGGCGCTGCTGTTCAGGCTGCATGGCGTCGCTCCTTGCGTTCCGCGATCTCGCGCAGCAGGCCGGTGTGCAGGTCGACCTGATCCCACTCGCCGAGCATGGTTTTCATGCGCACATTGTTGAAACAGAACGATCGGCCGGAACGAGGCGCGTCGACGTACTCGATCTCCCCGTTCCAACCGCACAGCTTGGCAAGCAGATGAATCAGCGAGCGCACACTGAGCGAACGACCGCTGACGACATTCATCGTGCCAAGCCCTGGGTCGGGATGCGCCGCGGCGCGTGCGATCGCCTCGGCGGCGTCCCGCACATGCAGGAAATCCCGCAGCTCGTCGCCCGACCCGTGCACTCGGGGCGGCTCGCCGGCCAGCAAGCGTTCGATCGTGGCCGGAATCAGCTTCGCACAGGCATGCTCGCCCTCGCCGTAGATATGGCCAAGACGAAGAATCACATGCCCCCAGCCTCGCTGTTCGGCGACCACCCGGGTCAGGGTCTCGCCGAACAGCTTGGAGGCGGCATACAGCGTCGCCGGCGCGGTCGGCGTCCGCTCCGACAGGCAGTGCGTGCTGTCCGGGGCATATACGTCGACGCTGCTGATGAAAACGAAACGTTGCAGGTGATTTGGCAGGCTGTCGAGCAGGCGCCGCATGCCATTGATATTCGCCGCATAAACGGCGTCGGCGTCATCCGCCTCGGCGACGCTCTTCGGGATGAAAGCGGCGAGGTGGATCGCGATATCGATCCCGAAAGGATCGAAATGGCCGGCCGTAAGCTTGTTCAGGTCAGCGTCGATCCAATGCGCTCCCGGCGCTTCGAACGAGCTGCCCGAGCGACTCAGCAACACCAGCCGAAGACCTTCAATTTCCCGCAGACGGGCACTCAGCACGCGGCCGATGAAGCCGCTCGCGCCGGTGACCAACACGGTTTTTCCGCGCAACGCCTCAAGCCGCATCGGACACCACTCCCGTGAGACGCGCAAGCGCGTCGCGCGTGGTCAGCACCGGTTCGACATCCATGCCCCGAATCCACAACAGATCATCGGGCAACGGGTTGATGCGCCGGGACAGCGTCGGGAACTCACCTTCCAGCGCGATATCGCAATAGATGCGAGGCAGGTTCAACCCGGCGCGGGTGAAGAACAGCACCGTCGTGAAAAAGCGCCCGATGTTGATCTCGGTCGGATTCGGCCGACCGTCGAAATCATAGCTCATGTCGACGGCATAGATGCCGTGGGGACGGCGGTCGATCGCGCCGATCGCATCGAGCGCGACACGATCGACCGCCTCGTCGGAACAGGTCTGTCCGACCCCGGTGACCCCGGTGACCCCGGACAGGGTGCGATTGCCGAACTGCCAGCTCAGGCGCTTGCGCGTCTGCGCCACCACCAGCTCGCCGCGATACCACAAAGAAAGCCAGGTCACGCTGTCGCGCGACAGCAGTTGCGAGGCGGTAAAACGCCCCCAGCCGTCATGACGATCGATCCAGCGGCGCGCAAACTCGAAGTCATCGGTGGGCAAGGCGCCGCGGCCACCGCCACCCTCGGTGGCGCGCAGCCACAGGCGCTCGCCGAGGGCGGCGAAGGCTTGTTTCAGGTCGGCCGGGGAATGCAACAGCCGGGTCGCCGGCACGCGCACGCCGGCCGCGTGCCAGATCGCCCAGCTACGCTGCTTGTCGACACAGTTCTCGACGACCTCGGCATCGGGAAGATAATGGCGCACGCCGAGGGCATCGAGACGCGAGCGCATGCGCGACAAGGCACGCACCTCGAAATCATTCTGCGCATGGATGAAATCCACCCCGCAATCGCGCAACAAGGCCGGGATGCGTCGCGCATACTCCGGGTCACGCGCCGGCGGCACCCAATGTCGCTGGTCGACATCGGCCAGCAGCAGATCCGATGCCTGACAGCTGGCGCCGATCAGGTAATCGTCGCGAGAGGACTCACGCAACGAGCGGATAAAGCCATTGGCCGGCGCACCCCCGGCCCCACCGATGTAGATTCTGGCCATGCAAGATCCCACGCAGAGAAACGGTTGACTGACCGGGGCGTGGAAAAACCGACGCCCCAGCTTCCTCTCGTGTTTTCTGCAAGGATCGAGCCAGAATCTATTTAGCTATTATATACAATGAGTTGAAACGCCCCGATGAAACCCGGGAAGCACCGCGCCAAGATTCCGACGAACATGACTCCGCGAGAAGACCTCAAGCGGAGGCCGGACGCGCGGGCAAAGGCAACGACAGCAACCACGCCATCGCGACAAAAGCCGCCGACCACCACAGGCAACCCTCCAGACCTTGCGTCTGATAGACCCAGCCGGACAGAACGGTACCGGCGAGACGACCGCCGGCATTGGCCATATAGTAGAAACCAACGTTCATCGCCACCTTATCGGCATCGGAATACGCCAGGATCAGGTACGAATGCAACGCGGAATTAATCGCGAACAGAACGCCGAACGCCACCAATCCGGCAATCAGCACCCGCGTCGGGTCCCACCCCCCGTGCAGGGCAAGCGCGATGCCCGCCGGCGCCGCCAACAGCATCAGGGCGGTCAGCCGGGCGGTATCCCCGCCCGGCCCGCGTCCCTGATGCAAGCGACGAATCAAACGCGGCGCCACGGCCTGCACCAGGCCATAGCCGATGACCCACAGCGCGAGAAAACCACCGACGCGCAAGAAATCCCAGTGCAACACGTCAGCGAGAAATACCGGAAGGGCGACGACGAACCAGACATCCCGCGAGCCGAACAGAAAGAAACGCGCCGCCGACAACCAGTTGATCGCCGGCGTATTCGAGAACACCTGGGTGAATTTCGGCTTGCCCTTCATCCGCCCGACGCCCGAAGGCAGCATCAGCCAGGTCAGCAGCAACACCACGCCGAGCCCAGCGGCCAGCACCAGCAGAGCGCCGCGGAACCCCACCATCTGCAACAACCCCGCGCCGACGAAGAACCCACCCCCTTTCAAAGCGTTCTTCGAACCGGTCAACAACGCCACCCATTTGAACAGGCGCGTATCGCCGCCCTCCCCGGCGATCGCCTTGACGCTGGCCTTGGCCGACATCTTGTTCAGATCCTTGGCGATCCCGGAGAGAGCCTGCGCGAACATCACATAGGGGACGCCAAGCCAGGCGTCGGGCAGGGTCAGCATCGACAACGCCGCGATCTGCAACAGCATGCCGATATGCATCGTCCGGTTCAGGCCGATGCGGGCGCCCAGCCAACCGCCGACCAGGTTGGTGACGATGCCGAAGAACTCGTAGAACAGGAACAGCATCGCCACTTCAAAGGGCGAATAGCCGAGCTGATGGAAATAGAGCACCACCAGCATGCGGATCGCGCCGTCGGTGATGGTGAAGGCCCAATAGCCGGCGGTCACCACCAGATAATTGCGTAACGCGATATGGATCCGGGCAGCCATAATGACCCTTTATACTCGTCGCCCATGAATTTTCGGAAGACGCCCCGTATCAGGGATTACGGGCAACGGAAGAAAATTTCTTGCCGGAACAAGAAGCAAGCGAGGGCGCGTGTAATTCATGAATTTTCCGGGTTATTAATAGCCGCCGAAGCGGAAACGCAGATGATTATGCCGATACAGCTCGCGCGCCAGCTTGGTCAATGAAACCCCATGGCGTTTTCCCAGGCGGCGCGCGCGCTCGATCAGGCGCTGCCGGCCGATGCGCGGCACGCCGCCATCGAGCGCAAAAGCCAGGCAATTGCCCCCGGGCACGGTCAGGGTCAAGACATCGCGGCCGAAGGTCTCGCCGAGCGTCTGGTTCAGAGCCAGCGAGCTCAGGCGGTCCGCCTGCCAATAGTTCAGCACCAAGACCCCGCCGGGACGCAACGCGCGCCGGCACGCGGCAAGGAAATCAGGCTCGGCCTGACGCGGCTCCATGCCCCCGGGACGGTACAGATCGGCGAACAGGATATCGGCGCTTTGCGGACATGCCGAAAGCGCCTCCAACGCGTCGCCGATCCGCACACGCAAACGTGGATCATCGGGCAGCTGGAACCAGGCCCGCGCGGTTTCGGCTACCGCCGGACGCAATTCCACCGCCTCGATACGCATCGCCTCGTCGCCGTGATACAGCGCCGTCGCCAGCGAACCGCCACCGAGCCCAAGCAACGACGCCCGCCGCGCATCCGGGATGAACAACAAGCCGAGCAACATCGCGCGAGTGTACTCGAATACCAAGCGCCCCGGCGCATGGCGATCGATGGCGCTTTGCGCGGTCTCGCCGTCGAACGACAGGTACAAGCGATCCGCATCCCGCCATACCTCGATGGCGCCCCAGGCATCCCGGGCGCGATGAACGCACTTTCCGGAAACACTCATGCGCCACGCCAAATCGGGATTCGTGGACAAACCGTCATCGCATCCATTCGGCTGTCGGCAGCACCCGTGTATCCCCCCGTATATGACCGGAAAATGACGAAAAATGCGATCCAGCGCACGTCAGGCGCCCTCTATCGCTTGCTCCGTGCAATACGAGAAGGATCGCGCCGTTCCATGACGAAGAGGAAAGACAATCAAACACATAGCCATCGATGCACAGAACAGAAAAAGGTTTTCCACAGCTTTCTCAAACCATTCTCCCCAAGATGTGGTAGTTGACTTGCCAGACAAACCATATATATTGAAAAGAAACGCCGTTCCACTCACTTACCCACTGCACGGGGATCACCTGTCAGAACAAAAACCGCAAAAGGAGCCGCGATGACACAAGCGTTTCGATATGCCACGCAAGACAGAAGACCCTGGGGTGGATCTTGCGACAGCGGATACCGACACATTTACGAAATCCGCGAGCCGTCGAAAGAGTACGGCGACACAGACCACCCCACCCCGATTTTCGGTCCGCCATGTCAGGATGCACCATCCCATTCCTGGGCCGAGGACTTCCTCCGCAAGCACACGGGCGAGCTGGCGATCCCCAGCACTCCCGCCGAACGCGACAGCGCTGAATGGCGCGAGGAAACAACGTTGAGCGGGGAAGAACGCCATCTCGTCCAGCAAATCATCGGCTTGTGGTCCACCCTGGCCGGAAACACGGCGCGCAAGCTGCCGAAACCAATATCGGCCATCGTCAATCCCGAATGCCGGCAATGCCTGACCTCGATCGTGGAGCGCCAGCGCCGGGACCACCACGCCTTGCGTGGCATCGCCATGGGCCTGGGCATCCCGCTCGCCCCATATGGCCCTTTTCCGCTGCCTCTCCCGGGACATATCGATGCCTCGGATGACGATCCAGAAACCGCCTTGGAGACGCTGTGCGACTATTTCCTGATCGAGGAAGGCGTTCTCAGGCCCGCATTGCTGCCGCTCACGCGCAACCTGGCGTATCGCCGAAGGCTTCCCACGGTCCGCGCCGGGTTCGACAAGCTGGCGCGCGCCACTTGGCTTCGATGGTGTCTGGGCCGCCGCTTGATCGAGCAGGCACGGCGTGAAAATCCGCTTTTGTGGGATGCCGCCTTGCTACAGCGATTGGAGACCAGGCTGCGGGAAACCACCGAGACATTGACCGGATGGTACTACCACCACCTGCCACGCGGCCTTATCGGACTCAATGCGCCGATGCTGGAAGCCTGGCTGCGCCACCTGCTCAATCGACGCATCACCGCCTTCGGACGATCCGCCCTCTTTCCCGATACGCACAATCCGTTATCGGAAATGGAATGGCTGTTGGCGGACTGTCCAAAGCACCAGGAATCCATCCGGTGATGAGCGCCTTCAACCAGGGCAATCGCGTTTCATTTCGCTTGGCGCTTCCTGATTTCAAAGGCTTGGCGCCGTCGCCCGATCCGCTTGATCGGGCCTATGCCTTGCCAGTCAATGGCATTGAAGCGCGATTGCCCTGAGTTCTCAGCGTGAATCGCTCCATCATCCGGCCGTTTCGTTAAACGGATGCGGCGCCTATTTCTTGCCGCCACCCGGCTGGTAGCCCGCCGGAGCCTGGCCGTAGTCGCCCTCGCCGAAGAAGAAACCGAGCATGTGTTTCTCGATGGTATCCAGGCTGCGTGGATCCGCGGTGCTCAGACCATTCTCATTGATGATGGTCACCAGGCGTTCCTGCCATTGCTTCCAGCCCTCCTTCGAAACATTCTCGAAGATACGCTGGCCGATTTCCCCCGGGTAGGGCGGCTTGTCCAGTCCTTCCGCTTCTTTCTTCAGTACCACACAGTTTACGATTCGGGTCATGATTTGTTCGCCTGGGTTGGGTGTCGGGCTGAGAGCCTGTCGGATTATGGGGGATCATCGTGAGAAGGTTGGAAGAGCGAGGTCAAATGCTCCCTGTCTTGAGGCGCAGAGCGGACCTACATGACGAAAAGCGGGGATATTTCGACCGCTCTCCCGCCCCTTCGCAGCAGATTCAGCCACAGTCCGGCAGGCTCCCAGGGTTGATACGCGTCACCATGGGTTTTCGGTCGTCGGCCGCCCACGGCTCGATGAAGCGCAGCGAGTATAGCAAATCACGAGCCGCTTCAGGATACCCCACCGCTTTCATACTTCTTCAACACCACACCCTCGTCGCCACAACAGGATGCGGTGCATTTCTTCACCTGGTGCAGCTCGCCGGCGTCCTTATCGAGATAGACATGGATCGGCAGATTCTCCTTCGCGCAATCACAACCGGTGTCGGCGTAAACATACGCATTGCGCAAACCAGCGCGGCGAGCCTGCTCCCGGGCGGCATACAGGGTTTCCGGCGGCGTGGCCGGCACCGAGGAGAGCTTGTACGCCGGGAAGAAACGGGTGATGTGCCAAGGGCTGTCGGCGCCCAGGTTGTCACGCACCCAGCAGGCGATCCGATAGAGCTCATCGAGGCTGTCGTTGCGCCCCGGGATCACATTCGTTCGGGTCTCCACATGAATCCCGAGCTCGCGCGCCTTGCGGATCGAGCCGAGTACCTGATCGACGCGCGCGGTGGGACAGATCTCACGATAGAAATCGTCACTGAGACTTTTGATATCGGAACACAAAACATCGATCCACGGGGCGACCAGCTCCAACGCCTCGTCGCTGACGAAGCTGTTGCTGACATACACCGTGTACAGACCCGCATCACGCGCCAACGGCGCGACATCGAGGAGGTATTCCAGCCAAACGGCCGGCTCCGAATAGGTAAAGGCGATCCCGTCGACACCCTGACGCAGCGCCGCGTCGACCAATTCCCGCGGAGTAACGAAGGCATCGGTGGATTCCCCGCGGGCGAGGTCATCGAGCGCGGTGACACCCCATGAAATCTCCAGATTGTGGCAACCGCCGCAACGGAAGCTGCACCCATAGCTGCCGACCGACAACACCCGGCTGCCAGGGCGGAAATGGCGCACCGGCTTCTCCTCGATGGCATTGACATCGATCGCCGAAAGAATGCCGTAGGAAAGGTTGTACAGCGTACCGTGACGATTGACGTGGGCCTGACAAAAACCCCGCTGGCCATGGGTCAGCTTGCAGCGCCAGGGACACAGATTACAACGCGTCGCGCCACTATCGAGCCGTTCCTGCAGACGGGTTTCGACCAAGCGGTACTGGTCGAGGTTACGGGCGGTAAGATTCATAGGGCTTCCAGCAGACGGGAATCGCAATGTAGCACAGGATCGGCCCCACTGTATCGCGAAACAACCGGATTCACAGGGCAATCGCGCTTCATTTCGCTTGAGGTTTCCTGGTTTCAAAGGGTTAGCGCTGTAGGCCGGT
>JALVEB010000179.1 GCA_027008705.1 Sedimenticola sp. | reverse complement strand
TCCCTTAGTAGATCCCCCGGCCGGGCGCGGCACGCGCCGAAGCCCCGGCGGGCACGCCGAACAGGCGCTTGCGCTCGACATCGGAACGCAAGCGGACCGCGCCGAGCCGTTCGACCAATTGCCGAGACAAGGTGCTCTTTCCCGAGGCCGAAAACCCGTGGGTCAGCAGCAGCCGGGGTGACGCAGGCCCGGTGAGTTCCCGCGCCAGCCCAAGATAGCGCAACGCCGCGCTCGGATCCCCGCCCCGCTGTCCGGCCTGAATCGCCTCGACCTTGGCGCGCACCATCGCGCGGTAGACCCGATAGAAACGCATCAACGCAAGACCGGCAAAATCACCGGTGATCTCCAACCAGGTATCGAGAAAGCCCCAACCGAGATCAGCCCGCCCGCGCGCGCGCAGATCCATCAGCAAGAAGGCGATCTCGTTGACCGGATCGATCCAACGCAGTGCCGGACTGAATTCGATGCAATCGAAGACCAGCGGCTGACCGTCGACCCAGGCCAGGTTCCCCAGATGCAGATCGCCATGACACTCGCGGATCCAGCCCTGCCGGCGGCGTTGCGCCAGTCGCTCATGCTGACGCTCGAATTCTGCGCGGCTCCACGCCTCGATCCATGCGAGTGGCTCCGCCGCGTCGCCCAGCCGCCCGCGCAACTCGGCGAAGTTCTCCGCCACCGGCGCATAGACCGCTTCGGGACGACCATAAGGGCTGTCCGGTGGCGCGCCGGGCAATCCTTGGTGAAAACGGGCGATGCGCCGGGCGAAGGCATCGATACGGGCGGCGTCCAGACGACCCCGTTCGAGCAAACGGTCGAGACGCGCCGCATCCGGAAAACGGCGCATCTCCACAAAATATTCGATGGCCTTCCCCTGGGCGGGCACATACGGCCGATCCGGCGCGCCACCGATCGCGACGACACCGAGATACCATTCCGACGCCAGCCGTCGGTTCAGGCGCAACTCTTCCTCGCAATAGAAACGACGCTTCTCCAGAGTGGAGAAATCGAGAAAACCAAGATCCACCGGCTTTTTGATCTTGCGCGCGCGCTCTCCGGACAACAACACCCACGAGATATGCGTCTCGATCAAGCGGGTATCGTCACCGAGGCGGCGACACAGAGCATGGACCAGCGTTTCGGTCTCGTCACGACGGACCATCGTTGTCTCCGTGCAAGCGATGGCAGACAGGGTGCCTCCGCCCGTCCCGGACGAGCGGAAAGCATGGCAAACTCAGCGAGACCGACGCGAAGAGAGGCGCAACCCGAGCATCCCGAGCACCAACAATGACAAGGTCAACGGCGCCGGCGCGTTACCCGAAGGCGGATCGAACTCGACGAAGTAACCGAAACTCTGATTGTTTATACTGAGATCGTTCCACGTGCCGCCGGAATAATGCAGGTAGTCCTCGTCGCCCAGGTTGTTGGGCTCCCCGCCTCCCCAGCTGGCGTAGGTCGGACTGGAGCCACCCACCCCACCCTGCCAGAAGACGGTGCCGGCTTCGGGGCCGTCGGCCCACACCCAAGTACCCTCGATCGCCTGGTCGCTGCCTCCCAACCATCCGTCGTTCGCCAGGATGCCAAGAAAGGCGTTTTCGACGCTCGAAGTGACCGTGGCGAGATAGCCATGCACTCCATTGAAGGTTCGGGCTTGCGCATCGCTCTGGGCATCGGCCCAGTTGAACACGCCGGAGATATGCTCATAATAATGGCCGGTGTCCGTCAGCAGTACCGGCACGGCCGGCGCCTTGGCGCTGGCGAACGCCAACAGGGCCGCCATCGCGGCTTGGCGCGAATTCATTTTCCGCATGTTCTCTTCTCCTTGGAAACAGTGAGTAACGGGGCACGGGATGAACAGCACTCCCACAATGCTGTTCCACCGCCCCCGGAGAGGTCCAGCCTCCCCTTCCCCATATCCACGCAAGCTTTACGCCAATTCTGGTTTCTTAATAAAATTCAGCCACTTGACTATAATGCTAAAATGCAATCCCAGCGAATTGTAAACTTACCTGACAGCAACCGTCATCTCATTGTCATAAGCAGGCAGTAAGCTTGGCTTAGTTTCCTTGCCGCGGAGTCACCCCAATCATGGACAACCACCTCGGTAAACACATCTCTCATGTCTACAATGAAGAGCTGGAGGATTTGCGCAGCCATGTCATGGCGATGGGCGGCTTGGTGGAGGAGCAGGCGCGACGCGCGGTTACCGCCTTTCTCGATAGCGAAACCGAGACCGCCGACGAGGTGATCCGACGCGATCACGAGGTCAACCGCATGGAGGTGCGCATCGATGAGGAATGCACCCGTATCCTGGCCAAGCGCCAGCCGGCGGCCAGCGACCTGCGCATGATCATCGCGGTGATCAAGACCATTACCGATCTCGAGCGCATCGGCGACGAGGCTGAGAAGATCGCGCACCTGGCCCTGCACCGCGCCGACCGCGCTGCGATCGAAAGCAGTCTGTTGGCGATGGTGCAGCAGATGGGCGAACTCGCGGCGCGCCAGCTGCATGACGCGCTCGACAGCTTCGCGCGACTGGATACCGAGGCGGCGGTCACGACCGTCAGGCGCGATGAAAAGCTGGATGACATCTATAGCGGACTGATGCGCCAGGCGACCACCTTTGTGATGGAGGATCCGCGTAATTTCTCGTCGGTTTTCGATGTATTGTGGGCGGTGCGCGCATTGGAACGCATGGGCGACCACGCGAAGAATATCTGCGAATATGTGATCTTCCTGGTCAAGGGCAAAGACATCCGTCACACCAGCATCGAGACGATCGAACAGGTCGCGCGCTGAGGCCCACCCCGATGAAACCGCGTATCCTGATCGTAGACGATGAGCCCGATCTGTGTGGCATGCTGGCCTTCAGCCTGGGTGACGATTACCAAATCGATCTTGCCGCCGACCCACGCGAGGCGCGCGCCCGGCTTCACGAACGAGCACCGGAGCTGCTGTTGCTGGACTGGATGATGCCCGGCGTCAGCGGTATCGATTTTCTGCGAGAACTGCGCCGCGACGAGCGTTATCAGGGGCTGCCGGTCATCATGCTGACCGCGCGCGGCGAGGAATACGATCGCATCCGCGGTCTCGACAGCGGCGCCGACGACTACCTCCCCAAGCCCTTCTCGATCGACGAATTGAAAGCCCGCATCCGCGCATTGCTGCGTCGCGCGCGCGGCGGCGACGAAACCAAGATACTGTGCGAGGGTCCACTGTGCCTGGATCCCGCGCGTCACCGCGTACATTGCGGAGAATGCCTGGTGGAAATCGGCCCGACCGAGTTCCGCCTGCTGCGATTCTTTCTTGCCCACAAGCAGCGCGTCTGGTCGCGCGAGCAGTTGCTCGACCGGGTATGGGGCGGGAACATCTATATCGAGGAACGCACCGTCGATGTGCATATCCTGCGCCTGCGCAAGGTGTTGAAGCCGTTCGGCCTGGACCATCTGGTGCATACCGTGCGCGGCGCCGGCTACCGCTTCGGCATCGACGACTGAGCGCGACATGCAACGGCGCGTCACCTGGCCCCGCGTGCTGCTTCACACCGCGTTCGCGCTCGCCATCGGCACGCTGTTCGGGTTTCTGGTCGGCTTTCCCTGGGTTGGACTTTTCCTCGCGCTCACCGGCCTTTTCCTGTGGAACCTGGAGCAGCTGATCCGGCTCGACCGCTGGCTCGCCAACCCTCGCCTGAAAACCATGCCGGCCACCGACAGCTACTGGCAACCGGTGTTCGACCGCATCCACAGCCTGCTGCGCAGCAACAAGAAGCGCAAGAAACGTCTGAGCGCCGCGCTGAAACGCTATCGCCGCTCGACCGACGCCATCCCGGACGCCACCGTGCTGCTGAACCGGAACAACGAGATCGAATGGATCAATCCGTCAGCGGTCAGCGAGCTCGGCCTGGATCGCAAGCGCGATCGCGGCAAACGCATCGATCAACTGATCCGCGCGCCGCGCTTCCTCGCTCTGCTCGATGCGCGCAAGCCTCGCCCAACCACGATTCCCTCGCCGGTCGATCCACGCCGATTGCTGCACCTCAAGCGCGTGCGCTTCGGCGAACAGGAATCACTGCTGATCGCGCGTGACATCACCGAGCAGCAGCGCCTGGACGACATGCGCCGGGATTTCGTTGCGAACGCCTCGCATGAGTTGAAGACCCCGCTGACGATACTCAACGGCTACCTCGAGACCCTTGTCACGCGGCGCGGCGAGCTGCCCGAGGCCTTTCGCCAGGCGTTCGATCAAATGCGCGGTCAGGGCCGACGCATGAGCGAGCTGATCGACGACATGCTTGCCCTCGCCCGCGCCGAGCAAGAACGCAATGGCCATGGCCACCGCGAAGCGGTAAACGTCCCGGCGCTGCTGCGCGAACTGATCGGAGAGATGCGCGAGCTCGACGCCGGCGACCGCGAGATCGACAGCGATATCGACGAGGCGCTGTGGATCGCTGCCGACCCCGAGCAGCTACGCGCGCTGTTCGGCAACCTGCTGTTCAACGCGGTGCGTCATACCCCGAACGGAAGTCCGGTCCAAATCGCATGGCATGCCACCACCAAGGGTGCACGCTTCACGGTCGAAGACCTGGGGCCGGGGATCCCGGCGGCCCAGATTCCACGTCTGAGCGAGCGTTTCTACCGTGGCGAGACACCGCCGACGGCCAAGGGATCCGGCCTCGGGCTGGCCTTGGTCAAGCACATCCTCGAATCCTTCGACAGCCAACTCGACATCAGCAGCGTCGTCGGTGAGGGTAGCACCTTCGGCTTTCTGTTGCCCTCGCGCTTCATCCGATCCGCCCGGTGATGTAGTTCTCGGTCAATGGATGCCGTGGATTGGTGAACACCCGGTCGGTCTCGCCAACCTCGATCAGCTTGCCGAGATGAAAGTACGCGGTACGCTGTGACACCCGGGCGGCCTGCTGCATCGAATGGGTAACGATAGCGATGGTGTAGTTCTGCCGAAGCTCCTCGATCAGCTCCTCGATCACCGCGGTGGCGATCGGATCCAGCGCCGAGGCCGGCTCGTCCATCAGGATCACCTCCGGGCTGACCGCAATCGTGCGCGCAATGCACAACCGCTGTTGTTGCCCACCCGAAAGTCCGGTTCCGGCCTCGTGCAGGCGGTCCTTGACCTCACCCCACAAACCGGCCCGCTTCAGGCTGGTGGCTACGATCTCGTCCAGTTCCGAGCGGTTCGCGGCAAGACCGTGCAGACGCGGCCCGTAGGCGACATTGTCGTAGATCGACTTCGGGAACGGATTCGGCTTTTGAAACACCATACCGACACGCGCACGCAACAACACTGGATCCATCCCGCGCGTCCGGATATCCTCGCCGTCGAGCCGCAGATCGCCCTCGACGCGGCACTCCGGGATGATATCGTTCATGCGGTTCAGGCAGCGCAAAAAGGTCGACTTTCCACACCCGGAAGGACCGATCAAGGCCAGTACCTCGTGCTCGCCGAGATCCAGACTGACATCGAAGATCGCCTGCTTCTCACCATAGAATACATCGACATGGCGCGCACTCATCTTCGCCCGCTCGACGAAAGGATCGCCGACGGTTTCGTCGCTCTGAGCGGGCGCTTCCGCCGACGGCGCGGCCAGCGTCTCAACAGCCTGGCTCTCTTCCTCATCCAATGGCACCCGCACCTTGGTCGCCGCGCTCTCTTCGTGTTTCATGATCGTCACCATTTTCTCTCGAAACGCTTGCGCAGCAGGATCGCCGCGCCATTCATCAACACCAGGAAACCCAGCAGCACCAGAATCGCCGCCGAGGTACGCGCGACGAAGGCGCGCTCCGGGCTGTCCGCCCACAGATAGATCTGCACCGGCAGCACCGTGGCCGAATCGGTGAAGCTGTGTGGAATGTCGACGATGAAGGCCACCATCCCGACCATCAGCAGCGGCGCGGTTTCACCGAGCGCCTGCGCCATGCCGATGATGGTGCCTGTGAGGATGCCCGGCATGGCCAACGGCACCACATGCTGAAACACCATCTGGGTATGCGAGGCTCCGAGCCCCAGCGCCGCCTCGCGAATCGACGGGGGCACCGCCTTCATCGCCGCGCGCGCGGCGATCACAATGGTCGGCAGCGTCATCAAGGCCAGTACCATGCCGCCGACCAACGGCGACGAGCGCGACGCACCGAAGAAATTGATGAATACCGCCAAACCGAGCAGACCGAAGACGATCGACGGCACCGCCGCCAGGTTGTTGATATTGATCTCGATCAGATCCACCCAGCGGCTGCGCGGCGCGTATTCCTCCAGATAGACCGCACCCGCCAGCCCAAGCGGAAAAGCCAGCGCGATCGTCACCAACAAGGTGTAGAACGACCCCACCACCGCGCCCAGGATGCCCGCCTGTTCCGGCTCACGCGAATCGGCCGAACGGAAGAAAAGCCAGTTGAAACGGCGCTCGATACGACCCTGCTTCTCCAGTTCGCGCAACCAAGCGACCTGGTTGTCACGCAGGCGCCGGTGATCCTGAGCCACGCCTTGCAGCGAAGCGCTTTGCAAATAGGTATCGACATCGTCATCCGCCCGCACCCACACTGGGACCGTCTTGCCAAGCCAATCGGGATGAGCGCGCAACAGGTCTCTCACCTGATATTGGGCGGCGGAACTGACCAGGGCCCCGAGCTTGCGCTTGTCCCGATGCTTGCGCACCTGTGGAAACATCGCATACAGCGAGCGTCGTACGACACCGCGGAAGTCGGCGTGCAGCAGCGCCTCCTCGCGGATCGGCCGGCCCGGCTCGAATCCGAGGACCTCCGGGTCGAAATACACATCGAGCTTGATCCAGGTCTGATGGAAGGCCGGCAACGCCTTGATCGTAATGTCGGCCAACAGAATCACCAGAAAGGTGAAACCCAGCCAAACCGCCAGCAACCCCAGGGCGCGAAAGCGACGCTCCTTGCGATAACGCCGCGCCAAGCCTTTTTTTACGGATTCCGTCGGTGTCATATTCGAAACCATGGGTCTAATCGTATTGCTCGCGATAACGCCGCACGACATAGAGCGCAACAACATTCAACAGCAATGTGGTGATGAACAACAACAAGGCCAGCGCGAACGCGGCCAGGGTCTTGGCACTGTCGAACGCTTGATCGCCCGTCAGCAGGGTAACGATCTGCACCGTGATCGTGGTTACCGCATCCAGGGGATTCAACGTCAGCTTGGCGGTCAGGCCGGCGGCCATCACCACGATCATGGTCTCGCCGATCGCGCGCGAGGCGGCGAGCAAGACGCCGGCGACGATGCCCGGCAGCGCCGCTGGCAACAATACTTGGCGCACCGTCTCTGAGCGTGTCGCACCCATCCCCAGCGAGGCCTCTCGCAGACCGCGCGGCACCGCGCTGATCACGTCTTCCGACAGCGAGGAAACAAAAGGGACGATCATGATCCCCATCACCAACCCGGCGGCCAACGCGCTTTCGGATGAAACCGCAAGCCCCAGGACCTCGCCGGCGGCACGCACCGCAGGCGCTACCGTCAGCGCGGCGAAGAAACCGTATACCACGGTGGGAATGCCAGCGAGAATCTCCAACACCGGCTTGGCGACAGCACGGAATCCAGGCGAGGCGTATTCCGCCAGATAGATCGCCGTCATCAAACCGACCGGTACCGCCAGCGCGAGCGCAATGAAGGCGATCAACAGGGTGCCGACGAACAACGGCACCACGCCGAAGGCGCCTTCCGCGCCCACCTGCCCGGCTCGAATTGCGATCTGCGGACTCCACTGCAAACCGAACAGAAAATCGCTCAACGGCACCTTGGAAAAAAAATGCAGCGATTCGAACAACACCGACAAGACGATCCCGACCGTGGTCAGGATCGCGACACTGGAAGCCGCCAACAGCACCCAGCGCACCACCCGCTCGACCGCATTACGCGCGCGGTAGGCCGGCGTGATGCGACTACCGGCCCAACCCAGCCCGGCCAAGGCCACGACCACGACCAACCCGGTCTTCAGCCAACGACTGGCTTCGCGCAACCACAATAGATACGCCAACGGCTCGTTTCTCGCGGAAGCGTCACGCTGGGCCTTACCCGCGTTTTCGGCCTCCAGGTGCAAGCGATTCAAAACCAAGCCAAGCTGCTC
>JALVEB010000178.1 GCA_027008705.1 Sedimenticola sp. | reverse complement strand
ATCGATATCGACGCAGACCACGCTGTTGCCCGCCTCGGCGAGGCAGGCCCCGGTAACCAATCCGACATAGCCACTTCCGTAGATCGTCACATTCACGGTTTCTTCGCTCCGAATATCGATTAAGATCCGCAGATTGTACCAGAATTGTATCCATTCACCCCGACCTCCCCCACCATCGCACACCCCTCCATATATGTGTCAAGGCCCGGCAGTTGAGTACGCTAGCGTGACTTGTGTATTTGAAGGAGATGGATAGTTACGAGCAAATAGTCATTGAAAATTGACCGCTCAATGGTAACCGATTGATTTAACGTGCCTTCCCTGGTTTGTCTTGTTAGGAGGCGGGCGGTTTCAGACTGGCTGGCATCGAACCAAAATCTGGCCAGCGCGCCTGACACAATATTTAACGGAATGGATACTTTAAAACCCTGGATTGTTTGATAGTATTCTGAAGACGAAATCATGCTGAACATTGCTCTTTGCTTGCGGTCGTCGGTTCAAGGATGCATTTGCTATACATCGCACCTTGCAAATCAAGCATCGGAAGCTATGTTCAGACAATCAGCGCTAATTATATTGATGGAGTTTTAAGGATGATGAATCAACGCCATCTTCCTCGTTCTCTATATGTGAAGAATTGATGTCGAAGTACCGCTGTTTGTCTGATAAGCGGCATACGGACCGGCTTAAGGCGGTTTATTTACTGGTTAGTGGGTGGACACCGAAGGCCGTTGCCGAAGCCTTGCTGATCGACGACGATACCGTTTGCAACCACTACAAGCGTTATCAGGAAAATGGCCTGTCGGGTTTGGTAACCGGAGCCGTTGGCGGTAGTGAAGCCTGGCTCAATGAAGAATAGCAACAAGCTCTGATCGAAGACCTCCAAACGACCCTTTATCTTACAGCCAAAGCCGTTGCGGCCCACGTTGAGAAAACTTTCGGCATTCGCTATAGCGAGCGAGGTATGACCCACCTGTTGCATCGCCTCGGTTTCGTCTACAAGCGACCAGAGATCGTACCGAGAAAGGCGGATCCCGAAGCCCAGGAAGCCTTTCTGGAAACGCTGGAAAACGTTAAGAAAGACAAGCAAGAAAAATATTCTATCTACTACGCGGACGCTGTATCCCCACAACACAATGTCGTACCTGCTTATGGATGGATTCAAATAGGGTGGTAGCTACCGGCTACTAAGAAATATCGGTCGGAATCTTTTAACATAAATGGCGCCATTGGTCTTGAAAGCCTGATGAGCATTGTGCGCTATGACGGTGCTATGCGATACCGAATCGGCCCTCTCAGTTATTTTGAATTGTTGTTAGGTGTCTGGTTGTGGTGTGCCGTTTCGATAACTTACGGCAAGAATTGGTGATTTGAAATGCAAAAATTTCGAGCGTTATCTGTATTGCTTGTCCTGTTTGTGCTGGGTGTTATGACATCCACTACTGCCCAGGCGGCGTACTCGATCAACAAATCTTCGACCACCACCGGGGGCGGTACTTGGGGGCGGGTACTAAAGCTGAGCGCGCGACTTAGTGGCACCAAGATCACATTCACTGTTTCCAAGAAGGACGGAGGGCGTTTTAGTTCTTCCGGCATGATATATCTGAAAGTAGGTACCTATAGACCTTATGGGGCCGACAGGGCTACCGGCAGGGTTTACGCCTATAGAACGAAGGCCAGTAGTTTCACTCATGATCTGAATGGCTACTCGGGCTATCCAAAATTGTTCTATGCGCGCTATGAGAGCGACAAGGGCGGCTATGCCTGGGTCGGACCGATCAAAGTTTCGCAAATCACCCAGACCCCACCTCACGTCACCTCGGTCAGGCCCAGCACGGCCACGCTGAATCAGCAGACCACCTTCACCATCCGGGGTTCCAATCTCACTTCCGGGATGGGTTTCTGGATCGACCAATGCGAAGACGTCCGCGAGATCGCGGGTGGTTCATCGAGCCAGCGTCGGTTCAGCTGTACGCCCAGCTATAGCGTGGGCACGAAATCTGGGGAGATCAAGGATCACCCCGAAGGAACCAAGCTATTCGGCTTCGAGGTGCTTGTGGAGCCAGAACCGAAAAATGACCCGAACAACCTCAACCCCGCCGATCGTCTTGAAGGGATGGACCCAGCCGGAGTGGAGTTCAGTTGGGGTTTTAACAACGATCCCACTACGATCGAACAGGTTCGATTCACCCTTGTAAAGACGGATCGATATGGTGGTGACGCCGTTGCCGGCGGGGATCTTTGCAGAGACAAGGGCATCGGCATTCGCACCCGTTATTCATCCACGTCCTGCGGAACCTTGGAATACGGCCAATGGTATAAATGGTGGGTTGAACTCAGGTTCAAGGACAAGGCACATCCCACGGGCTCCGGTGGATATTTCAGGACGGAGGAATTCAAATACAAGAATGTGGATAAATGGGCGCAAGATGCGGCCCTGTATATGGTCGCCCATGGGATCGTGGATGAGCCCGCCGACCGTAATCTGAAGGGGACGGATCCGATCAGCCGTGCCGGGTTGGCCACCATGATCTACCGAGCCATGGGCGGTGGCGCCGGGGCTGCTGACACCACCTTCCGCGCGTGGGCTGGTGGTCTGCCGGATACACCCTTTACCGATGTGACCGATACCAACCTCTGGTACTTCCGGCAGGCAGTCTATTTGGGGGCGCTGACCTATGATGACGACGAGGCTGTCTTCGGTGGCGACCGATTCAATGCGGCTGACCACATCACTCGGGCCTGGGTGGTAAAAGCATTGCTGGAGGCCTGGGATATCGCACCCCTGACCTCCTTCCAAGGAGTTACGCCATTCCAAGACCTGCCCTTCAACCACGAGGCCGCCGGCTATGTGTATAAGGCACGGCAACTCGGTGTTATCAGTGGAGACGCTGCTGGCAATTTCTTTTACCCAAACAATCAAGCCCGCCGCCAGGATCTGTTCAAGATGCTTCACCAAATCCTGGATGCGAAGGCGAATCCTGCCGGTCGGGTGCCCAGATTGCCTGACATAACCCAGGCGGACTTCGCCAAGCCGGTCGTTGCGGATATCTTGCTGGACAAGACCAAGGTTTCGCCTGAAGACACCTTGAGGATCCAATGGACGGGCCGCCGTGAGGCGCGGTATGCCTTCCTGCTGTACGACGCCACGCTGGATCGGCCGGTTGATACCAGCGCATTTCTGAGTCCGGCATGCCGCGCCGCCAGGTCTGATGGGGCAGACGGTTGCCTCGGTCAGGAAAATCCTTCCAAGGCGACTTCCGTAAATTGGCAGATCCCATCAGCATTGCCCGCGGGTAACTATCGGGTCAAAGTGGCCGTATGGAGTGATCGCAATCAGTCCGCCGGTGGCCTCTCGCGCTCCTTCACCGTGCAGCCAGCGCTCCCGGAGGTGTCGAATGTGCGGGTTTCTTCGCGGGATCTTCGACCCGGATCCCCCTTGGCGGTGGAATGGACCAGCGCCAACCAGGCGGGTTACAGCCTCTTTCTGTATGAAGGGGACATCGAAAATCCCGTAAACACCAGTAGCTTCCTGGATTCCGGCTGTACCTCCGCGGGATTCGACGGCAGCGAAGGTTGTCTGACGGCGGTCTTCAGTTCCACGGATCAGACCGCCTCCTGGATCCTGCCCCAGGATCTGCGTCCCGGGCGCTATCGCATCGCGGTAGTCGCCGACAACAGCGCGGGCGACAGCGCGCCCGCCTTTTCGGATGCCTTTACGGTAGCCCGTTTCGGAGATGTCTCGCCCTGGGCCCAGGCCGCCGCGGATTTCGTCGTCGATCAGGGGATCGTCGAGGCGAAGGCCGGGGATCTACGCGGAACCGTCCCTATCAACCGGGCGGAACTGGCTACCATGGTGTACCGGGCCTTGGGCGGCGGCAAGTCGGACGCCGACCGGAATTTCCAGCAATGGGCTGCCGGCGAGCCTCCCTCGCCCTACTCGGATATCCGGGAAGCCGTGGCTTGGTACTACAAGCCGGCCGTGTACATGGGTACCCTCGTCTACGAACAGGACCCACTGTCCAGATCGCCCTTCGATCCCGGTAACTTCGATCCCGCGGGCGGCATCAGTCGCGCCTGGGCATTGAAGGTGCTTCTGGAGGCCTGGAATATCCTGCCGGCCCAGGGTCCCTTTGACGATCCCTTCGCTGATGTGCCCCCGGACCACGAGGCCGCGCCTTACATCTATGCGGCGCGGAACCTTGGGATCATCGAAGGGGATCAGGATCGCCACAGCTTCGGTCCCAATGACCCGGCGCATCGAGAGGACGTGTTCGTGATGCTGTATCGAATCATGGATGCAGAGGCGAATCTCCGAAAGGATCCCCCCGCAAAGCCGGTGATTACCCGCGAGGATTTCAAGTGGTATAGGGATTGCCGGCACCTGGGTGTGCGTTACGAACAGCCGGTAGGCTATGGTGTAACCCCGCCTTCGGTGGCCATGGAGACCCTTCGTGGTCTGTCTCAGGAGGCCCGGGCCGATTCTCCCTTGCGGGGGCGCTATACGGTCGAGTTGCAGGCCGAGGTCAGAGGGGGACAAAACCCAGGCGGCAATTTCATTGCCTGGGAGGCCGATGGCGGTTGTTTCGAGGATCTGGCTCCAGGCTCGAATCCCCGCTACAGGAAGGTTCGCTGGATTGCGCCGGAAGGGTTCGTGGCGCCTGGCGGTGAATCGAGGTACCAGCTTCGGGTGTATGTGGGCGACAACCTTGGTTCGGAAGTCTCGGATGCGCGTGAGATCGTTCTGAACAACGACAACACCGCTTCGGTCCCAGGGACCGAACCGGTCGTTACCCTGGCCCCTCTGCCCAACAGACTCAATGGCGGATCCCGGATTTATTTGCACGGAACCGCGGCCGACAGCGGCGATCCTGATAACGATGCCGATTATGGTATCCGCGGCGTGACCCTGGAATATCGTCCGCAAGGGGAAACGGCTTGGCATTCCATCGTCACCGACCTCCCTGTGGATGCCTCGGGCGCCTGGAGGACAGGCTGGAACCTGCCTGATGTGGCCGGGCCCGTTACCCTGCGGGCGACCACCCGCAATCTGCGAGGTTACTCGGCCGAGGCGTCCCGCACAGGGAGCATCGATCCTCGTCTGGTCATCGAAGGCTATGTCGAAAATTCCTATGGCAAGCCCATCGCCAATGCCAGAGTCAGGCTCAAGGGCCTGGGCGCTCAGTTCACGGAAAGCGACGATGGGGGATGGTTCTCATTCAGCGGAGGGGAATTCGATGTGCAGGCCGGCATTTCCTACAAGGTGCAGGCCTATGTGGAAAACCATGCTTCGCAGGAAGAAACTCTGAGGCTCGATGCCTCCAATCCCCGGCAGAGCATGGTGCTAGCTATCGACCGGGAACCCCCGGAGGTGAAGGTTTCGATATCCAAGGGTCCTGCCTTTGCGGGCAAGCCCGTCGAAATAAGCGCCCACGTCAAGAATGAGCCAGCGAACCTTATTGCAATGCAACTGATCCTTCCCGACGGATCGACTGAGGAGATCAAGAATGCGGAAGACGCCGGGAATTCGTCGTGGACCGCCAAATACTACCTGCCGGAAGGTGTGGAGGGTTCCGCGACGTTGCGCGTGATCGTGGAAGACCTCTCCGGGAACCAGGGTAAGGCGGATATTTCATTCGACATCCGGCTTTGGAGGCCCGGCCGTCTGGAGTTCGAGAATCACTTTAACTTCGTGGCGGAAAATGCCGGCTCCACATCCCTCAAGGTGGTGCGCACCGAGGGTACCGACGGTGACGTCCAGGTGCATTACTCGGTAAAGGGTTCTGAGGCCACCAACGGTGTGGACTACCTCTTGACGGACGGGGTGCTCGAATTCGCATCCGGAGAGGATTCCAAGGAGATCCCCGTCCAGATCCTGGACGATTTGGATTACGAAGAGGGAGAGTTCATCCGCGTGGAACTCGGTCTGGTCACCGGAGGCGCCACCCTGGGCGACAACAAGGTCGCGATCCTCAATATCGAAGACGACGATCCACGTCACCCGGGTGACTTCCGCTTCGAAGTTGCGGCCAAAAGGGTGAACGAAGGGGATGGTACGGTCGTTCTGAATTTGGTCCGCGAGGGCGGCGCCGACGGTTCCGTCGAGATCACCCTCTCCCAGTCCGGTGGTGCGGCTGAGCAGGGTAGGGATTTCATCTTCGATCAGGGGACCCTGAGGTTCGCGGATGGCGAAGTGTCGAAGAGGCTTGAATTCCCCATTCGGGACGATGCCCAGCATGAAGGAGACGAAACCTTCACCCTGAGCCTGATGGCAGCTACGGATGGTGCCGGGATCGTCGCGCCCACGGACGTGACCGTCACTATTGAGGACAACGACAGCGGCACCCCGGGCACCTTCCAGTTCGAACAGCCCAGGTACGAAGTGAACGAGGGCGATGGCACCTTGCTCATGGACATCGTACGCAGCGATGGTTTCGATGGCAGGGTGACCCTGAGCCTGGGTTTGTCCGGCAAGGCAAAGAACCCGGACGACCTGCGCCTGCCCGAGAAGGAGATCGTCTTCGCTGACGGCGAACAACGTCGGACGATAGCGGTGGCCATCATCGACGATGACCGGTTCGAAGACTCCGAGTCCGCCCGCTTCCGCCTCACCACCACGACTCCGGATGCCCGTATCGGCCCCTGGGGGACCACGGTGGTTCGAATCGCCGACAACGACAGTGCCCAGGCCGGCACGTTGCGGTTTGCCAAGGCCGTATACCAGGGAGCGGAGGCTGACGGCCTGCTGGAGGTCGAAGTCGTGCGCACTGGGGGTGACCAGGGAGAGGTCGGTGTCGAGATCGGCATCGATGGTGGCAGTGCCGACGAGGGGGATGACTACCAACTCGCCACCTCTACGCTGACCTTCGCCGACGGCGTCCAGTCGCAATCGCTCACCCTGGAACTCGTTGACGACGGCCAGGCGGAAGGCCCCGAGGATCTGGTCCTGCGGCTCATGGCGGTGACCTCCGGAGATGCGCGGATCGGCACCCCGGAGACCACCCTGGTAACCATCCAGGATGCCGACGTCAATGCCCCGCCGGTGGTGGATCTGATGGCCAATCAGGCCGGCCGTGACACCCGCGTGGTGGTGACCCATCTCGGTCCCGTGGAAGTCCGCGCCGAGATCACCGACGCCAATGCCGACGACGGCCACCGGATCGACTGGAGCGGGAGTTCGCCGGCCCTGTTGCAGGCCGCGAGATCCATGGACGACGAGGGTTTCCGTTTCGATCCCTCGCGCCTCTCGTCCGGGTTCTACAAGCTGCGGGCGAGCGTCGAAGACGACGGAGTGCCGCCCCTGACCGCCACCGGGGAACTGTTATTGAAGGTCACCGACGAAGAACCTCTCCTCGGGCAGTCCGACAGCGACGGTGATGGGTTGACCGACCGCGAAGAGGGCTTCGGCGATCAGGACCGGGACTTCCTGTCCGACCAGCATGATCACCACGATCAACCCCTGGAAGATTTGCCCCTGATCGCCGACACCACGGGGGCCTACAGCATCCAGGCCGAGCCGGGTATTGCCCTGCGTCTTGGCGAGGTAGCCTTTGCATCGGGCGGCGAGCGAGTGGCCGTGACTTCGGAAGACATCGCCCGCTGGGGTGGTGACGAAGGCGGCGCCCCTCTCGCCGGGGCCGGGGATGAGGGTATGGAATCCGCCGGCTATGTGGACTTGGTCGCCCGTGGGCTCAGCGCCCCAGGCCAGAGCATACGTCTGGTCACGCCTCTGACAGTACCCCTCGCGGATGCCGCCTCCTACCGCCTGTTCTCGGCGGAAAGCGGATGGCGGGATTTCGTGTCGGACACCAACAACCTCATTGACTCCACCGTCGGCGAGCCGGGCATCTGCCCGCCGCCCGGCGATGCCGCCTACACGCCCGGGCTGGTGGCAGGTGCGCGTTGCATTCGGTTGACGGTGGAAGACGGAGGTCCCAACGACCTGGACGGCAGCGCGAACCAGAGCGTTCGGATCCTCGGTGGTCCCGCCTGGACTATCCCGGATCAAGGAACGGCCGAGTTGAGCGTGAGTACATCGCGACTTCGCTACAACCGTCGTACCCGCCGCTTCCAGGGCACGGTCACCCTGACCAACGAGGGGGGCACGACAGTGCAGGGACCCGTGCACATCCTGTTCGCGGACTTGGTGCCCGGAGTCGTCCTGACCAACGCCGATGGCCAGGTGTCCGGGACGCCCTACATCACCCTGCCGGTGACCGGAGGCCTGGCCCCGGGCGCCTCGGCACGGGCGACCATCGAGTTCAGCAACCGCACGAGGAACCGGATCGGCTTCACCACGAGCGTCCATGTCGGCGCTTGGTGATCGGGCCGAATAGGTGTGGCATCGGGTGTGTTCTGTCACAACACACCCGATGCCTGACACCGGCCATAGATCCCTCAACCGCCATGAATCCCGCTCGCGTGCTGCCTGCACCGACGGAGAAACCGACCTATCGACCCAGGAGTACGCCAATGGTCAAAATCATGAAACCCCTTTTCGCGGCGACCCTTGCGGCATCGACCCTGTTCGCATGGGAGAATGCCCAAGCCGCCACCATCGACTTCCACGTGGACGTAGACACCTCGGCCGTCCGCGGCACCGACGGTTTTCTGGACTTCCAGTTCAACCCCGATGGCGCCACGTCCCAAGACGCTGTCGCCACCCTCTCCAACTTCGTATTCACCGGCGGCGGCAGCCTCGCGGCGACCTCCGACCCCATGGGCGGCGGTTCAGGGGTGTTGCCTGCCACCCTCACGATCAGCAACGTCTCCGGAGTGAACGACGTATTCCAGGGACTCACCTATGGAAAGGGTTTCGCCTTTGACCTCAGTCTCTCCGGGCCTGCGGTCGATGCCCCGGTCGGCAGCGGACCGGGCAGTTCCTTCCTCGTCAGTCTGTTCGACGACGCCGTCTTCCCCTTGCTCACCGTGGATCCCTTCGAGACCGTGTTGACCCTCGTGCTCGATTCATCGGGAGGAACCAGGATTCAGACCTTCGATGCTGATGTAGTGGGTAGTCCCTCGGTGGTTCAGGTTGTGGGGAGGGCTCCCCAGGGGGTGCCGGAGCCAGAGGTCATTTTCTTGATCCTGTTTGGGTTGGTGTATCTAAATAGGCTGATGATTAGCCGGCGTGGTTGATGAATTGCTGACTATGTTTGCAAGATAGGGCGTTAGAATGGAAAAGCTGCTAGTGTGTTGTTGTTATGCTCTTGTCGCATTGAGTTCCTTTGATGCGCATTCCTACGATGGATTATTTTCCTACCCCATACCGTTCGAAAGGTATAGAGTGGCGTCAGGCTGTGAGTTGGGAAGTGTATGTGCCGGTGTGCCGGGAGGCCACGCAGGAGAAGATATTTATCTGAGTCCTGGAACACCGGTAAGGGCAATTGCTGACGGGAGAATTTCTCACTATCGGTGCCGCCGCGGATATGGAGAATTGCTTGTGGTCATCGATCATAACCTCCCGGTGAAGATGTGCGCTAACGATGGAGAAGGACGCGAGAAGTGTTTCAATAGATTGCATTCTATATACGGTCATGTGCGGAATAGTCAGAATAGGGGTGGGAGAACTCTAGATCTGAAGGTTGGAGCCGTTGTAAAACGGGGTGATGTCATAGGGTATGTCAATGATTCTGATGTCTGGCCGGATCCGCCGAAAGGTTGTCGTAGGAATAATACGACGCATAACGGTATTGGCCCCCCCCATCTACATCTCGGACTCGGAATTGGGAGTTATACGGAGTTCAATGCGCGTGGATACGGCCAATTGGGTGACTACATTAGTGGCAGGGACTTTATCAAGCATAACAATGTCAAGGTTCGGTCGCTGGCTTTCTCCCGAATGACGGGGGTCGTGATTGCAGAAGGTGATGCCGTAAATGAAAATACGAACAAATTGGAGATCTATAATCTGTCGAGAGAAAATGGCAGTTTAACGCCTGATCGAGAAGAACAAAACAACAAACAATTTCCGGTCGTGCAGATAAGGCTGTTTCCAATTCTCGGCGTAGATAAGGCTGACCTTCCTGCTCAGATTGTGATGACAAGTAAAAATAGTCAGGATCATCAGTTTGGGGTTCTTAACTTCCCGTTTCGGGATCCAGATATGTTTGGCAAAGTATATTATAATCAATACATTATATCGATGTGGAGACGAGGATTCATAAACGGTATCGCAGATACGGGCTTTTTTGGTCCCCGTGATCTTGCGACGTTTTCGGGATTTATTAAGATATTGTCTCGATATATTCCTGGAGCTGGTGTCCAGCCTTGCACCACAGGTACCAGGCCGTCTTCGATCACTGATTTTTCAGAGGAGGAATTCCCGCTGTTTCGGGACGGCAAGCCATGGTTTTGTAGTTACTATAATAACGAGTCGATCAACAAATGGGTTGGAGAGCTGCTTCGTATTGATCCCGCGTCCGCAAGGCCGTCGCGTTTAATAAGGAGGAAGGAAGTGGCATTTTTCTTGGCTACGGCCAGAAACTTGCAATATGTCATTGGAAATGTAGGGGCTTTTAGTGATGTTACTATTTCAGACCCATTCTATAATTACATTGAAAGATGCAAAATTAGTGGGGTATTTGCGGGATATAACGACGGGAGTTTCCGTCCTGATGAACCAATAACTAGAGGAGATCTGGCAAAGGTAATGGAGCTTGCGTTTTTTTCTCCCGACTATGTGAAGTGACGAGGGATTATATATGCTCCATTCTGCATATGTCTTGAAAGGCTGTCCTGATGGCAGCGGTGTTAAGTTCAATTGTGTACGAATGTCTCTGCTAGATTCGTTGGGGGGGATTATGATGAATGCCAGATTGCTTTTCTTGGTGTTAGCCTCGTTCTTGCTGCAATCGGGAGTTGTGGTTGCAGAAACATTTATGGATCCGGTTGCAGGCTGGGTCCTCCATCCATCTGACACCTATGACACATTCAAGGAAGACGAGAATCATCCATGCAATTCAAAGAAGTACGACGGATCGAAATGTAGATATCCAAAGAATGAGGATGGCAAAGTCCCTCGGGACTGCGGTTACAATAGCCAATGTTCTTTTGGAGACAAGACCCGTAGCCATGCCGCATGGGATTATGATCACCCTGACCACAAAGGTCATGGTGCTTCTGAGTGGGAACAATATGGAAAGGGCGTATATCATGGGAGTGTAGATGATATAGTTGCCTCTAATGATGGAAAGGTGGTGAAGGTTGTCAGGAATGGTCACAATGACCATTTTCTGGGAAATACGGTCATAATTCGACATTGGTGCGATGATAAATTGTGTAAGGATGGGAGAATATATACCCAATATTCCCATCTTTCCGCCATTCTTGTGGAAAAGGATCAATTCGTAGGACGCGGCCAGACCATAGGGAGAATAGGTGGGACCGCAGGAGGGAAAATAAATGGTTGGATAGATCATCTCCATTTTGAGTTCAAAATCAAGCCGACACCCGGCGCTCCGGCGGCCCCGAACAAGCATTACGGATACGCTCCAGCGGGGAAATTGGACGAGTTTGGATATCGTGATCCTGGCCACTTCATCGGCAAGGTGGGAATCCCTAAAGGGATGGCCGATGTGAGTCCGGAACAATGGTATTATGAATATGTAAAGCGATTGGCGGAAAGCGGTGTGATTGGAGGTTATCCGGACGGAACCTTTCAACCCAACAAAGAGGTTTCCCGAGCCGAGTTCTTGAAGATGATCTTAGCTATTTACGCTAGAAAAACCGATGCTTTCAATAAATACCATGAGCCTGTCGAACCCAGCTACACTGACGTTCCTGAGGAGCACTGGGCGTACAGATACGTGGAGTTTGCCCGAGAGAAAGAGTTGGCGACCGGGTCAGGTGGCAAATTTTCGCCGGACAAGCCCATTCTTAGGGCAGAGGCTGCCAAGATGCTTCTCAACTCTGGCAAGTTAGAGGGCCTGAACCTCAAGGCATCATGTGAGCAGGGCGCAGCGAAATCCGCTGGAGACTTTGTAGATGTGAGAGACCGGACAGATGCATGGTTCTACGTTTTTGTAGATGAGGTCTCGAAGAAATGCATCTTTAAGGGTTACTCTGACGGTTCATTTCATCCGGAACGGAGGTTGACTAGAGCCGAAGCCGCAAAAATATTGGTTGTTGGTTTGCTTGAGTAATTTCGCTGTCGAATACCCGAAAGGAATGCCCTTTTGGCGACTTATCCGCGGTAAGCCAGCGTTTCCGGGGACCACGCTTTCCGGGACAGCGAAGTTGAACACTACATAAAGGTGATTCAATGGAGTCCTCGTTGCATCGCTTCCATGGTGCCTCAGGTTTAGGGGCGTTCCGTGCCCCAGGACTTCCGGTGAGTAGTAGTGTTGTGTTCGACTAGTGGCTCGTCTGGCCCAAGACCGGCGGTGCCGCGATCGTTAAGATGGGTGACACCGCATAGTTCGTCAGCAGATCATTACCGAGGCTGTTCCGGCACCCGCACCCCTCACGCTGCTATTCCTGGGACTGGGCCTCCTGCGTCCGGCCCGCGCCCGTCGGCGGGCCTGATCGGATCCACTCACCCCCAAATCCCCCAGGCCGCCGTCTCCTTCAGCGGCATCCCGGCCTTGCGCCCCTCGTGGCGTGCCCGTGCCAGGGCCTGTGCCGGGGGCAGGTCGGCGAGCAGGGCATAGAAGCGGGCCATGAAGCGGGCGGCGGTGAGGTCGTGCACCGGGTAGCGGCTGGTCATCACCTGCCCGGCGCCGGCGGCGAGGAAGGCCCAGGCGAGGCCCTCCAGGCTGGCAGCGTCGCTCAGCGTACTCGTAATCATCGGTAGGCAAGGATCTGGGGCGAACTGCTGCAAGGCCTCGTCCGGTATCGACGAGCCGGGTTTTTCGTGCGCCTCAGCCTTTCCCGGCGATCTTGTCGCGCGAGCCGTCGATGCGGGGAAGGATCGTGCCCATGCGCTTGCTGATCGTCGAGTGCGTGCGGCCGAGGCGCTTTTCGTAGAGAATCAGGTAGCTCATCACTCGTTGCACATAGCGGCGGGTTTCGCGGAAGGGGATGGATTCGACCCAGATGTCGGCCTCGGTGGCTTGTTCCGGCAACCAGCGCTTCACTCTGTGCGGCCCGGCGTTGTAGGCGGCCGTCGCCAGTACCAGGCTGTCGCCGAGTTGTCGCTTGACCTGGTTCAGGTAGCCGGCGCCGAGGGCGATGTTCGTTTCCGGACGCAGCAGATCGGCACGCCGGGGGCGCTTGCGTGACAGGTCCCGCGCGATATGCCGGGCGGTCTTCGGCATCAGTTGCATCAGACCGGTGGCGCCGGTGCGCGATCGGGCGTCGTGCATGAAGGCGCTCTCCTGCCGCATGATCGCGAACACCCAGGCGTCGTCGAGGCTGTGCCGTCTGGTCGCGGCGCGGATGATATCGCGATGCGCGAGCGGAAAACGCAGCACCAGATCGTCCCAGTAGCCGGTGCGCGCGAGCGTGAAGATCGCGCGATCGAGCCAGCCATGGCGTTGCGCGGTCTTGGCGGCGGCGCGCAGTTCCTCGTTCGTCATGTGCTCGGTGAAATGACGCCATTCACGGCGCGCGGCGCCGGGACGATGCAGTGCGAACAGCTCTCGCATGCGCGCGATCACCGGCGCGCGTTCGATGCGCGCGAGTAGCCTGGTTTCGACCGAAACGGCTTTGTGCTTCAGGTTGTAGGCGGCGCCGATGTGGTCGGCGGCAAGAAACCCGTAGTAGCCGCGTTCGCGCGCGACCTGGGCATAGAGTCGTTTCGCGGCCCGCTTTCGTCCACTGGCTTCGAGCGCGCGGGCGCGCCAGTAGCGCCAGCGCTCGCTGTTTCGGGTGGCGCGCGGCAAGGCTTCCGCCCAACGCAGCAGGCGGCTCCAGTCACGCTCCTGGATGGCCAGGCGCAGGCGTCTTTCCTGTTGTTTGGTTTCGTCGGCGCGGGCCTCGATGCGGTCGAGCCACTTCAGGGCTTCGCGCCGGTGGCCTTGGTCGAACAGGCGGAAGCCAAGTCGCCAGGCGAGGCGGCGGCGAGCCTTGTTCTCGAGTCCGAGCGCGGCGGCGAGTGGACGCCATTGTGCGAGCACCGTGGCGCTGTCGGCGCGGATCAGGCGCGCCAGCGCGGTTTCATGGGCGATCGCGCGCAGTGGATGATGGGGCAGGCGATGGGCGGGATCGAGCAGCTTGTCCGGCTGTTTCATCAGCTTCAGCCAGGCCTGTACGAAGCGTTTGTCGCCTTTCTTCATCCGTTTGCGCAATGCGCGCACGAGCCGCGTGTCACCGGCCTTCATGGCCAGGCCCACGCGCTCGAGCAGAAGTTTGCGGCTGAGTCGGCCGTGTTCGATCCAGTCGGCGAACACTGGGTCACAGGCCTTGGGTCGGCTGTGTCCATGCAGCCAGACCTTTCTTACCTTGCGGTGGGCGAGGCCGCGCCGGCCGGTATGGATCAGGGCGTTCAGGTAATGGCACTGGCGGGTGATGCGGCCGTTGTCGCGATAGCCTTTCAGGAAGTCGTACCATTGCTGGTGGCGGGCCTTGTAGCCCAGCCACTGGCTGCGCAGCATCCTGGGTAATGGGGTGTCGGCGTGGCGTTTCTCGAAGCGATCGAGCCGCGCGGGCGTCAGCGTCGCGAGCTTCTTGCGCAGTTCGGCATAGTCCAGATAGGGGTATAGGGGGTAGGCGGTCAGCGTGGCCTTTAGTTTCCGGTAGGTCTTCCAGTGGTTCTGCCGCAGCGCCGTTTCGGCTTGCTTGAAGCGTGCGCGTTCGAGCGCGCGGCTGGCATCGTCAGCAGCCCATGCGGCTTTCCCGCTCAATAGGCCGAGCAGCAGCGGGAGAATCCCGCCCCAGATGGCACGCAGGATGCTCGTTACCCATGGCTTTTCGGTTTTTCGAGACCGTTCCTCGCGGCCGTGGGCCAGACGCGGGAGCGAGTCATGGTCTGGGCCATGGCGAGGCTCCGCAACAAGTCCATGCGGAACGAGGGGTGGTTTCGGTGGTCGACGATCCATGAACGACGAGTATGGAAAAGGGACGCGGTGCATCGCGTATCCTCGCTGGGTTGGCATGGCGACGGGGCGCCGGATCATGAGCCGGCATCCTCTATATTGTTGTATCTTTCGGAAGAATCGAACTGCCGGGTGGAATCGTTCTCCCAATGCCGAACATGCCTGAATATCGCGTGGTGCGCAATGCCCGCGCGCGTCATTTGCGTCTGCGTCTGTTTCCGAATGGCGAGTTGCGGGTGACCGCGCCGCGTGGGGTCAGCGATCGCGTGATCGCCCGCTTCGTCGCGCTGCATCGTGACTGGATCGAGTCGAAACGCCGGGAACTGCGTCAGGCGGCGCCGTGCGAGCCGCCCCGGAGAGTGGATCTCGTCGCGCTCGGCGAGCGCTGGCGGGTGTGTTGGGGAGCGGCGTCCGCGTGGGTCGATGAAGATGGGTTTCGCCTGGCGATTCCCAGCGAGTATGGCCGCGAGGGGCAGGAATGGTTGCGGCGATGGCTGATGGCGCGCGCGCGCGCGGCGCTCGGCCCCTGGCTGGCGGAGGTTTCGTCACGTACCGGTTTGAAATATGGCCGCCTGCGGGTCGCCACGCAGAAAACCCGTTGGGGAAGTTGTTCGTCTTCGGGCACCATCAGCCTCAATGCGCGTATGTTGTTGTTGCCATCCCATCTGGTGGACTACCTGCTGGTGCATGAGCTCTGCCATACCCGCGAGATGAACCACGGCGCGGCGTTCTGGGCTTTGGTCGAACGCCATTGTCCGGATTACCAGGAGGCGGAGCGACAGCTCGACCGGGTGGCGCGAAGTCTGCCCGCATGGAGTGGGTTCCCGCTATAACGAATCGGTAAGGAGTCAGCTAACCGCCATTTGAACTACTTGCGGAGAAGTTGCACGAATCGTTTCTGGTGGCGGGGTTTTTGCTTTGCGCAGGGGTGCGTAGAATGGGCGCCTTTGAAAAGCCCAGGCGGATGTAAGCATGAGTGAAGAGAAGAACGATCTGGATCTGAGCAGCGGCATCGCCGCCTTCGAATCCCGCAGTTTCGGGCAGGCCGCCGGCTTGTTGGGGCCGTTGGCGGAACAGGGCAATGCCGAAGCCATGTATCGCATGGCGATTATGGCGCAGAATGGACTCGGCATGGCGGCCAATGAGTTGCTCGCATACAAGTATATGCGTGGCGCGGCGGAGGCCGGCCTGGGGTTGGCGCAACATGGCCTGGGGTTCATGTACCTGGAGGGCGAGTGCGTGGAGAAGAACCCGCAAAAGGCTTTGGAATGGTTCGAGAAGGCGGCCGCGCAGGGGTTGCAAGGGGCGATGACGACGATCGGCCTGATCTATCAGGAGGGGCGTGGCGTAGAGAAGGATCCCGAGAAAGCCGCGTATTGGTACAAAAAGGCGGGTTTTGACGAGTTTGGTTGAGTCCGGTCCGCTCGTCGGGGGCGTCTGGATTCGCTTTGCGCTTTCTCCCGGTTCATTGATTCATCCGGAGTTCCAATGCTGGAAAAATGGTTTGAAGCCATGTTGTGGAAGAGCCGCCTGGTGGTGCTGGTGGCGGTGGTGTTCAGTCTGGCGGCAGCGCTGGTGATGTTCTATATCGCCACGGTCGATGCGGTGGTGATGGTCTCCCATATCACGGAGTATGCCTCGCCGGCGCTGGACATGGCGCAACGCGGCCTGCTGCGAGCCGAAGCGGTGACTCATGTGGTCGAGATCGTCGATGGCTACCTGCTCGGCGCGGTGCTGTTGATCTTCAGCCTGGGGCTGTATGAGCTGTTCATCAGCAAGATCGACCAGGCGGCGGGTGAGACCGCGTCCAAGGTGCTGCTGATTCAGAACCTCGATGACCTGAAGAACCGGCTCGCGAAGGTGATCCTGATGATCCTGATCGTGCGCTATTTCGAGTCGGCGCTCGGGATTCATTTCGCCAGCGGCAGCGGTTTGTTGACGCTGGCCGGCGGCATCGCCCTGATCGGCTTGGCGTTGTATCTGTCGCATATGGGCGACAAGCCGCACTGAGCGGCTCGTTCCGCAAACGCAAAAAAGCCGCCGGCGCTCCTCCTCGCCGGCGGCTTTTTGTTGGACGCTTCCGTGCGTCGTATCGCCGCCGCAAGTCAGACCGCCTTGCGCTCCAGGGTCTCCTTGATGACCTCGTCGGCGACGTTCTTCGGGCACGGCGCATAGTGCGAGAATTCCATCGAGAACTGGCCGCGACCGGAGGTCATGGTGCGCAGGTCGCCGATGTAGCCGAACATCTCCGACAGCGGGGCCTCGGCCTTTACGCGCACACCGGTCGGGCCGGGTTCCTGGCCCTGGATCATGCCGCGTCGGCGGTTCAGGTCGCCGATCACGTCGCCGACGTGCTCTTCGGGGGTGAATACATCGACCTTCATGATCGGTTCGAGCAGTTGCGGTCCGGCTTTGGGAACCGACTGGCGGTAGGCGTTCCTGGCCGCGATCTCGTAGGCCACGGCCGAGGAGTCGACCGCGTGGAAGGCGCCGTCGACCAGGGTGACCTTGACGTCCAGCAGCGGGAAGCCGGCGAGCACGCCCTCGTCCATGCTGGTGCGGAAGCCTTTCTCGACCGCCGGCCAGAACTCGCGCGGGACGTTGCCGCCGGTGACCACCGATTCGAACTGGAAGCCGCTGTTGGTCTCGCCCGGCTCGATGATATAGTCGATCTTCGCGAACTGGCCCGAGCCGCCGGTCTGCTTCTTGTGGGTGTAGCTGTCCTCGACGCGCTGGGTGATGGTCTCGCGGTAGGCGACTTGCGGCTTGCCGACCTCGACATCGACGCCGTGGGTACGCTTCAGGATGTCTACCTTGATGTCGAGATGCAGCTCGCCCATGCCTTTAATGATGGTTTCGCCGGATTCCTCATCGGTTTCTACGCGGAACGAAGGATCTTCCTGCATCATCTTGTTCAGCGCGACGCCCATCTTCTCGTTGCCGGCCTTGTCCTTCGGTTTGATCGCGATCGAGATGACCGGATCCGGGAAGACCATCGGTTCCAGCGTCGCCGGGTGATCCGGGTCGGCCAGGGTATGGCCGGTCTGGGTGTTTTTCAGGCCGACGAAGGCAACGATGTCGCCCGCCTGGCAGGAATCCAGCTCCTCGCGCGAATCGGCGTGCATCTCGACGATGCGGCCGATGCGCTCGGTCTTGCCGGTATAGGTGTTGAGCAGGGTGTCGCCCTTCTTGATGCGACCGGAGTAGACGCGGGTGAAGGTCAGCGCGCCGAAGCGGTCGTCCATGATCTTGAACGCCAGCGCGCGCACCGGGCGGTCGGGATCGACGATGGCGTATTCGCCGGTTTCGTTGCCCTCCATGTCGACCTCCGGCTGGGGTTTCACCTCGGTCGGGTTCGGCAGATAGTCGACGACCGCGTCCAGCACCAGTTGCACGCCCTTGTTCTTGAACGCCGAGCCGCAGTAGGTGGGGAAGAAATCCAGCGCGATGGTGCCTTTGCGGATGCAACGCTTAAGATCGTCGATCGAGGGTTCCTCGCCTTCCAGGTAGGCTTCCATCAGGTCGTCGTCCTGCTCAACGGCGGTTTCGATCAGCTTCTCGCGGTATTCCTCGACGCGCTCGGTCATATCGGCCGGTACGTCCTCGATATGGTATTTGTGCGGGTCGCCGGAATCGTCCCAGATCCAGGCCTTGCGGGTGAGCAGGTCGACCACGCCGACGAAGTCGTCCTCGATGCCGATCGGCAGCACCATTACGAGCGGGTTCGCGCCGAGCACGTTTTCGATCTGATCGACCACCCGGTAGAAATCGGCGCCGACGCGGTCCAGCTTGTTGACCAGGATGATGCGCGCGACCTCGGATTCGTTCGCGTAGCGCCAGTTGGTCTCGGATTGCGGCTCGACGCCGCCGGAACCGCAGAATACGCCGACCCCGCCGTCGAGCACCTTCAACGAACGGTAGACCTCGATGGTGAAGTCCACATGGCCCGGGGTGTCGATGATGTTCAGGCGGTGATCCTTCCAGAAGCAGGTGGTCGCGGCGGACTGGATGGTGATGCCGCGCTCGCGTTCCTGGTCCATGAAGTCGGTCGTCGCTTCACCATCGTGTACTTCACCGATCTTGTGGGTCTTGCCGGTCAGGTTCAGGATGCGTTCGGTGGTCGTCGTCTTGCCCGCGTCGACGTGGGCGAAGATGCCGATGTTGCGATAGTGAGATAGGTCAGTCATGTCTGTGCTCGTAGTCGTGGTAAATGAAGCGTGGCGCGATCGCCAATCCGTGTCGGAAACCCTTTATTCAAGATGCAGAAAAGCCGCCATGATCGGGCGTCGGCTTTGCGGGAGGCTCGATCAATGGCTGGCGCCGGAGTGGAATGCGCGGCGTATCTTTCTTTAAGTGGCTGAAATAGCAGGCATTTTTCAAGGATCGCGAAAGCCGAGCGCGTAGTCTACCATGAATGCCCCAAGCCCCAAAGCGCTTGTTATCAGCCTGGGGTCTGTCGGCTTATGGGGGATTGTTGCGAGGCGGTGGGGGAGCGAGGACAAATGTCCCCGGTTTTGAGGCGCATAGTGGACTTGGTGTAACGAAAAAATGGGGAGATTTGGACCGATCTCCCATCTTCGCGGTGGATTCGTCCATAATCCGACAGCCTCCCAGCCAGGGCAATCGCGCCCGCCTTTGTCCGCCCGGCAGGGGTGGTGTGTTTGACTTCGCGGGCATGCGCCGTTAAGCTAGCGCGCTCTTTTTCCATCCGTAATACCTGAAATTGTTTGGAGTGCATGCTCATGCGTCAGCCGCTGGTCGCCGGTAACTGGAAGATGAATGGTTCGCGCGAGTCGGTCGCGGCTCTGCTCGAAGGCCTGAAGGCCGGCATCGGCCAGGTCGGGAA
The DNA here is from genome assembly GCA_027008705.1 of Sedimenticola sp. Classification (GTDB taxonomy): domain Bacteria; phylum Pseudomonadota; class Gammaproteobacteria; order Chromatiales; family Chromatiaceae; genus JALSSX01. The sequence goes on along the minus strand of JALVEB010000178.1, from coordinate 4,057 downwards.
GGCCGAAGTGGCGGTTTGCCCCCCATCTATCTTCATTCCTCAGGTGGAGGAGGCGTTGCGCGGCACGCCGATCGCCTGGGGTGGGCAGGATGTCTCGACTGAGGCGTCCGGCGCCTATACCGGCGAGATCTCCGCTTCGATGCTGCTCGATTTCGGTTGCGCTTACGCCATTGTCGGTCATTCCGAGCGGCGCACCCTGCATTGCGAGAGCGACGAGCTGGTGGCGCGGAAGTTCGCTGCCGCGCGCGGCGCCGGTCTGAAGCCGATCCTGTGCGTCGGCGAGACCCTGGAAGAGCGCGAGCAGGGGGTTACCGAGCAGGTCTGCGCGCGTCAGATCGATGCCGTTCTCGATCGGGAAGGGGTCGCCGCGTTGGCTGATGCAGTGATCGCCTATGAGCCGGTCTGGGCGATCGGCACCGGCAAGGTCGCCAGCCCGGAACAGGCGCAGGAAGTGCATGCCTTTATCCGCGGCAGGATCGCCGCGCGGGACGCCGGGGTGGCCGAAGGCTTGCGCATCCTGTACGGTGGCAGCATGAAACCGGACAATGCCGCCGAGCTGTTGGCCAAGCCGGACATCGACGGCGGTCTGATCGGCGGGGCTTCATTGAAGGCCGGGGATTTTCTCGGCATCTGTCTGGCCGCGAACTGAATACGGGGCTTCGGCGATGCAGACGATTCTTGTGGTCATTCATCTGGTGCTGGCGATCGGCATCATCGGGCTGGTGTTGATCCAGCATGGAAAGGGCGCCGATGCCGGCGCGGCCTTTGGCAGCGGCGCTTCGGCGACGGTATTCGGCGCGCAGGGTTCCGGGTCTTTCCTGACCCGCGCGACCGCGATTCTTGCGACATTGTTCTTTTTGACCAGTCTGGCGCTGGCCTACTACGCGATGCAGGTGCGCACCCAGGATGGCTTGATGGATCGGATCGCTGATGACGGTGTTGCGGTGCGCCCCGTAGAGCAAGCGGTCAAGCCGAAGCCGGCGCAAAGCGATATCCCGCCGGTGCCGGAAGCGGCGGGCGTGGAAGACGCTGGCGCGAAGCCGGCGGCGGACGGGGATCTGCCTTCGATCCCGGAGGATGGACAGTAACAGAGCGAGTCTCAGCCGACGTGGTGGAATTGGTAGACACGCCGTCTTGAGGGGGCGGTGGCGCGAGCCGTGCCGGTTCAAGTCCGGCCGTCGGCACCATCTGACAGCGGTATCCGGGAAATCCCGGATACCGTTTTTTTATATCAGTAGAAATTTCTGCTTAACTTGTTGAATGCGCGGGTTTTTTTGGGTTTTTGCGGGGTTGACAGGGCGCCTCTCGCTGGCATAGACTTCGTGAACCAGATAAAACGGGTGGGCCTGTCTCAGGCACCACCCAACCTTGGGGGGAGCTATGCTGGAAGGCTATTTGCCTGTACTCGTATTCCTCGCGGTCGGTACCTTCATCGGCGCCGCGGCGATCGCCATCGGCTTCGTCCTCGGTCCACACAAGCCGGACAGCGAAAAACTCTCGCCCTATGAATGCGGCTTTGAGGCTTTCGAAGACGCGCGCATGAAGTTCGACGTGCGTTACTACCTGGTCGCGATTCTGTTCATCATCTTCGACCTCGAGATCGCCTTTTTGTTTCCATGGGCGGTGGTGTTGAAGGAGATCGGTCTCGTCGGCCTGGTCGCGATGGGCGTTTTCCTCGGCATTCTCGTCATCGGTTTCATCTACGAGTGGAAGAAAGGGGCGTTGGAATGGGAGTAGAGGGCATACTCGAAAAGGGCTTCGTCACCACCTCGGCGGACAAGCTGATCAACTGGGCGCGCACCGGCTCGATGTGGTCGATGACCTTCGGGCTGGCCTGTTGCGCGGTCGAGATGATGCACGCCGCGGCGGCGCGCTATGACCTGGACCGCTTCGGCATGATCTTCCGTCCCAGTCCGCGCCAGTCGGACGTGATGATCGTCGCCGGCACCCTGGTCAACAAGATGGCGCCGGCGTTGCGCAAGGTCTATGACCAGATGGCCGAGCCGCGCTGGGTGATCTCGATGGGCTCGTGCGCCAACGGGGGAGGCTATTACCACTACTCGTATTCGGTGGTGCGCGGCTGCGACCGCATCGTGCCGGTCGACATCTATGTGCCCGGCTGCCCTCCGACCGCCGAGGCCCTGATCTACGGCATCATCCAGTTGCAGAACAAGATCAAGCGCACCCATACCATCGCGCGCTAGGATTCCACATGGCAAGCACACCGGAACAACGACTGGACGCGCTCGCCGAGGCGCTGGAGACCGCGCTGGGTGATTTCGATATCCGCGTGCGGCGCGCGCTTGGCGAGTTGACGCTTACGGTTTTGCTCGAGGATTGGCCCAAGGTTGCGCTGATTCTGCGCGATCACGACGACATTCGGATGGATGAGTGTATCGATGTCTGTGGCATCGATTATGCCGGCTATGGTGAGTCCGAGTGGCAGGTCGACGCCTCGAGCACCGGTTTCAGCCGGGCGGTCGCGCGTCACGCGCCGCAAGCAGCGGGCGAAGAGGCGCGTTTCGCGGTGGTCTATCACCTGCTGTCGTTGCCCCACAATACCCGCCTGCGGGTGCGCGTGTTCGTCGATGAGCAGGATCCGATTATCCCGTCGATGGTCGAAGTCTGGGCCGGCGTCAACTGGTTCGAGCGTGAGGCCTTCGATCTGTTCGGCATCCTCTTCAGCGGTCACCCCGATCTGCGTCGCATCCTGACCGACTACGGCTTCATCGGTCACCCGTTCCGCAAGGATTTTCCGCTGACCGGAGAGGTCGAGATGCGTTATGACCCGGAGCTTCGCCGCGTGGTCTACGAGCCGGCGCGGATCGAGCCGCGCGTACTGACACCCAAGGTGGTGCGCCATGCCGCCGTTCCGGTCACGCCCGAGGCCGCGCCGGCGGCTTCTCCCGCGTCCCCAGAGAATCAGGACGACGACGATGCCTGAAATCCGTAACTACACGCTGAACTTCGGCCCCCAGCACCCGGCCGCGCACGGCGTGCTGCGCTTGGTGCTGGAGATGGACGGAGAGGTCATCGAGCGCGCCGATCCGCATATCGGCTTGTTGCATCGCGGCACCGAGAAGCTCGCCGAGTCCAAGCCCTACAATCACAGCATCGGCTACATGGATCGGCTCGATTACGTCTCGATGATGTGCAACGAGCATGGCTATGTGCTCGCCATCGAGAAGCTGCTGGGTATCGAGGCGCCGATTCGCGCCCAGTATATCCGCGTGATGTTCGACGAGATCACGCGCATCCTGAATCACCTGATGTGGCTCGGCACCCATGCGCTGGACATCGGCGCAATGACCCTGTTCCTGTACTGTTTCCGCGAGCGTGAGGACCTGATGGACTGCTACGAGGCGGTCTCCGGCGCGCGCATGCATGCGACTTATTACCGGCCTGGCGGCGTCTATCGCGACCTGCCCGAACAGATGCCGCGCTTCGACACCAGCAACCTGAAGAAGCCGGGCAAGCTCGAACGCCTGAACGCCAATCGGGAAGGCTCGCTGCTCGATTTCATCGAGGATTTCACCAAGCGCTTCCCCGGCTATGTCGACGAATACGAAACCCTGCTCACTGACAACCGGATCTGGAAGCAGCGCACCGTCGATATCGGCGTGGTGACGCCGGAGCGCGCGGTTCAGCTCGGCTTCACCGGGCCGATGCTGCGCGGTTCCGGCGTCGAGTGGGATCTGCGCAAGAAACAGCCTTACGAGGTCTACGACCGGCTCGATTTCGACATCCCGGTGGGACGCAATGGGGATTGCTATGATCGCTACCTGGTGCGTGTCGAGGAGATGCGTCAAGCCAACCGGATCATCCGCCAGTGCGTGCAATGGCTGCGCGACAACCCCGGCCCGGTGATGCTCGAGGATCACAAGATCACGCCGCCGAGGCGCGCCGGGATGAAGGGCGACATGGAATCGCTGATCCACCACTTCAAGCTGTTCACCGAGGGCTACTGTCCGCCGCCCGGCGAGGCGTACGCGGCGGTCGAGGCGCCGAAGGGGGAGTTTGGTTGCTATCTGGTTTCGGATGGCTCAAACAAGCCTTT
>JALVEB010000177.1 GCA_027008705.1 Sedimenticola sp. | reverse complement strand
CCGGTGGCGATGGCCTTGCCGTTCAACGCCGTCTGACGCGGCGGCAGCAGTGCGCGCAGATCCGCGTCATCGCTCCGGATGCGTTGGTAGCGGCCTCCGCCGGCTTCGGCCAGCTTGCGCAGCGCCAGCTCGTCGAGACGCGGAATCACGATCTTGCCACTCCCGTCGTGGACGAAGCCACCACGCCCGTTTGGCAGTGGCGCGCCTTCCGGCGTGCCGACGCCGAGCACTTCGAGCGCATGACCGGCCTTGCGCAGCGCCTGCGCCATCTCCAGCGCGGCCGGATCGCTGTAGCCGTCGGTAATCAGCAGTACGCGCCCGTTGCGCGCGCCACCCTGTTGGAGCAGCTTGCGGGCCTCTTCCAGGCCGAGATCGACACGGCTGCCTTGCACCGGCATCAGCGACGGGCGTAATGCGCCCAATTGCGAGACGATGGTCGCGGTATCCATGGTCAACGGGGTGACGGCAAAGGCGTCTCCGGCGAACACCACCAGCCCGGTCTGCCCCTCCTTGCGCTGGCGCAACAGGTCGCGCACCTTGAAACGCGCGCGGGCCAGGCGCGAGGGTCGCAGATCCGGGGTATTCATCGAGCGCGACAGGTCGAGCACGATCACCAGCGCGTCAGGCGCGCGAAACACCGGTTGGGGCTTCTTCTCCCACACCGGGCCGGACAGCGCGATCACCGCCAGCAGCCAGCCAAGCGCCAACAGCGCAAGCCAGAGGCGGGAACCATCGCTGGATTCGTCGCCTTCGAGCAGCGCCGGCAGCAGCGCCGGATCTACAACCTTGCGCCACGGGTTGGCGCGCGCCACGCCACGCCGCGCCAGCCACAACAGCGCGGCCAGCGGCAGCAAGGCCGCCAACCACCAGGGATAGAGAAAATGGAAGGATTCAGGCATGACGAAGGTTTCCAGTCCGGGTCAGCGTAAGCGCCAAAAGCACGCTGACCAAAAGCGCCAGCCCCAGCGGCCAGCGGAAACGCTCGGCCACCGGGCGGTAGGTCTGCCGCTGCTTGCTGGTCGGTTCGAGCTGGTCGAGCTCGGCATAGATGCGCTCGAGGTCCTTGGGATCACGCGCGCGGAAATAACGTCCGCCGGTCTTTGCCGCGATCGCGCGCAGACTGTCCTCGTCGAGCGAGGAGTTGCCGAGCACGCTGAGGCCGAGCACGCCACGCACCATGCGCTGCCCGCCGATGCCGATGGTATAGATGCGGATCTGTTCCTGCGCGGCGAGATCGGCGGCTTTCAGCGGATCGACACTGCCCGCGGTGTTCTCGCCATCGGTGAGCAGAATCAGCACGCGGTTGTCGCGCGGCGATTCGCGCAGCCGCTTGACCGCCAGGCCGATGGCGTCGCCGATCGCGGTCTTCTCTCCGGCGAGTCCGATCGCGGCTTCGTTCAGCAAGGTACGCACGGTCTTGCGGTCGAAGGTCAGCGGGGCTTGCAGGTAGGCGCGATCGCCGAACAGGATCAGGCCGATGCGATCCCCCTTGCGGCGCTCGATGAAGCGCCCGGCAACCAGCTTGACCGCGGTCAGGCGATCCACCAGGCGGTTGCCGATGCGCATGTCGCGCTCCTTCATACTGCCGGAGAGATCGACCGCCAGCATCAGGTCGCGGCCGCTGACCGGCAGTTGCACCGGCGCGCCGATCCATTGCGGACGCGCCGCGGCGGTCACCAGCGACAGCCAGCCCAGCGCCGCCAGCCACAGCGGCCAACGACGGCGCGTTCGCTCGGGCTTTACCAGGCGATGCTGCAACTCGGCATAGAACGGGATACGCAACGCGGCGAGGCGCGCGCCGCGCGCGCGCGGCAACAGCCAGGCCACCAGCAATGGCAATGGCAACAGGGCAAAGGCCCAGGGCCAGGCGAATTGCAGATCGTTCATGAGGCGTCCTTCAGTTGGGTCTGGATCCACTCCCGCGCGAGCGCGGCCAGCTCTTCGGGATCCAGCTCGCAGTGGCGCTGATAAGCGCCATCGGCGAGGATGCGGCCCGGGCCGCTGCGGAAACGCCCGCCGCCGCCATGCTCGTCGAGAAAACGCAGCCATGCCTCGCCGCTGAGCGGCGCGACCTTCTCTCGTGGATGCCGGGTCAGCGCGGCGCGCTTGAGCAACTCGGAGACATCGGCGACATAGTCACAGGCGCGCCCGGGCTCGTAGGCCGCGAGCAAGGCATCAAGCCGGGCCAGGATACGCTGGCGCCGCGCTTCGCGCTGGCGGCGTTGCCATAACAGCCAGCCGAGCCAACCCGCCAGCGCCAGCAGCGACAACGCCAGAATCCACCAGCCGGGCGCCGGCGGCCACCAGGATGGCGCGGGAGGCGGATGGATATCCTTCAGCGCGGCGAGTGGATCGGGATTCGGGTTCATCGCACACTCCCTCCGGACAAGCCGGCCAACCAGGCGCCGAGCGAATCGGCCACATCCTCATCGGTGGCAAGCCGCAACAGCGGGATCGCCCGCGCTTTCACCAGCTCGTCGAGACGGCGATGACGGCGCGCGAACAGCTCACGGTATTCTTCGCGGCGCGCGCGGCTTGCCAGATCCAGCCAGCCGCGCCGGTGGCCATCGCTGACCGGATAGATCGCGGGTGGCGGCGGCGCCAGTTCCAGCGGATCGAGAATCTGTATCGCCAGCACCTCGCCATGGCGGCGCAGCTGGCCGAGCAGCAATCCGGTATCGTCATCGAACTCATGAAAATCGGACAACACCACGACCAGGCTGCCAGGACGGGCGACACGCCGCAGGCGGCGCAGGGCCTCGTTCAACGCGCCGGGGCGCGGCTCGGCGCGAGCGCCGGCTTGCGGATCCGCCGCCGCGAGCAGTTCCTGGATCAGGCGCAATGCGCCCTTGTCGCCGCCGCGCGGCTTCAGCTCTCGATGCCCGCCATTGAACAACAGCGCGCCGACGCGATCGCCATGCGCCACCGCCGACCAGCCGAGAAAGGCCGCGGCGCGCGCCGCAATCACCGATTTGAAGCGTCCACGCGTGGCGAAGAACATCCCCGGCCCCAGATCCACCAGCAATACCACCGGGCGCTCGCGCTCCTCATGATAGAGCTTGGTATGCGGTTTTCCGGAACGCGCGGTGACGCGCCAGTCGAGATTGCGGATGTCATCGCCAGGTTGGTAGAGGCGCGATTCGAGATAGTCCATCCCGCGCCCACGAAAGCGGGAATGATGGGCGCCGGCAAGCAGGCTCCGCGCCGGCAGCCGTGGGCGCAACGGCTTGCCGCGCGGCGCCCGACGCAGCGCGATCAGCTCGTCGAGCGCCGGCTGGATCGCGGGATTGACCGCATCCCGGGCCATCACACCACCGGCACGCGCTGGAGCAGTTCATCGATGAAGCGATCGGGCGTCATGCCCTCGGCCTCGGCCTCGAACGACAGAATCACGCGATGCCGCAAGACATCATGAATCACCGCGTGAACATCCTCCGGCGAGACATAGTCGCGCCCATCGAGCCAGGCGCGGGCGCGGGCGCAGCGATCCAGCGACAAGGTGCCGCGCGGGCTGGCGCCATAGGCGATCCAGCGTGCCAGCGCGCCATCGTAGGCCGACGGATCACGCGTCGCCAGAACCAGTTGGATGACGTATTCCTCGAGCGCGTCGGACATATGGATATCGAGCACCTCGATGCGCCCCTGGCGCACATCGTCGCAACGCAACAGAACCTCTGGTGGCTCAGGCCGCTCCATCCGACGGCGCGCCTGCTCGCGCACCAAATCGAGGATACGGCGCTCGGAGGCGGCGTCGGGATAGCCCACCGTGACATGCATCAAGAAGCGATCGAGCTGGGCCTCCGGCAAGGGATAGGTGCCTTCCTGCTCGATCGGGTTCTGCGTGGCCATCACCAGAAAGGGCTCCGGCAGCTTGTAGGTCGTCATGCCGACCGTCACCTGGCGCTCACCCATCGCCTCGAGCAGTGCCGACTGCACCTTGGCCGGCGCGCGGTTGACCTCATCGGCAAGGATCAGGTTATGGAACACCGGCCCCTTCTGGAACACGAACTCCCCGCTCTGCGGCCGGTATACCTCGGTTCCGGTGAGATCCCCGGGCAACAGATCCGGGGTGAACTGCAAGCGATGGAAATCCCCCTCGAAACGATCGGCCAACGCCTTGATCGCGGTGGTCTTGGCCAACCCCGGCGCGCCCTCGACCAACAGGTGGCCATCGGCGAGCAGGCCGATCAACAAGGCATCCACCAAGTGCTCCTGGCCGATGATCTGCTTGCGCAGCTCGTCGCGCAGGGTCAGGAAACGGCGATGGGTGTCACTGAGCGTCGCGGCCTCGGCCGCCGGATTGGCATCTGGCATGGTGTTTGTCCCGGGTATGAAGAAAATTTGCATGGATAGACCACGACGGACAGGATAGTTCCATTGCACCGCCGCCGTGACGCTGGCTGACAAATGGGGGCGCGGCATGGGAGATTCAACCGCGCGCGGGCGTTCTTCCAGGTTTCGCCGGCTGCCGTGGAGGAAGGTCGTCTTGATCGCTCTTCGCAAGATCCAATTGGTGAATAGAGCCGGGACGGCGCCATGGGCGATGCGGCGCGCCGACCCATTTCCGCTTCTCCAGCTGTGGTATAGTGGCCGGGCATTGCGCGAGGCAATAGCCAAGCATGTCACTGCTTCGCTATTGGTTCGTTGATTCGGACGCAATCCCTAGAAATCCGGAGGATCCCATGTCCAAGAAACATCCTGTCGTTGCCGTTACCGGTTCTTCCGGCGCCGGCACCACCACGGTCAAGCGCGCCTTTGAGCACATCTTCCTGCGAGACGGCATCAAGGCCGCCGTCATCGAGGGCGACAGCTACCACCGCTACGATCGCGCGCAGATGCGTGAAGAGATGGCGAAGGCGGCCGAGGAAGGCCGCAATCTGAGCCATTTCGGCCCCGAGGCCAATCTGTTCGACCGTCTCGAGGAGACCTTCAAGACCTACGGCGAGACCGGCGGTGGCCAGAAACGCTACTACCTGCACAGCGCCGAAGAAGCGGAGTTCCACAACAAGCGGCTCGGCACCGACAAGAAGCCCGGTGAGTTCACGCCGTGGGAAGACATTGAAGAAGGCACCGATCTGCTGTTCTACGAGGGCCTGCACGGCCTGGTCGTGACCGACGACGCCGATGTCGCGTCGCATGTGGACCTCGGGGTCGGCGTGGTGCCGAACGTCAACCTGGAATGGATCCAGAAAATCCACCGTGACAACGCGGAGCGCGGCTACTCGGCCGAGGCCACGGTCGACACCATCCTGCGCCGCATGCCGGACTACATCAATCACATCACGCCGCAGTTCTCGCGTACCGATATCAACTTCCAGCGCATTGCCACGGTCGATACCTCGAACCCGTTCATCGCGCGCGATATCCCAACGCCCGACGAGAGCTTCGTGGTAATCCGCTTCAAGGACCCGGCCAAGTTCAACGTCGATTTTCCGTTCCTGTTGTCGATGTTGGACGGCTCCTTCATGTCGCGGCGCAACACCATCGTCGTGCCCGGCGGCAAGATGGGCTTCGCGATGGAGGTGATCCTGGGCCCGATCATCCACCAGATGATGGAAGCCCGCTCGGCCTGATCCGGCCCGGGCCGGCGCTGCGCCGCCGGCCCCGCATTCCGCCATGTTCCGACATACCCATACCATCGCCGACCGCTGGGAAGACGCCGCGCGCATGGCCGTCGCGGCGCTCGGCGATCTGCCCGATCCAGACGTGCTGGCCTTCGTCTACGCCAGCGACCGTTTCGCCCCGGAGCTGGGCAGCCTGATCGCCTGGTTGCGCGCGCATACCGGTATCCAATATTGGGTCGGAACGGTCGGCATCGGACTGTGTGGCAGCAACTGGGAGAGCTACGAACAGGGCGCGTTGTCGCTGCTGGTAACCGACATCCCGGAGGCGCGCTTCGAGCTGGTGCCCAACCTGTCGACCCGGGTGGCGCCTTTTCTCGATGCCAGCGCCGCGTGGCGATCCGAGGCCGATGCCCATTTCGGCGTTGTGCATGGCGATCCGACCAACCCGAACACGCCGGAGCTCATCGAGGCGCTCGGCGAGGGGCTGGACCCGGGTTTCCTGGTCGGTGGCATCAGCTCATCGGAAACCACCCTGCCCCAGGTCAGCGGGCGAATCGTCTCGGGCGGCATCTCGGGGGTTTTGTTGTCCTCGGAGGTGGGCGTCACCACCGGTTTGAGCCAGGGCTGCACGCTGATCGGGCAGCGCCACGAGGTCACCGCCGGCGAGCGCAACATCGTGCTCGAACTGGATGGCCGGCCGGCGCTCGACGTATTCGAGGAAGAGATCGGCGAGGTGCTCGCGCGCGACCTGCGGCGCGTCGGCGGTTTCATCTTCGTCGCTCTGCCGGTGCCCGGCTCCGACACCGGGGATTACCTGATCCGCAACCTCGTCGGCGTCGATCCCGAGAACCGGCTGCTCGCGATCGGCGACTACGCCGAACCCGGCACGATGCTCCAGTTCGCGCGGCGCGACGGCCAATCGGCGCGCGAGGATCTGCTGCGAATGGCGCGCGACACGCGCGAACGCGCCGGCGGGACGATTCGCGGCGCGCTCTATTTCTCCTGTCTTGGACGCGGTCGCAACCTGTTCGGAGAGGAGTCCGCCGAACTGAAGTTGATCGGAGAGGTGCTCGGCGAGACGCCGCTCGCCGGCTTCTATGCCAACGGCGAGATCTCCCACAACCGCCTGTACGGTTATACCGGCGTGCTGACGCTGTTTCACTGATGACACCACCTGGATTCTTCCCTGCCATGCCGCGTCTGTCGATGATTCCCTTGTTACTGGCATGCGCGCTGGCGCATGCCGAGAACCGCTACCTCCAGTGCCTGCAACAGGCGCTGACCCGCGCCGGCGACGAGGTCACCGTCGGTGAGTTGCGCGCGCGCTGCCGCGAACGATCCAGCCGAACCCCGCCCCGCGGCAATCGCGAAACGAGCCGTATCCAGCACCGCCTGGACGCCGAGAAACTCGTTGCCCGAAGCCGTTTCGGGCTGCTGCCGCACCGCACCAACTATGTGCTGATGGCCGCCTACGACAGCAGCCCGGCGAACAACGCCCCTTTCCAGGAGTTTCTCGACAAGGGGGTTTCATTCCAGCACATCGAGGCGAAATTCCAGCTCAGCGTCAAGACGCCGCTGGCTTATGACCTGTTCGGCGTTCCCAGCGGGCTCTATCTGGGCTATACCAACCGCTCGTTCTGGCAGGCCTATGACCGCGGGATGTCATCACCATTCCGCGAAACCAACCACGAACCGGAGTTGTGGCTGTCGTTCTACAATGACTGGAAGCTGTTCGGCTTTCGCAATACCGTCGACAGCATCGGCCTGTCGCATCAATCGAACGGTCGCTCCGGGGTGCTCTCGCGCAGCTGGAACCGGATCTACGCCCGCTTTCTCTTCGAAAAAGGCAATCTGGCGCTGGAATTCAAGCCGTGGTGGCGCATCCCCGAGAGCGAGGGCAACGACGACAACCCGGACATCGACGATTACCTCGGCTACTTCGAACTCGGCGGGGTTTACAAGCACGGCGGCCACAGCTTCTCGCTGCTCGTGCGCAACAACCTGCGTTCCCGCGATAACCGCGGCGCCTTGCAACTGGACTGGAGCTTTCCGCTGACACGCTATCTGCGCGGCTACCTGCAATGGTTCAACGGCTACGGCGAAAGCCTGATCGACTACAACCACAACGTCAACAGCATCGGCATCGGCATTCAGCTCACCGACTGGCTGTAGATCCGATGCCGACCACGACCCGACCCGGAGTACAGAGCATATGGAGCAGATACTCGTCGAACACCACGCCTCGCAGGCCAAGCTCGACATCATGGGCGTCTTCGACTGGCCGGTCTGGCAAAAGGAGCCCTCGACCTTCCCCTGGACCTATGACGAACAAGAAACCTGCTACATCCTCAAGGGCCGCTTCCGCGTCACCCCGGACGGCGGCGAGCCGCAGGAATTCGGCAAGGGCGATCTGATCATCTTCCCGGCCGGCATGAACTGCACTTGGGAGATCATCGAGCCCGTGCGCAAACACTATCAGTTTGGCTGAAGACATGCTCGTTAGGCACTGTAGTATACTCGTTGCCCATGAATTTTCGGCCACTGCGACCACCCCTCGCACCCGTGGGCGTCGTTGCGGAAACTCGCCATGGAATGGGCTATGACTCGTTCCCGCGCCTGGCCCACGGGCGCGAGGAACGGTCTCAATAATCCGAAAACTCATGGGCAACGAGTATAACCACGCAGCCAACGCTCATGACGCAAGCTGGCACCACCCCAGATCGTAATAAAATCGTAACTACTCAGCGAGCAGGCCAAATAAAGGGTAACTGCTCGGATCGCCGCTTCACCTTCGTAAGCCGATCCAAGTGCGACGGGACCGGCCACGGCGGCGCCACGAAACCGCGCCGCCGACCGATCCGCCGCGCTTGATCGGGCCCACGCCTTGCCAGGTCAATATCCTTTCAGCGGTTGGCTGGGCAGCGACACCCGGGATCAACCATCAGAACGGCCTAACAGCATGAGTTCAGCGAAAAAAAAAGAACAACATACACCAATGATGCGGCAATACCTGCGCATCAAGGCCGAACACCCCAATACCTTGCTGTTCTACCGCATGGGGGATTTCTACGAGCTGTTCTACGAAGACGCCGAAACCGCCGCGCGGCTGCTCGATATCACCCTGACCCAACGCGGCCAATCGGCCGGCAAGCCGATCCCGATGGCGGGGGTACCCTACCACGCCGCCGAGAACTACCTCGCGCGGCTGCTGCGGGCCGGTCAATCGGTGGCGATCTGCGAACAGATCGGTGACCCGGCGACCACCAAGGGGCCAGTCGAACGCCAGGTGGTACGCATCGTCACCCCTGGCACGGTCACCGACGAGGCCCTGCTCGATGACCGCCGCGACAACCTGCTTGTCTCCATCCTGCCGCATGCCGGTGGGTACGGCCTGGCCACGCTGGATCTGGGCGGTGGCCGATTCAAGGTGCTCGATCTCGACAGCGACGAGGCGCTGCGCGGCGAACTCGAACGCCTGCGCCCGGCCGAAGCCATCCTGCCAGACGGACTGGAACAGTCCCCACCACTGCCCGACGGCTGCGGCGCAACCCGTCAGCCCGACTGGTACTTCGACCCCGATACCGCAGTGCAACTGTTGTGCGAACAGTTTGGCACCCAAAGCCTCGAAGGCTTCGGCATCGACTCCAAGCGCCCGTCGATTGCCGCCGCGGGCGCGCTATTGCATTATGTGCGCCAGACCCAGCGCAGTGCCTTGCCGCACATCCGGGGGCTGCGCGCGGAGAACCGGGACGAGGCCATCCTCATCGATGCCGCGACACGCCGCAACCTGGAGATCGACCAGGGCCTGAATCCAGCCCATACCCTTGTCGCCATCCTGGATCACACCGCCACCGCGATGGGCAGCCGCCTGCTGCGGCGCTGGATCAACCGCCCATTGCGGGACCGCAACATCATCGCCGCCCGCCACCAGGCAATCGAGACCCTGCTGCGGGGCGACCAGCATGAAGCCATCTATGATGCGCTGCGCGCGATCGGCGATGTCGAACGCATCGCCGCCCGCATCGCGCTGAAGAGCGCGCGCCCGCGAGACCTCGCGGTACTGCGCGATGCTCTCGCCGCCCTGCCCTTGCTGCAAAGCCTGCTTGGCGGGCTCGACGACCCGCTGCTGAAGCGACTGCGCAAGGCGATTGGCGAACACCCCGAAACCCTGGCCCTGCTGCAACGCGCGATCATCGACAACCCGCCGGTATTGATCCGTGACGGCGGCGTGCTCGCGCCTGGCTACGATGCCGAACTGGACGGGCTGCGCGACCTCTCGCACAACGCCGACCAGTTTCTGCTGGAGCTGGAGCAGCGCGAACGTGAACGCAGTGGCATCGCCACGCTGAAGGTCGCCTACAACCGCGTGCACGGCTACTACATCGAGATTGGCCGCGCCCAGGCCGACCAAGTCCCGGAAGACTACCTGCGGCGTCAGACACTGAAGAACGTCGAGCGCTATATCATCCCGGAACTGAAGCAGTTCGAAGACAAGGTGCTGAGCGCCCGCGACCGCGCATTACGCCTGGAAAAAGCCCTTTATGAAAAGCTGCTCGAACAACTGCAAGACGCCATCCCCGCGCTGCAACGCAGCGCCGACGGTCTCGGCGCGCTCGACGTGCTCGCCAGCTTCGCCGAACGCGCGCGGCGCCACGAATACACCCGCCCCCAACTGCGCGAAGCCCCCGGCCTGGCGATCCGCCAGGGCCGCCACCCGGTGGTCGAACGGCTGAGCGACGAACCCTTTGTCGCCAATGACACCGAGCTGGACGAACAACATCGCATGCAGATCATCACCGGCCCGAACATGGGGGGGAAATCCACCTACATGCGCCAGACCGCGCTGATCGTCCTGATGGCCTGGGCGGGCGGCTTTGTCCCCGCCGAATACGCCGAGATCGGCCCGATCGACCGGATCTTTTCACGCATCGGCGCCTCTGACGATCTTGCCGGTGGCCGTTCCACCTTCATGGTAGAGATGGAGGAAACCGCCAACATCCTGCACAACGCCAGCGACCAGAGCCTGGTGCTGCTCGACGAGATCGGCCGCGGCACCTCCACCTTCGATGGACTCTCGCTGGCCTGGTCGGTGGCGATCGAACTGGCCGAAAAACTGCGTGCCTTCACCCTGTTCGCGACCCACTACTTCGAACTCACCACGTTGGCCGACGAATACCCGGCCATCGTCAATGTCCATCTGGATGCCGCCGAGCATCAAGGGCGCATCGTCTTCCTGCATGCGCTGCGTCCCGGCCCGGCGAGCCAGAGCCACGGCCTCCAGGTCGCCGCGCTGGCCGGCGTGCCGGAAACCGTGCTCGCTCGCGCACGCGCGCGCCTGCGCGAACTCGAAACCCAGGCCAGCCGCCAGGCCGACGCCCTCGCCAGCCAGCTCTCCCTGTTCGACAACGCGCCCGAAGCCGCCGCGCCGCTCCACCCGGCGCTGGAATTGATCGAACGCAGCGATCCGGACGAAATCGCTCCCCGCGCCGCGCTCGATCTGTTATATACACTGAAAAAACTGCTCGAGGAGAACCCGCGATGACTTTCATCGTCACCGACAATTGCATCCGCTGCAAATACACCGATTGCGTCGAGGTCTGCCCGGTCGACTGCTTCCACGAGGGCCCGAATTTCCTCGTCATCGACCCCGATGAATGCATCGACTGCGCCCTGTGCGAGCCGGAATGCCCGGCCGCCGCGATCTACGCCGAGGACGATCTCCCCGAAGACCAGCAGGTCTTCCTTCAATTGAACGCCGAACTCGCGCGCCTGTGGCCGGTCATCACGGAAAAGAAGGACCCGTTGCCCGACGCCGAGAAATGGGACGGCGTCGAAGGCAAGCTGAAGTACCTCGAGCGATAAGCCGGGGCAAGCCAATCCCGCAAACCGCCTATCTCCGCCGGACGCGGGGCTTCGGTGTTGGCGACGTGGCCTCGGTGACGCGGATCAGGCCCGACGACCATTCTCGATCATCGCGGCCCTCATCGATCCGCAAGGAGGGCTTTCCCGCCCGGACAGGCCGGCGCCTCGACGCAATCGTCCACATACGCCCGGCCGGCGGCGGTAAGCTTGACGAACACTTGATCGTCGCACACCAGGGCCGCCACCTTGCCATTGCCATACAGCGCGTATTCGCCGGAAATCAGCGATAGGGCCCCCACCCGCCGCCATATCCCCAAAACCAGGGATCCCAGAACCAGGGGTCGTATTCGGGTTCGGGTGGCGGCGGCTGGTAGACGCCCCAGTCATGCCAGCGGCTCACCGCCACCACTGGGTAACGATAGAGGTAGTCGCCGATATGCCGCTGGCGGCTGCCGACCAGCGTGCCGACCACCGTGATCCGGGTGCCGACCGGGTGCGCGGCGGGGTCGACGAAACCGGGCACGCGGGCGAGGAAGCGACCGGCCGAAGGGGCGCCGATGTCAGGCAAGCCGCTCTCGTTCAGCGGTCGGGCGAGGATCTCGAGCAGGGTATCCTCGCTCCGGTTTTCGATCCTCACCAGCTCGCCGCCCCAACGCAGCGAGCGACCGTGAAACGCGGCCGGATCGGCCAATGCGCGGGCGAACGGCAACGCCTCCGGCGGCGGTTCGGAGACAGGATTGGGAGCGCTGGCGCAGCCCTCGAGCAGACTCAGGACGAGCACCAGCAGGACTGAAAAAATTCCGCTTTCTTTCACGGCATTCCACTCTATCTGCTATCCACCATCATAACGCAAGGCGGCGCAAACCGGATCATTAGAAATCAACAACTTAGGTCTGTTCTCCTGTTTCTGGCTTTGCAGGCCGGTTCAAGTACCGCGGAACCGGCTGCGGCGGCGCCGCGCAATTGCGCCACTGCCCGATCCGCTACGCTCGATCGGGCCTACGCCCATATGGCAAGAAACCGCTGTAGGCCGGTTCAAGTACCGCGGAACCGGCTGCGGCGGCGCCGCGCAATTGCGCCGCTGCCCGATCCGCCGCGCTTGATCGGGCCTACGCCCTGACGGATCGCAGCGGCTCGGACGGTGCTTAGAAACCGTGCCGCTTGCGCGTTTCCACCGGCGTAGGCCGGTTCAAGCGTAGCGGAACCGGCTGCGACGGTGCCGCGCAATAGCGCTGTTGCCCGATCCGCGGCGCTTGATCGGGCCTACGTCCTGACGGATCGCAACGGCTCGGGCGGTGCTTAGAAACCGCGCCGTTTGCGCATTTCCACCGGCGTAGGCCGGTTCAAGCGCAGCAGAACCGGCTGCGGCGGGGCCGCGCAATTGCGCCGCTGCCCGATCCGCCGCGCTCGATCGGGCCTACGCCCATATGGCAAGAAACCGCTGTAGGCCGGTTCAAGTACCGCGGAACCGGCTGCGGCGGCGCCGCGCAATTGCGCCGCTGCCCGGGCACGTTCAGCGACTCCATAGCGAGCGCACCAGCAGCAGCAATCCGATCCCCCCCGCCAACGCCGCCCCCCAGCCGCCAAGCCACGGCGGCAGTCCGGCACCGAGCGCGTTCAGGCCGATTCCGGCAAGCAGCAGGCTGCCGCCGCTGAGCGCACGCACGGTACGGCGGTTGGCGGCGCGCAGTTCGTCGCGCAGGGCATCGAGCTGGCGCGACTGCCATTGCAGTTGCAAACGCCCGTCCGTGGCATCGCGCAGCACGCGGTACACCAGCCCCGGGATCTCGGGGAGTTGCTCGGAGGCTTCCGGCAAGCCTTCCCGTACCCGTCGAGCGAAGGCGCGCGGCCCGACCTGGGTCTTGATCCAGCGTTCCATGAAGGGTTTGGCGGTGGTCCACAGATCCAGCTCGGGATAGAGCTGGCGGCCCAGACCCTCGATATTGAGCAGGGTTTTCTGCAACAGCACCAGCTGCGGCTGTATCTCCATGTCGAAACGGCGCGCGGTCTGGAACAGACGCAGCAGGAAGTAGCCGAACGAGATCTCGGACAGGGGTTTCTCGAAGATCGGCTCGGATACGGTGCGGATCGCGGCCTCGAATTCCTCGACTCGGGTGCCCTTGGGGATCCATTCGGATTGTACATGCAGCTCGGCGACCCGGCGGTAATCCCGGTTGAAGAAGGCGAGCAGATTCTCGGCCAGGTAACGCTGATCCTCGGTGGTGAGGGTGCCCATGATGCCGAAATCGACCGAGATGTAGCGGTGGCCGCCATCGGCCTCGACGAAGATGTTGCCGGGGTGCATGTCGGCATGAAAGAAGTTGTCGCGGAACACCTGGGTGAAGAAGATCTCGACCCCGCGCTCGCCGAGCAGCTTCATGCTGATGCCCCGGCGTTTCAGTTCATCGACCTGCCCGACCGGGATGCCGTAGATGCGTTCCATCACCAGGACGTTCTCGCGCACATAGTCCCAGTAGACCTCGGGGACGTAGAGCATGTCGCTGTCGAGGAAGTTGCGGCGCAACTGGGTGGCATTGGCCGCCTCCCGGCTCAGATCCAGCTCGTCGAGCAGGGTTTTCTCCATCTCGTGGACGACTTCGACCGGGCGCAGCCGCTTGCCATCGCTCCAATAGCGTTCGGCCATCCGCGCCAGGGTGTAGAGCAGGCGCACGTCTTGCTGGATGACCTTGCCGATGCCCGGTCGCAACACCTTGATGACGACCTCTTCACCGCTCTTCAGGCGCGCGGTATGCACCTGCGCGATCGACGCGGACGCCAGCGGGTTGGGGTCAAACTCTGCGAAGATCTCGCCGACCGGCTGCCCCAGCGCCTGTTCGATCACGGCCTGGGCCTGTTCGCCGGGAAATGGCGGCACGCGGTCTTGCAGCTTGACCAACTCATCGGCGACATCGGGCGGCAGCAGATCGAGCCGGGTGGAGAGGATCTGCCCGAACTTGACGAAGATCGGGCCGAGGTCTTCCAGCGCGCGGCGCAGGCGCAGGCCGAACGGCACCTCCCGGCCACGCCGCCGCCAGTAGAACGGCGACAGGTATTTCAGAAAACGAACCGGGCGAAACAGGTGGGTGGCGAGCACCACCTCGTCGAGGCCGTGGCGCAACAACACCCAGTTGATGTAGAACAGCCGCGCCAGTTCACGCATCGGCTACGGGCTTGCGGCGCTGTTCGAGGTGATTCACGCGGGCTTCGAGGCGATCCACCGCCTCGCGCAGTTCATCGACGCCACGCAGGAACTCCTCGACCTCGAAACGGTTCGGGGTGACGCGCAATTCCTCGCGCAGGTATTCAGCGATATCCTCGCGCGCATTCCCGGCGCGCTCGCCGAACCAGGCGCCGAGACGCCGCGCGCTGGAGCCGATGGCATGCGCCAGCGGATCGCCGAGCAGCCGCGACAGGGCCTCTTCCCAGTCCAGGTCGAGGTCGGCGAGGATCTCACCGAAGCGCTGGGCGACGCGGGTGTCGCCCAGCAACTCGACCCCGCCGCCGAACAACGGGCCGGTCTTGTCGGCGCCGGAAGCCAGCTTGCGAAACCCGGACAGGGTGCCGCGCAGCAGCGCGTCGGGTTCGCTTTCGATATGGCGCTGCACCAGGGTGCGGCTGGGGCCGGGGATGAAATAGAGCGGCCAGCCGAGTTCGATCAGCTCGATGCCGATGACCTTGCCGTGCAGCCCGGCAAGCCGCTCGCGGCTGTAGGGATCGAGCGCCAAGGCGCGATTGAACGCGGTCTCGATGGCGGCGAGGATGAGGGATTCGGTGGACATGCCAATCAGAGCTTATAGCCGCGGTGGATCGCGACGATGCCACCGGTCAGATTATGGTAATCACACTGTTCGAAACCGGCCTGCTCCATCATCTGCTTCAGGGTTTCCTGGTCGGGATGCATGCGAATCGACTCGGCGAGATAACGATAGCTGTCGGCATCGTTGGCGACCAGCCTGCCCATCAGCGGCAACAGGCGAAACGAGTAGAGATCATAGGCGGCTTTCAGCGGCGCCACATTGGTATGCGAGAACTCCAGCACCAGCGCTCGCCCACCCGGACGCAGCACGCGATACATCTCGTTCAACGCCTGTTGCTTGTCGGTGACGTTGCGCAGGCCGAAACCGATGCTCACGCAATCGAAGCGGTTGTCCGCAAAGGGGATATGCTCGGCATCGATCAGGGTGAATTCAACATTGCCGACCAGCCCTTCATCGAGCATCCGGCGGCGGCCCTGTTCGAGCATCGCGGCGTTGATGTCGGACATCACCACCCGTCCCTCCGGGCCAACCAGATTGGCGAAGCGCGCCGCCAGGTCACCGGTGCCAGAGGCCAGGTCGAGCACGCGCTGGCCGGCCCGCACCCCGGAGAGTTCGACCGCGATCCGCTTCCACAGCCGATGCACGCCGAAGGACATCAGGTCATTCATGATGTCGTAGCGGCTCGCCACCGAGTCGAATACCCCGCGCACCCGCTCGGCTTTCTCTTCGATCGGCACGGTTTTGAAACCGAAATGAGTGGTGTCTTGCTTCTCCATGACGGCTCTCCCCGGAAAGCGCTCTGGTTTAAATGTATCGTAACTACTCAGCTTACCCCTGAAATCCGCCATTTCTGCGTTCGAAAATGGTCATTTACTTCAGGGGCAATCTGGGCAGTTACCCGGCGAATTTGAAGTGGGCTGAGTAGTTACAATGTAACTACCCAGCCAATTGACACACTTGCGCGTCTCTACCTTCGCAGGCCGGTTCAGGTACTGCGGAACCGGCTGCGGCGCTGCCCGATCCACCGCGCTCGATCGGGTCCACAGCCTGGCGGCATCAGTTGGCCGTTTCCTTGCGCTTGTGCCCGGCGGCCTTCAGGTCTTCGAGGTACTGTTGCCACATGGCCTCTTGATTCTTCCCCATTTTATACAAGGTCTCCCACGAGAAGATACCGGTGTTGTGGCCGTCGTCGAAATGCAGGCAGACGGCGTAGTTGCCGACCGGCTCGATGCGTTCGATGGTGACATCTTCCTTGCCGACCTCGAGCTTGCGCTGATCCGGGGTATGCCCCATGACCTCGGCCGAGGGCGAGTAAACGCGCAGGAATTCGCACGGCAGGTTGAAATGGGCGCCGTCGTCGAAGGTGATCTCCAGCACCTTCGAGGCGCGGTGCAGATTCAGTTCTGTCGGGGTGGGTCTGGACATGCGTTACCTCAAGTGGATTTATGGTAACTACCCGCTGAGTAGTTACGATGATTCAAAGTATGAACCGGCTCAGATCCTCGTCGGTGACGAACTCGGAGAGTTGCTTGTCGACATAGGCCGCGTCGATCACCAGGGTCTCGCCCTGGAACTCGCTCGCCGAGAAAGAGATCTCGTCGAGCAGGCGTTCGAGCACGGTATGCAGGCGCCGCGCGCCGATGTTCTCGGTGCGCTCGTTGACCTGCCAGGCGATCTCGGCGATGCGCGCGATGCCGTCGTCGGCGAACTCCAGGGTCACGCCCTCGGTTGCCAGCAGCGCGATGTATTGCTCGGTCAGCGAGGCATCCGGTTCGGTCAGGATGCGTTCGAAATCGCCGGCTGACAAGGCATCCAGCTCGACGCGGATCGGCAGGCGGCCTTGCAGTTCCGGTATCAGATCCGATGGCTTGGCCAGGTGGAAAGCGCCAGAGGCGATGAACAGGATGTGGTCGGTCTTGACCATGCCATGCTTGGTGGATACGGTGCAGCCCTCGACCAGCGGCAGCAGATCGCGCTGCACGCCCTCGCGCGAGACATCAGCGCCGCCGTACTCGGCGCGGCTGGCGACCTTGTCCATCTCGTCGAGAAACACGATCCC
Organism: Sedimenticola sp.; assembly: GCA_027008705.1. Classification (GTDB taxonomy): domain Bacteria; phylum Pseudomonadota; class Gammaproteobacteria; order Chromatiales; family Chromatiaceae; genus JALSSX01. Next base: position 6,660 of record JALVEB010000177.1, on the reverse strand, counting down.
CTGCTGTTCCACCTGCTCGATCGCGCGCAGTTTCAGATCGTCTTCGTCAATCCGTTTGGCGGCCTCCTCCTCGGTCAGCAGTTTCAACGCCTCGCGGATCTTCAGTTTGCGTGGGCGGCTGCGGCTGGCGCCGAGGCTCTGGAACATGCCCTGCAACTGGCTGGTCATCTCTTCCATGCCCGGCGGGGCCATGATCTCGACGCCGAGCTGCGGCGCACTGACCTCGATCTCGATCTCCTTGTCGTCCAGCTCGCCGGCCTGCAGCTTGTCGTGGAATTTCACGCGGGTGCCACTGGGCGGGGGTTCGCTCTCCTCGGCAAAACTCGAAGGCAGCGGCAACAGAACATCCAGGATGCGTTCCTCGGCCGCCGCGCGCGCCGCCTCGCGCACCTCCTCGAGCGCTTGCTCGCGCACCATCTTGAAGGCCGCATCGGCAAGATCGCGGACGATCGATTCGACATCGCGCCCCACATAGCCGACCTCGGTGAACTTGGTCGCCTCCACCTTGAGAAAAGGGGCGTTGGCGAGGCGCGCGAGACGCCGCGCGATCTCGGTCTTGCCGACCCCGGTCGGGCCAATCATCAGGATGTTCTTCGGCGTGATCTCAGGGCGCAGGGCCGGATCGACGTTGGCGCGCCGCCAGCGGTTGCGCAAGGCGATGGCGACCGCGCGCTTGGCCGCCCGCTGGCCGATGATGTGCTTGTCCAGCTCGGCAACGATCTGTTGGGGGGTAATCTCCGACATGGCGCCTCAGTCCTCGCTCGTCAGCTCTTCGATGACAAGGTTGTGGTTGGTGTAGATGCAGATATCGGCGGCAATGGCGAGCCCCTTCTCGACGATCTCGCGCGCGCCGAGATCCGTGTTATCGAGCAGCGCGCGCGCCGCCGAAAGCGCGAATTGGCCGCCGGAACCGATCGCCATCAGATTGTCGTCCGGCTCGATCACGTCACCGGTACCGGAGATGATCAACGAGGCCCTGGCATCGGCCACGCACAGCAGCGCTTCGAGGCGACGCAGCATGCGGTCGGTGCGCCAGTCCTTGGCCATCTCCACGGCCGAGCGCACCAACTGGCCGTGATGCTTCTCGAGCTTGCCCTCGAAGCGCTCGAACAGGGTGAAGGCATCCGCCGTGGCGCCCGCGAAACCAGCGATGACGCGATCCTTGTAGAGCCGCCGCACCTTACGCGCGGTGGCCTTCATCACGGTGTTGCCCATGCTGACCTGACCATCGCCGCCAATCACGACGACGCCGTTGCGCCGCGCGGAAAGAATTGTCGTGCCTTTGAACATTGCGATCCCCGGTTGCCAACTGCGGATTGGATACTCGTCGCCCACGGATTTTCGGCCACCATGGCCACCCTTTGTGTTCGTGGGCGACGAGTATACCTGAATGGCGTGGCGCGCTCATTCGCCCGGCGGACCGGGCTTGCGCCGCGCGCGCGGGTGGGCGCTATCGTATACCCGCGCGAGTTGCTGGAAATCGACATGGGTGTAGATCTGGGTGGTGCCGATATCCGCATGTCCGAGCAATTCCTGCACCGCTCGCAGGTCGCCGGAGGATTCGAGCAGATGGGTGGCGAAGGAATGTCGCAACTGGTGCGGATGCAGATGCCCATCCAGCCCGAGGCGGGCCGCGGTGGCGGCCACGCGCTGTTGGATCGCACGATGACTCAGGCGGCCGCCGCGGCGGCTGACGAACAACGCCTTCTCGCCGTCCGTGGCCAGACCGGCGCGCGCCACGAGCCAGCGCTCCAGGGCCTCCCGCGCCTTGCGTCCGACCGGCACGAGGCGGGTCTTGGCGCCCTTGCCAACGACCCGCAACAGGCTCTCCCCGCCGGCCAGATCGTCCAGATTCAGCGAGGCCAGTTCCGCAAGCCGCAAGCCGCTGGAGTAAAACAGCTCGATCATCGCCAGATCGCGCAGCACCAGCGGATCGTCGCTCGTCTGGTCGAGCAACGCGGCCAGCGCGTCGACGCTCGGCGCATCGGGCAGTTTGCGCGGAGCGCGGGGCGCGCGCACGCCGCTCACCGGGTTGCTGGCGACCTGTCCGACGCGTTGCAACCAAGCATAGAAGGAACGCAACGCCGACAGGCGGCGCTGAATCGAGCGCCCGGAGAGCCCGTCCCGGTGGCAGGCGGCGGCATGGGCGCGCGCGTGACGCGCATTGAAATCATGCCACGCGGCGATCCCCTGCTCGCGCAGCCAACCGGCGGCGGCCTCGAGATCGCGACGGTACGCCGCCAGGGTATGAGCGGAAGCCCGTTTCTCGACACGCAGCCATTCCAGAAAGGCCGTGACCAGGGGATCGTTCAAGCGCGGTCGCGCGCGCGCGCGAGGACTTGGCTGACGACATCGCCGAGCTGCTTCAACAGATCGGTGCCCTGGCCGTAATGGAAACGGTTTTCGTCATGGCTGCCGAGCGCCAGAATCCCGCTCAGCCCATCGGCCTTCAGCGGCAACAGCGCCGCCGAGCGAACCCTCTCGGCCTGTTCTCCGAACAGGCTGGTCAGTTGCACGCGACGCAGCCGGCCGCACACCGGCTGGGCGCGATCGAGCAGGTCCTGGAAGCTCGCGAGCAGGGCGCCCTGCTCTTCGTCGAGTCCGCCCGCCGGCGTATCCAGGGTATCGCTGAACAGGCGGAAGGCCACCGACTCGACATCGAAGCGGCCTCGCAATTCGTCCTCGATGACCGCCTTGGCCTCGTCCAGATCGCGCGCTTGAATCAGTTGCAGGGTCAGCTCGTGCAGCCGACGTGCATGCTGGTCATTGTCGCGCGCGACCTCGATCAGCTCGGAAAGCTGGACGCGGGTCTCTTCCAGCTGCGCGCGCAACACCGCGATCTGCTTCTCGACCAGGGAAACCGCGCCATCCTCGCCATGCGGCACGCGCAATTCGCCGAGCAATTCGAGGTGGCGCTCGAAGTAATCGGGATTGCGCGCCAGGTAGGCCGCGATGCGTTGCTCGAAGGCAACATCGATCTCGCTGTCTTCCGCTGTAGTCATAAGGTTATCTCGCCATCGAAGACCCGGCTCGCCGGACCGGTCATCCAGACCGGCGCTTTCTGGGCATGCCGATCCCACCTTACCATAAGTTCGCCGCCGGGAAGCCGCACCGTCACCTCGTCGTCGAGCAGACCGCGCAGCATCCCACTGACCGCCGCCGCGCAGGCGCCGGTGCCGCAGGCCAGGGTCTCTCCGCTGCCGCGCTCGTACACGCGCAGCGCGATGTGACGGCGATCGATCACCTGCATGAAGCCGACATTCGCGCGTTGGGGGAAGCGCGGATGATGCTCGATGCGCGGACCGAGCCGCCCGACCGGCGCGCGCCCGACCTCGTCGACGAGCAATACCGCATGCGGGTTACCCATCGACAAGGCGCCGATACTCAGGGTCTCATCATCGACCTCGAGTTCGTAAAGAGGCGCCTGGGCCTCGGCGATGAACGGAATTCGCGCCGGCTCCAATACCGGCGCCCCCATGTTCACGCGCACTTGCCCGCCCGCCTCATGATACAGCGTAATCTCGCCGCTGGCAGTGCCGACGCGCAGCACCGCCTTGTCACTAAGCCCCTGCTCGCGCACGAAACGCGCGAAGCAACGCGCGCCGTTGCCGCATTGCTCGACCTCCGAGCCATCGGCATTAAAGATGCGATAGTGGAAATCGCTCGTCGCCGAGCGCGGCGACTCGACCAGCAGAATCTGGTCGCAACCGACGCCGAAGCGCCGGTCCGCGATATGACGCGCGGTTTCCGCGTCTATCGTCAGCGTCTGGTGGATGGCATCGATGACGACGAAATCGTTACCGAGACCGTGCATCTTGGTGAATCGTATCCGCATGCGGTAAGGGTAGCAGACTGTCGCACGCAGGCGCACTCCCGCCCGCGCGGCGGCCATCGTCACGCCGCCTCAGGCGTTCTTGTTTTCGCGCCGCAACTGGCGGATCAGGTCGGTTCTCAGGCCGGTCATCTCGACGATCTCTTCGTCGGAAAGCCTGGGCAACAGCTTTCGGGCCACTGCAAGCGTTCCATCGAAACGGCCCTTGACACCTATGAATTTTCGCATTTTCGAGACCGTCCCTCGCGCCCGTGGGCGCCGTTGCGGAAACTCGCCACAGAATGGGCTATGACTCATTTCCGCGCCTGACCCACGGGCGCGAGGGACGGTCGCAGTGGCCGAAAATTCATAGACGACGGGTATGCTACGCGACAGAGGACGGTGACGGCTCCGGGGCTTTCGCCCTGATTCCCAATCCGGCTCCCATAACCACCCGACAGGGAACTCAGTCCGGATCACGCGATGATGGACGCGCGATCTGCTCCACGGAGATCCGCTGGGTGCCGACGATCTCTTCGGGGTCGATGCGCTTTATGACGAAGATACGGTATCCGCTGAGCATTGCGGAAACATCACAGGCGGTGCCCTTCCAGTCATGCAGCACCACCGCGAGCAGGTGGGCGATGACGAAGAGGCCAATCGCGTCGGCCCACCAACGGTGCATGCTGGGTAGATAGAAGCCGTATACGATCGGCCATTGCTGCTGCGCGAAGCCGGTTGCGGCGACCATCACCAAGGCCAGCAGCAACAACAGATAGACCGGTCCCCACAGCGGGTTGTGAGCGTACCAGCGCGGCAACGGCATGCGCCCGAAGCTGATGTAGAAGCGAACCATATCCTTCATGACATGGGTGCGCGTGAGATCCGGCAGCAGGGTTTTGAAGCGCTCGACTTCGCCGCCTCGCAGCAGCAGCCACAGGCGCAGCCCAAGGCCGCCGAGCAGCAGGTAGGCGGCGAGGTAGTGATCCTGTACCGCGTGATCCGCAACGCTCGGCGCGTTGGCGATCAGCCAGCCGGTGAACAGCAGGGCCAGGGTGCCCGCCGCCATCGACCAATGGGCGAGTCGCAGCCAGCCGCGCCATACCAGGTGGCGTTGGACGGTTTCGTTGGGGTCGGTATGCATTGGCATGGGAGTCTGGGTCATGGTGGATTTTTCCGTTCGTTCGAAGCGGCGCGATTATCGCGCCGGCAATCGATCGATGCATTGAGCAAGGTTAAGAGCGCCTCCAGCGCGCCGCGGTTGCGTTCGACCGCGCGGCGGGCGTTCTCGCCGATGCGCGCGCGGATACTGGCGTCCGTAAGCCAGGTGGTGATCGTCGCGGCCAGTTCGTCGCGGTTGTGGACCACCGCCGCCGCGTCGGCGTCGAGCAACATACGCGAGATGACCTCGAAGTTGAACATGTGGGGGCCGAAGCAGACCGGAACGCCGAGCGCGGCCGGCTCGAGCACGTTGTGGCCGCCGCGCTCGATCAGGCTGCCACCGACGAATACCGCGTCCGACGCAGCGATCAGCAAGGGCAGTTCGCCCATGGTGTCGCCGAGGTAGGCCTGGGTCCCGGCGGTCACCGCGCCGCCGGCGGAACGACGCTGGAAAACGAAGCCCTGTTGTCCGATGAGTTGGGCGACCGGTTCGAAACGCTCCGGGTGGCGTGGAACCAGAATCAACAAGGCGTTCGGCACCGCCGCGAGAATGCGTCGGTGGGCGGCGAGCACAACCTCGTCCTCGCCGGCGTGGGTGCTGGCGGCGACCCATACCATGCGGCCTTCGCCCGCGGCCGCATTCCAGCCGCGCCGCATCGCCTCGGCCTGTTCACGCAGGCTGGCGGGAAGGCGGAAATCGAACTTGACGCTGCCGGTGACGCGCACCGCCTGAGGCCGCGCGCCGAGCGCGATGAAACGCTCGGCGTCGTCACGATGCTGGGCCGCGATCAGGTCGAGACGCGAGAATACCTCGCGGGTGAAGCCGCCGAGCCGGCGGTAGCCGCGCGCGGAACGCGTCGACAGCCGCGCGTTGGCGAGCGCGACCGGTATCCCGGCGCGCGCGCAGCGGTCGATCAGGTTCGGCCAGATCTCGGTCTCCATCAGGATGGTCAGCACCGGCCGGGCGCGTTCCAGGAAGCACCGGATGAACGGCCCCAGGTCGAACGGCAGGTAGGCGTGATGCACGCTGTCGCCGAACAGTTCCCGCACGCGCCGCGAGCCGGTCGGCGTGGTCGTGGTGACGACCAGCTCGCATTCCGGCCAGCGTTCGCGCAACTCGCGGATCAGGCGTTGCGCGGCCTGGGTCTCCCCGACCGAGACCGCGTGCAGCCAGATCGACGGACGCGCGAGGCGAAACGGCGCAAGACCGAAACGCTCGGCGATGCGCTTGCGGTAATCCGGCGCGCGCAGGCTGCGCCAGTACAGGCGCAGCACCACCCACGGCAGCGCCAGCCACCACAGGCCGCTGTAGAGCCGTCTCACGCGCCGAGCACGCGCGCGGCGATGCGCGCGTCCTCGCGCAGGTGGCCGGGATCGATGGTACCGACGATGATGGCGTCGACACCGGGCTGGGAGAAGACGTGTCGCATCGCGCTCTCGATGTCGCTGTCATGCCCGCTTTGCAGAGCTTTTTTGATCAGCACGCCCTTGCCGTGGCGTGCCGCCGCTTCGAGCACTTCACGTTCTTCGTTGTACTGGGTGTTGCAGGTAGCCATCACGATATCCATCTGTTCCACCACCGCGAGTCCGCCGGCGACGGTCTTCGACGACATCCCATGCGCCCGGATCAGGCCGCGCTGTTTGAGCGTCTCCAGCGCATCGACGGCCTCGCCTTGTTCGAGAATCGC
>JALVEB010000176.1 GCA_027008705.1 Sedimenticola sp. | reverse complement strand
GCTCGATGGCATCGACGAGGGAGTGGAGGTAAGCCGGCGTCACTTACCTGTGGTGCGGCGCCTGTTGAAGGCGCGTCAGCGGTGATTTGTCGTCCTGCCGGGTGCGATGCCGGGGTATACTCGTCGCTCACGAGTTTTCGGCCACTGTGACCGCCCCCATGCTCCAACTTGCCATGGAAGAGGCTATGACCCGTTTCCGCGCCTGGCCCACGGGCGCGAGGAACGGCCTCGAAAATCCGAAAATTCATCGGCGACGAGTATACAATACAAGCCATTTCCAAGGGACGGTTCGTTACGGGTCAGGCAAGGCCCCGCCGTGGCGCGCGGAAGCGGTCGCAGTGGCCGAAAACTCATGGGCGGCGAGTATATCTTCTGGTTTGGATTCTACAGGTAAGGCAGGAGGTTAGCAGCGGGATGGGTATTCGTCGTCATATTGCGATCACGTTCGTTTCCAAGTATGTGGAAATGGGACTTGGATTGGTTGCCAGCATCGTGCTCGCCCGCCTGCTGACGCCCGAGGATTTCGGTATCTACAGCATCGCTGCGTCGATCGTTTTGATCGGCTATCTGTTCCGCAATTTCGGCGTGGGCCAGATGATCGTGCAGGCGGACGAACTCACCGATGACCTGCTGCGTGCGGCCTTCGCCGTGACCTTGACGATTTCCTGGGGGATTGGTCTTCTGCTTGTGCTCATCGCTCCTTGGGTCGGGGGTTTCTATGCCAACCCTGGGGTGACGCAGGTGTTGTATTTTCTTGCGCTCAATTTTGTTTTGCTTCCGTTCGGCGCGGTAAGCGATGCGGTACTGCGGCGGCGCATGGCATTCGATAAGCTGGCTGTGATCAGTATCTCCTCGGCGCTCGCCAGTGTGGTCGTCGGAATCACATCAGCCTGGCTCGGCGCCCGCTACCTCGCGATTGCCTGGTCGGGAAACGCCAGCACCCTGACGACGATTCTGCTGACACTGTTCTATCGACCCAAGGGCTTGCCTTGGAAACCCGGCCTGCGTGGCATGCGCGAAGTATTCCGTTTCGGCATGAAGGTCGGCACCATGGATATGGTCAACAAGGGCAGTGATTCGCTGAGCGAGGTGCTGATCGGAAAGGCTCATGGTCTGCACCAGCTGGGCATCTACTCGCGCGCCTATGGCGCCTTCATGCTGTTCGAATACGCTTTTATCGAGGGAATCCGCCCGGTGGTGCTGCCCTATCTGTCCGAGGCGCGGCGCGGAGAGGGCGATCTGAGTAAGATCTATCTCCGCATTGTGAATTATGCCGCTATTTTCATGCTGCCGTTCTTCTCTTACCTGGCAATCGCCGCGCCCGAGGTGATGCGCACGCTCTATGGCAGCCAATGGGATGCTTCCGTGCCGTTACTACAGCTGATGTGTGGCGCGGGCGCGTTGTTGTCGGTCACGATCTTTTTCGATCAACTGCTGATTGCGCGCGGATGTCCGGGAGAAGCTTTGTTTTACCAGTCGATGGCGCAAGCAGCGAGGGTTGCTGCGCTGCTGTTTCTATTGAGTGGCAGCCTGTTGGCGGTTGCCGCTGCGGTGATCGTTGGCGCGGCGGTGAAGGCGGCGCTGGTGATTCGCATGGCAAGGAAACACTTGGCATTGGATGCGGCTCAGTTCGTGCGTGAGGCCGCTCCGGCCATGGTGGTCGCCGCCGTCGTTGCTGGCGCGGTAGCGCTTTCTTCCCAATGGCTCGCTGGAGTTTCCAGTGAATTATTGCGTTTTGTGGGCTTGAGCCTGGCTGCGCTGGTGTCCTGGCTGATGGCACTCTTTGCCTTGCGGCACCCGTTGACCGTGGAGCTACGGCGCTGGATGCCCGCGGGCAGATCCTGATACCTGTTCCGGACGCTTTGCCGTATGCGGGAGCGGCAAGCCGGCTTCAGACTCTTGATTTATGGCGATGGATGCCATCGCTGAGCCGCATCTGTTCCTCTGGCAACCCGCAGAATGCGAGGATGGCTCGCTGTCCTTCCCGGCTGCTGAGGTGGGAGATGTCGAAGATCCGGAAATGGTCTGGATGGCGTTTCTCGGTCTGCTCCGCCACCTCATAATACCAGTCCCAGTAC
>JALVEB010000175.1 GCA_027008705.1 Sedimenticola sp. | reverse complement strand
CAGGAACGGCCCGAGTACGTGGGCGATGCGCCGATCCGATTGGGTCAACGGCTGAGCCCGCGTGGTGCCGCCCGCTGCGATGTTTCCCCGGGTTTCCCCTTTCGCCGGGATGCGCGCGAGCGCGTATTCCACGGGCTCGCCGTCCACCAGCAGCACGCGTTTGTCACCGTCCTGAATCGCGGGGATGAAGGCTTGAGCCATGGCGGGTTTGCGCCCCTTGTCGGTCAGTGTTTCGATGATCACGTTGAGGTTCGGGTCGTCATGGCGGGCGCGGAAGATAGAGTGTCCGCCCATGCCATCGAGTGGTTTCAGGATGATATCCCGGTGTTTCATCGTGAAGTCACGGAAGTCACCGCGATGGTATCCGACCAGTGTGTCGGGCGCCAGTTCCGGGAAAAGGGCCACGGCGAGTTTTTCGTTCAGATCGCGCAATGCGGCGGGTCGGTTGACGACGAGGCAACCATCGCGCGCCGCTATGTCGAGTAGCTGGGTACAGTAGATGTAGTTGGCATCCACTGGCGGATCCTTGCGCATCAGGATAGCGTCGAGCTGGCCCAGCGGGATGGATGCGGCGGGTTCCAGTCGGAACCAGTCGGAAGAATCGTCATGTACCGTGATGACGGATGCGCGGGCTGAAACGCGACCGCTCTCCAGGCGGAGATCGGACTGTTGCATATACCAGATCTGCCAGCCACGACGCTGCGCTTCCAGCATCATCGCGAATGTGCTGTCTTTTTTCGTCGAGATGTGCTCGACAGGATCCATGATCACGCCGATTCTTCTCACCTTTTCTCCTCAATTCCGGGATCGGCTCGACTTTAGCAGTTTTTTCCGTGAGATTCCCCTTTTGTGATGGGGTCGATGCCTTGCCGTAGCGTCTCGATCGGGCGGACAGGAAACGGTTGCACGGGATGGGCGGGTTTGCTAGCTTAGCTCCATAATACAATAATACCTAAAGTAACTCTGTGATCCGGTTTTGCGCGGCTTTGGCGTTCCGCCTGCCTGGTGCGAACCCCGCCTGTTTCCTTGAAGAGGCGATGGATGGTCCGGGTTATCTCGAATGATCTCGAAGAATCATGGTAGGCAGTGGGTGGAATGTGCGTGCGTCGCCACGGCGGATGTTCCTGAAGCCGACAGTCAGTCATGTGAAGAAGAAATGGATCGCGGTCATGGTTGCGTCGGATGGTTGGAGAAGAGCGGATTGGACTCATAATCGATGAGAGTGAACATTCTGTTGGTCTCGGTGCCATTGTGGTTCTGCGTCGTCGATGCGGCGGCGGACGACTACGCCGAAGCGGTGGACGCGGTCGCGAGGCAGATCGATGAACAGGATGCTTCGTCTCGAAAGAAGATGGACCATGGCGGTGAGACCAATGGTGAGGAGCTCACCACCCGCCGGGAGTTCGAGGAGTTTCTCCAGGAGCGTTACCCTGGCAGCTACGCGTTCTATCTGAGGTTGGTGGAGTCGGACAAGGCCGAGGCGCTGGTGGAGTTCAATACCTCGCACTCGATTGCGCGAACCCGTCGCTTGATCATGGAGCGATTCCTCAAGCGCTGACCGATCTCTATGGACCGATGCCCGTACCCCTAACTCAACGCAAATGATTTGGTGCCATTCAAATGTCCCGTAAGCTGGAATTCACGCTGCTGTTCTTCGTCGTCGTGGTCTGTTCGCTGAACGCCCATGCCGAAACGCGTTATCCGTTGACCCTGGGCAAGCCGTATATCTTCGTGGTCCATGAAGGTCGTTCGATCAAGGTTGAGCGGAAGCAGGATCCCAACTATCAGCTGGAAGGTTACTATGCCAAAACCGTTCGGGAATGCCCTCCGTTCTGTCTTCAGCCGGCCCACGCGGCCCCCGGTGTCGAAACCATCGGCGAAGTCGAGATGTTCGATTTCATGGAGAACGATCTGCGCGACGGAACCGGGATACTGATCGATGCCCGCACGCCTTCCTGGTATAAACGTGGCACGATACCCGGCGCGGTGAACTATCCTTTCACCTTGTTCGCCAAGGACGCGGATCCCGAGCGCAAAGATGAGATCCTGCGGGGCTTCGGTGCCGTGCCCCGGGGGGAAATCCCCTGGTGGGAGAAGAAGCTGGAGGAATGGGGGCTCAGGAACCCGGGAGACAAAACGGACAAGTGGGACTTCTCCAATGCCAAGGTGCTCGTATTGTTCTGCAATGGTCCGGAATGTGGGCAGTCTCCCCACGCGATCCGGGGGCTGCTTGCCGAGGGCTATCCCGCGCATAAGTTGAAATACTATCGAGGCGGCATGCAGGAATGGTTGTTGTGGGGATTGACGACCGTGAAGCCGAGTCAGGCCGGCGTCCATGATGCCTCGGGCGGAAAATAGCTGTTTCATAGCCCGGAAATTTTATGAATTCATGTGATGATCGTGCAGGAGATTGTTTTCACAACGAATTTTATGAAAGCATCCGTATCGGGGATTGCGGGCGAAGAAAATTTCTTGTGGGAATCGGGAAGCAAGCGAGTGCGCGAGTGATTTATGAATTTTCCAGAATCAGGATTCTGTTCGTGGAATCAGCGGCATGGCGGCGATATCATGTCGGTTTGGGTGGAAGTGCGTTCGAGGTGGTGAATTGACCGAAAATGAAAAGGGTTCGTCGGCTGTCAAGGTGCTGATTATCGATGACAGCAAGACGATTCGCCGGACGGCGGAGAGCCTGTTGCAAAAGGAAGGGTTCGAGGTGATCACCGCGACGGACGGCTTCGAGGCCTTGTCGATGATCGTGGATCAGCGTCCGGACGTGATCTTCGTCGACATCATGATGCCGCGGCTGGATGGCTATCAGACCTGCGCCCTGATCAAGCGCAACGAAGAATTCCGCGAGATCCCCGTTATCATGCTGTCGAGCAAGGATGGCTTGTTCGATCGTGCGAAAGGCCGCGTGGTCGGTTCCGAGCAATACCTGACGAAGCCTTTTACGAAGGATGAGTTGGTATCCGCGATCCATAAACATACCGCAACCGCCGAATAAGCAGGCAGACTGAGCGAAACGATGAAACGGCTATTCGGAAAGAGGTCAAAGAAAGCGTCGAGCATTTCATGTGAAAGCGTGGCGGGAAAGCGCGTGCTCATCGTCGATGATTCCGCGACCCAGGCCCATGTTTTGCGCAAGATTCTCGAACGCGCGGGAGTCGAGGTTTCGATCGCCAGTAGCGGAGAAGAAGGGGTGGCGGAAGCTGATCGTCTGCATCCCGATCTGGTATTGATGGATGTCGTGATGCCGGGGATGAATGGTTTCCAGGCGACTCGCAAGCTGAGGCGAGGTAAAAGCACCTCGGATATCCCGGTGATCATGGTTACCACGAAGGATCAGGAAACCGACCGGGAATGGGGTTTGCGTCAGGGGGCGAGGGACTATCTGGTAAAGCCCGTGGATGCCAGTCTGTTGTTGGAAAAGGTCGCGAATGTCTTTGACGAATAATAGCGCCGGCAGCGAGGTCGGGTGTGGCGATGTATTGGCATTGCTGGCGGATATCGAGCGCAAGGCCTGGCGGGCGGCCGAGCAGTTGCCGGTATTGCATCAGCAGACCACCAGTTGGGATGGCCTGATCTACCGTGTTGGCGAGGTTTCCGTGGTCACGCCGCTGGAGGACGTCGCCGAGATCCTCGATCATCCGCCGGAGATGACCATGGTGCCAGGGATTCGCCCGTGGGTGGCGGGCATCGCCAATGTGCGCGGCAACATTCTTCCGGTCATCGACATGGAAGCGTTTTTTTTCGACCGCCCCGTCAAACGGGGACGAAGGACGCGGGTGCTGATCATCCGTGATGACGGCGGATCCATCGGCCTGTTGGTTCGCGAGGTGGGTGGCATGCGGCATTTCGCGCGGGATGCGCGTGGTCCCGCGGTCGACCCGCCGGCCTCGCTTTCGCCTTATATCGATGCGCAGTTCGAGGCCGGGCGCGAGCGCTTTTTCGTATTGAACCTGCGTGGCTTGATCGGTAGCGCGGAATTCCAGATGGCAGCCGTATGAGCGGGTGACCGAGGCATCGCGGTTCGGTTTCGCTGAGCCGCGCGTGAGTCGCGGCTGGTGCCTGTGTTGCTTGTTCCGCCTGCCGCCGAATGATGAAGATGACGGATACCCTGATGTCTTTTTTGTGGCGAGAGCAAGGATCTTTTTGTTCGCAACGTTTTATAGTCCCTTACGCGGAAAGGGCCTGTTTACCGAGACTGGCTTGAACGCCATTCGACCAACCCGCTGATATACGGAGCTAACCCCCACTATGGCAAAAAAGACGGTTCAAGACCGCAAAGGCAACAAAATCATCGGCATTGTATCGTTGCTTCTATTGCTGACGATTGTTTCCGCATTGGCGGCGTTCATCTATTTTTCTAAAGCGCAACAGCACGCCGATGGCTATAAGGCGCGTATCCAGGAGCAGCGGGTGCTTGGCGAGCGGATCGCAAAATACGCGCTTTCCAGTGCTTCCGGCGACAAAGACACCTTCCAGCGCCTGCGCAAGGGGAAAGAGGAATATGAGAAGTTATTGAAGGAGATCAAGAAGGGTGACCCCAAGGTTGGGCTTCCTCCATTGCCCAAGGAGTTGAAAACCGAGTATCGCAATGCCGAAAACACATGGCTTGCCTTGCGCGAGGTAGTCGATCAGGTGCTCGGCGCGGAGAAGCCGATCCTTTCGATTGGCGAGTACGTTTCGGTGATCACCGAACTGAGTCCTCAGCTCCAGGCTTATACCGACGAAGTGGTCGAGACCTTGGTAAAGCATGATGCGCCGCCCGATCAGGTCGGGATCGCCGCGCGTCAGGCGATGTTGGCGCAACGCATCGAGAACAATGTCGGCAAGGTTCTGAACGGCGGAGCGGAAACCGCGCTCGCGATCGACCAGTTCAGTCAGGATGCCGACGAGTTCGGGCGTGTGCTCGAAGGCATGATCAAGGGCGACAAGCGCATGGGTATCCGCAAGGTGGATATCCCCGATGCGCGCTCCGTATTACGGGAAATCGCGGTATTGTTCACCACGGTAAAGGACAACGCGGAGGAAATCATCGCCCTGACCCCGTCGATTCTTCCGGCGTTGGAAACCTCGCAGAAGGTTGGCGAAATCTCCGATGAGCTCGACAAAGCCTTGGCGCAACTCGATCGCGCGGTTGGTGAGCGGGTCGGAAAAATCGATGTGGCCGGCTACAAGATCGGACAGGAAGCCATCATCGGTCTCGGCATGCTGGCGTTGGCGCTGCTGATCTGGTTGGGATTCCTGATTACCCGGGCCGCGAAACGCAGAGAGGCTGAGGCCGCCGAACAGTATCAGCGCAACCAGGAGGCGATCCGCAGGCTGCTGGATGAGATCGGTGACCTCGAGGATGGCGATTTGACCGTCAGTGCCAGCGTTTCCGAAGACATCACCGGGGCGATCGCCGATTCGATCAACTCGGCGATCGACGAGCTGCGTGGACTGGTGACGACCATCAACCGGACCTCGGAGCAGGTCTCCGGATCGGCGCAGGAAACCCGCGCGACCGCCATCCACCTGGCGGAGGCCAGTGACAATCAGGCCGACCAGATCGCCCTGGCCACCGATTCCATCAACGAGATGGCGACCGCGATCGACGAGATGGCGGCCGATGCCACCGAATCGGCCGAGGTGGCCGGGCAATCGGTGGACATCGCCGCGAAGGGCGCGGATACCGTGCGGCGGGGCATCCAGGGCATGGAAAGCATTCGCGAGCAGATTCAAGAGACCTCGAAGCGAATCAAGCGTCTTGGCGAGAGTTCCCAACAGATCGGTGATATCGTCGAATTGATCGACGATATTGCCGACCAGACCAATATCCTTGCGCTGAACGCGGCCATGCAGGCGGCAATGGCGGGCGAGGCGGGTCGTGGTTTCGCCGTGGTTGCCGATGAGGTACAGCGCCTGGCGGAACGATCGAGTAACGCGACCAAGCAGATCGAAGCGCTGGTGCGCACGATTCAGGCGGACACCAACGAAGCCGTCAGTTCGATGGAGGCGAGTACCGCGGGTGTGGTCAGCGGCGCGCGTCTCGCCGAGGATGCGGGTGAAGCGCTCAACGAGATCGAGCAGGTATCGATCCGTTTCTCGGAGATCACCTCGCGTATCGCCAGTTCCGCGCAGCGACAGTCGGGACAAGCCGCGGATATCGTCCAGACGATGAACGTCATCCAGGAAATCACGGCCCAGACGTCGGAAGGCACGCAGCAGACCGCCGCCTCGCTGGGAGAGCTGGTTGAACTGGCGGACGATCTTCAGCATTCGGTAACCCGGTTCCGCCTGCCCGAGTGAGTATGGGGAAGCGCTGTCGCGCGCGGTTTTTTCTCCTGAATTGGGAACGTGGATCGGGCATCCGATGGGGGGGAGCTGCGGAAACCACGCGAGCCGCTCTCGATACGCGCCTTGTGGGCGTGCTGGTTGCGGGGGAGCCGGCAGCGAAAGGCGTCGTTTTTGCAGTTTGCCACCGTATTGAATTCGCTTCATTCCGAGAACGGAAAGCATGACAGAGACTAGTCGCCAAGATCCCAGCGCATTGAAATGGGTGCGCAGCGAACTGACCGCGGTGCTGAAGGTAGCGCAGCGCGCTCTCGAGGAATACGTTGAAGGTGATGGCGACAAACGCCTGATCGCCTCGACCACCAAGGGTATCAAACAGGTTCATGGCATCCTCGTCATGCTCGAATTGCATGGCGCCGCGCTGCTCAGTGAAGAGATGTCCGAGGTGGCTTCGGCCCTGGCGGAAGGCGAGGTGAGGGACGAGGAGGCCGCGGCCGAAGCCTTGATGTTGGCGCTGATCCAACTTCCGGAATACCTGGACAGATTGGAGCATGGCGCGCTGGATGTGCCCCTGGGCGTATTGTCGATGCTCAACGACATGCGCGCCGTGCGGGACGCGCCGCTGCTGTCCGAGCATGCGGTGTTCATACCGGAGTTCGAAGCCAAGCTGAAGGCGGCTCCGGCGGGTGAGGTGGTTGCCGGAACGGCGCGGGAGGTGACGCGTCGCTTGCGCCCACGCTTGTTGAAAGGAGTGCTCAACTTCCTGCGTTCACCGGGTGCCGACAAGGGGCTGGACGTTGTGGCCGAGGTGCTGGCGAGCATCCATGATGCCGCGGAAACCCCGCTGGGTCGGCGCACCCTGCGGGTGTTCCAGGCCCTGGTGGCGGGCGTGCGGGAGGGCAGCATCGAGTCCTCGATCGCGGTCAAGCAGCTCGTTGGACAGATCGATCGGCAATTGAAACGCCTGCTCGATGTGGGGGAAGAAGCCTTTCAGGCCGATCCCCCGGCCGATTTGTTGAAGAATCAACTCTACTATATTGCCCAAGCGGTATCGGATGATCCCTTGATCCAGGAGGTTCGCGAGGATTTTGCCCTGGATCACGCCTATCTGAACGAGGCAGACGCATCGCGGGTCTCGGCCACTCCTGGCTCCGAACTCTATGGCGCCGTGCAGGAAGCCCTCAATGCCGACCTGCTGCACATCAAGGACGTGCTCGACCTCTTCATCCGTGGCGGGAGTCGCAGCTATGCGCAACTGGAAGCCCTCGCCGGGCCGTTGCACAAGGTTGCGGATACCCTGGGTATGCTGGGCCAGGGCCGCCTGCGTTCCCGTCTGATCCAGCAGGCGGACGAACTCGCGGCGATGGCCGCGGCGAAAGACGTGGATGAGAGCCGCCTGATGGATGTCGCCAGCGATATCCTCTTTGTCGAAGCCTCCGTTTCCCGCTTGATCGATGAGCAGAGCGAGCCGCCGGTCCCCGATGATTCCGAGGGCCGGCCTCATCTTTCGCTTAGTGACGGAGAGTTCAATGGCTTGCTGAACGCGACATTGTCGGAGGCGATTGTGGAGATGGCGCGGGTCAAGGAAGCCATCAGCGGCTTCCTCGTCAATGCCGAGCGCTATGAAGACGTTGCGGCCACGCCCGGCCTGCTGCACCGGGTCGCCGGGGCGCACCGCGTGCTGGACATGAACGACGCCGCGGAACTGTTCGACGAGGCGGCCCGCCTGGTCGACGAAGCCCTGCTGGATCCTTCCACGCAGGCCGCGCCGCGCGAGGTCGAACTGCTGGCGGACGCGATCACTTCGCTGGATTACTTCATGGAAGCGGTCTCGGAGGGGCGGCGCGACGACACCCGCATTCTGGATATGGCGCGCGAAGCCCTGACCACATTGCAAGACCGGCTTTCCAATCGACCGCCACGCGAATCGACGGCGCGCCTGGCGCAAGCTCATCCCGAGGGCGAAGAAGCGGCGCTCGATGAGGACG
>JALVEB010000174.1 GCA_027008705.1 Sedimenticola sp. | reverse complement strand
AAGCTGCTCGGAAGACATCTCCCGATAAGCCTCCGGGAAATGCGCCACCAACAAGCGATCCAGCACGGGTGATTCCAATGCGGTCCACAGCACCAGCGGAATCAAGGCCGGCAGCCCGGCCCAAGCCGCCGCCAGATAGCCGTAGTGAACCGGCAAAGAATGCAACTCGCGACGGTGAACTCCCCGCGCGCGCACCGCCGCCAGTGCGCGACGACGGCCCACCACGAAGCCGAACCCCGTCAGCCCGATCAGTACAAGAATCAGCGTCGTCGAGTTCATCGTTTCCCACCGTGCCCCGAAAAAGCCGCCGGGGCGGCCCGCAAGCCAACCCGGCGGCGTCCTGGGCAGTCAATCAGAGCTCCAGATTCTTCAACGCGCGGGCATCACGCCGCACCGTGGCGCGTTCTTGCGCTGACATCGGAATCAACCCCTTATCGACCAGGTAGCCGTCATCGCCGATGGCCGCTTCGGTAGTGAACTCCTGCACATAGGCGCGGATCCCCGGCACCTTGCCGACATGCGCATGCTTCACATAGAAGAACAACGGACGCGAGACCGGATAGCTGCCATCCGAGATCGATTCAAACTCCGGGGCCACCCCATCGATCAGCGAGCCCTGGATGCGGTCCTCGTTCTGCTCCAGAAAGCTGTAACCGAACACGCCGAGCGCCCTGGGATTGGCTTCCAGCTTCTGCACGATCAGGTTGTCGTTCTCACCGGCTTCGATATAGGCTCCATCCTCGCGCATGCCGTGGCAGATCGCCTTGTAACGCTTCTTGTCGTGGTGCTTGATCGCCTTGATCCAGGGAAAGCTCTTGCAACCGCCTTCCATCGCCAACTCGGCAAAGGCATCGCGCGTACCCGAGGTCGGCGGAGGCCCAAGCACTTCGATCGGCTCGTTCGGCAAGTTCGGATCGACCTGACGCCAGGTCTTGTACGGGTTCGCCACCAGCTTGTGCGAACCGTCCGGGGCCGGCACCTGCCGCGCCAAACCAAGAAACAAATCCCGCCGCGTGAGTTTGAAGCGCGGCGCCGCCTTCGAATTCGCGACGATGATGCCGTCATAACCGATTTTGACCTCAGTGATCCCGGTTAGCCCATTTTTGTGGCAGGTCTGATACTCGCTCTTCTTGATTCGGCGAGAGGCATTGGTGATATCCGGCGTCGACAACGCTGTCCCCTTGCAAAACAGCTTCATCCCGCCGCCCGAGCCGGTCGACTCGATCTTCGGCGTCGGATGCCCCATCTTGCCAAAACGCTCGGCCACCACCGTGGCAAACGGATAGACGGTGGAAGAACCGACGATACTGATCGTATCGCGCCCGGCAGCCTGGGCATTGGAAACGCCGGCCAGCCCGATGACCAGCGCGGAAAACAACGGAGAGGAAAACTTCTTCATAGTCGTGATAACTCCAGTAGTCCAACGAAGAATGCGATGACAGGCATTCTCCGTAACCGGAATGACCAGACTATGACAGCCGTGTTACAGATTGATGACAGGATAAAGGCCGAATCTCCACGCGTCACGACCCGAGCGCAACCCACACCCAAGAAACCATGGGCGATTTCAGACGGAACCGCGGATGGATCAGCGCAGGCTCAAGCCCATAGCGAATCAAGCGGAAACCCGATAGCGCCGAACGACGGATGGTGACAGGACCTCGCGGGTTCGATCGGGACTCCTGTTCGAACCAAGCCGTTTCCGGTATCGCTGGCAGCCGTTCACGACGCCAGCCGGCCAAATCGGGCACCAGAAGATCGTTGCGCAGATGAAGTTCCGGTCTGGTTGATCCGGATTGATACGCGTCGCCCATGAATTTTCCGTTTTTCGAGGCCGTTCCTCGCGCCCATTCAGGCGTGGAAAAACTGGTATCAGGAAGCTCCGGGCCTGTTTAAAAAGCGAGTATATAATCTCACGGGTGTTGGCAAGGGCTGATCTGGCGTGACGTACTAGTCAAGCCCGGCAGGCGGCCAACTGCCTGTCGGGCTTGAGAGGCGATACCTTCCCGGCCACTCGGTCAATTCGTCGTATAGCGGATCACCAGTCTCGGTCGCACCTCCGGCGTCGAGGCCTCACG
>JALVEB010000173.1 GCA_027008705.1 Sedimenticola sp. | reverse complement strand
CGTGCTCACCATAGGCCGCCTTGATGACGTTGTTGCCCATCGCGAAGCTCGCCTGAATCTGCCAGATGGTGGCAACGTCTTGCTGATCTTCGTAGATCAAACCCACATCGAAGGCGCCCAGCGTAAAACCAGCACCAAGGCGCCATTTGTCCGCGCTATCCGTTGCCGTCGTGCTCAGCAGCTCTTGATCCAGCGTTTCATAAGCCGCAGCGGCATACAGCGGACCATTGCTATACATCAGCGCGATCGAGTAGGTATCGGCCAAGCCATCCGAATCCGGATTTCCCTGGGGACCCTGATCGATAGTGACCGGCTGACCCGAGGTATCAAGCACGGTCGTGCTGTTACGGGACAAGGTGGTGTTGCCCGCCGGCACAATGGCCGCGGCAATCGTCAGGCCGGCAAAGCTCGGGCTGATATAGGCGATCGCGTTGTCGGCGCGGATGTCCTGGAAACCAGGACCAAGAGGACCATTGTAATCCGCCAGGGTATCGACGAACTTGTCCAGACGACCGGTCGAGATCTTGAATGGGGTATCGTGGCGACCGTACAGGAAGGTACCCCAACCACCGGCAAAACCGACGTACATGTTACGAGACTTGACCAGAGTGTTACCTGACTCACCACCAACGCTGCCATCGGCATCCGCCATTGCGATCTGGAATTCCAGCTTCCAGATGGCCTTCAGGCCGCCGCCCAGATCCTCGACACCCTTGAAGCCGATACGGCTTGCGCGGCTGACCACATCCCAGCCGTCGGTAGCGTTGCTGTCGTCCTGACGATCGTCGATCGAGACGTGCAGCTTGCCATAGATCTGGGTACCCGCCTGCGCGGCCAGGGGAGACGCGAGAGCGGCAGCCACCGCCAGAGAAACCAATTGCTTTTTCATTGCAGACTCCGATAATTTATATCAATAGAAGGTCATGTTTCGATGTCGCCTGACAGTATAAGTCGTTTTCCTCAAAAATGCGACACCTATTTGCATATTGGCAACGCCCTCGCCAAGAGTTGCGGCCACGCAACAACCTTCCGCCCATTCGCCAGAGATCACTCATCACAGCCTAGAGGTAAGCATGAACCAAGACGACATGAAGAAAGAAGCCGCGCGCGCCGCGCTGGAGTACCTGCCTGACTCCGGCATCATCGGCGTCGGCACCGGGTCGACGGTCAATTTCTTTATCGACTTCCTCGCCGAAATCAAGCATCGATTCGATGGCGCGGTATCCAGCTCGGAGGCCTCGACCGAACGCTTGAAGGCGCATGGCATCGAGGTCATCGATCTGAACGCCGCGGGCGAGATCGAGGTGTATGTCGACGGCGCCGACGAAGCCAACCACCAGCTCAGCCTGATCAAGGGCGGAGGCGGAGCCTTGACGCGCGAGAAGATCGTTGCCGCGGCGAGCAAGAAATTCATATGCATTGCGGACGAAAGCAAGCTGGTTGACATCCTCGGCGCGTTCCCGCTGCCGATCGAGGTCATCCCGATGGCGCGTAGCTATGTGGCTCGCGAACTGGTCAAAATCGGTGGAACGCCGGCACTGCGGGAAGGATTCGTAACCGACAACGGCAACCTGATCCTTGATGTACACCATCTCAAGATCATGGAACCAAACAAGCTCGAAACCCAGTTGAACGACATCGCCGGCATCGTCACCGTCGGCCTGTTCGCGCACCGGCCAGCCGATGTACTGCTGCTTGGCACGCCGGAGGGCACGCGAACCGTTCTCCCGGCATAGCCCAGCCCCGATTTGCGGCTGACTTGCCAGCTTGATGCCGGCCCGGAAATGCAGCAAAAAAAAACGGGGCCCGAAGGCCCCGTTTTTCATTCCACAAACCCGGATCAGAACTTGTGAACAATGCCGAACGAGAAACCACTCAAGTCCGTGTTGTTCACGTCCTTGCTGGTGCCTGCATACAGCAGATACGCCTTGGTGCGCTTGCTGAAGTTATGATCTACACCGATGGCGTAGCTGTCGTCGGTGCCGGCGTTGTCGAAATCGTGCTCACCATAGGCCGCCTTGATGACGTTGTTGCCCATCGCGAAGCTCGCCTGAATCTGCCAGATGGTGGCAACGTCTTGCTGATCTTCGTA
>JALVEB010000172.1 GCA_027008705.1 Sedimenticola sp. | reverse complement strand
GCTGCGCCGGCGCCTCGGCGCCCCCCCCGGCGCGCGCTATTTCCATGGCCTGCCGATCATGGTGCGCGAGAACCACCCGGCCAGCGGCCTCTTTAACGGCGACATCGGCCTGATCTGGCGCGACGAGGCGGGGCGACTCATGGCGGTCTTCCCGCGGGAAGGGGGCGAGCCGCCGCGCTGGATCAATCCCGCGCGGCTGCCGGCCACCGAACCGGTCTACGCGATGACAGTGCACAAGACCCAGGGATCGGAGTACCGTCATGTCGCCCTGCTGTTGCCCTCCCAACCCAACCGTGTGCTGTCGCGCGAGCTGCTCTATACCGCCATCACCCGCGCGCGCGACGAACTCAGCGTTCATGGTGACGCGGGCGTCTGGCGGATGGCGGTGGAGAACCGCGTGCAGCGCCACTCCGGACTGGGCGAGCGCCTGTACGGAAAACCCACATGAAACGAGACTGAAGCGCGCGACCGTTATCGCATCGATCCGTTTCCGGCGACTGACGCACCACAAGCGTTCCAGCGATCGGGCTGGTACACTTCCGCCCATCCGATCCCAGACAGGAGCTCCATCGTGGAAGAAATCGAAGTAGATGTCGCCATCATCGGGTCCGGCACCGCCGGCCTCAACGCCATGGGCCGCGTGCGCCACGCGCGCAAAAGCTTTGTACTGATCAACGGCGGCGAAGCCGGAACCACCTGCGCACGGGTCGGCTGCATGCCATCGAAGGTGATCATCCAGGTCGCCGAGGACTTCCATCGCCGCACCGTCTTCAGCCGCTGTGGCATCGAGGGCGGCGACAGCCTCCGCGTGAACCTGCCGAAGGTAATGGAGTATGTGCAGGACATCCGCGACACCTTCGTCGATCGCGTGTTGTCGCACAGCACCGACCACCTCAGCGGCGCCGAGTTCATCCAGGAATACGCTCATTTCATCGAACCGACGCAGCTACAGATCGGCAACGACAAGCGCGTGCGCGCAAAAGCCGTGGTCATCGCCACCGGCTCGACGCCGATCGTCCCGGAAGCATGGCGCGCATTCGGCGATCGCGTTCTCACCACCGACGAATTCTTCGAACAAGAGACCCTGCCGCAAAGCATGGCGGTGATCGGCCTCGGCGTCATCGGCCTGGAACTGGGGCAGGCGATCCGCCGCCTCGGCGTCGAGGTCACCGGCATCGACCTGGCCGAAACCATCGGCGGCCTCAGCGACCCGGCGGTCGCCAAACAGGCTCTGGATATCATGAGCAAGGAATTCCCGATCTGGCTGGGCGCGGCCGCCGAGCTGTCCGAAACCGACGACGGTCGCATCCGCGTGCGCGCCGGTGACAACGAAGTGGTGGTCGACAAAGTGCTCGCCGCGATGGGCCGCCGCCCCAATCTCGATCATCTGAATATCGAGGCGCTGGGCGTCCCCCTGGACGACAAGGGCGTACCGCTGCATGACGAGCACACCGGCCAGGTCGGCGAGCTGCCGGTGTTCATCGCCGGCGACGTCAACGGTCACCGTCCGATCCTCCATGAAGCCGGCGACGAGGGCAAGATCGCCGGCCACAACGCCGCGCACTATCCCGAGATCACCGCATTCCGGCGCAAGCAGTGGATCGGCATCACATTCTGCGACCCCAACATCATCACCGTCGGCAAACGCTTCGAGCAACTCGATGAAGCCACCACCGCGATCGGCGAGATGCCTGTGGCGCCGGTCGGACGCGCGCTCATCATGGCCAAGAACCGGGGCCTGATCCGGCTCTATGCCGACAAAATCAGCGGTCGCTTCCTCGGCGCCGAGATGATCGCCCCAGCCGGCGAGCACCTCGCCCACCTGCTGGTGTGGGCACTGGAAAACCAGATGACCGTCGGCGCCATGCTGCGCATGCCGTTCTACCACCCGGTGATGGAGGAAGCCGTGCAGGCCGCGCTGAACAGCCTCTACGCCAAGGTAGAACACAAGAACGACGGACCGCTCACCGAACTGGCACCGCTGTAAGGAGAAGACGCCTTCCGCCGGGAGGCGTCCGTTTCTCCGTCCCGAGACATCCTCTTCGTCGGAGAGCTTAGACAGCAACTTGCGGGCCGCCGCCAAGGTGCCTTCGAAGCGGTCTTCCTGACGCCCCTTCTCAAT
>JALVEB010000171.1 GCA_027008705.1 Sedimenticola sp. | reverse complement strand
CTACTGGGTAATGTGCAACAACAACATGCAGGCCGCGGCCAACATCAACCACGAGGCCTATCCCGGCTACCGTAATCCGAAGAATTTCATCGTTGTCTCCGACCCTTACCCGACGGTCACCGCGACCTCGGCCGACCTGATCCTGCCGACCGCGATGTGGACCGAGAAGGAAGGCGCCTACGGCAACGCCGAGCGCCGTACCCAGTTCTGGCGCCAGCAGGTCGGCGCGCCGGGCGAGGCGAAGTCCGATCTGTGGCAGATCATGGAGTTCTCGAAGCGCTTCAAAACCGACGAGGTCTGGCCCGAGGAGCTGTTGGCGAAGCAGCCCGAGTATCGCGGTAAGACTCTCTACGAGGTCTTGTTCCGAAACGGTCAGGTTGACAAGTTCAAGTTCAAGGGGGTGTTCGACGAGTCCGGTAACCGCTACGACAACCATGAATCGGAACACTTCGGCTACTATGTGCAAAAGGGCCTGTTCGAGGAATACCGTCGTTTTCAGCGCGAAGGGCCGAAGAAGGGCCATGAACAGGCGCCTTTTGACGCCTATCACAAGGCG
The DNA here is from genome assembly GCA_027008705.1 of Sedimenticola sp. Lineage (GTDB taxonomy): Bacteria > Pseudomonadota > Gammaproteobacteria > Chromatiales > Chromatiaceae > JALSSX01. The sequence goes on along the minus strand of JALVEB010000171.1, from coordinate 7,850 downwards.
CGCGGTCTTCGCTGGCCGGTGGTGAATGGCAAAGAGACGCTGTGGCGATACCGGGCTGGGTATGACCCGCACGTCAGCGCGGACGAGCCGGATGGCGTGCGCTTCTATGGTCGCAAGGATGGCCGCGCCAACATCATCACCGCGCCCTATGAGCCGCCGCCCGAGGTGCCGAACGACAAGTACGACCTGTGGCTGTGTACCGGTCGCGTGCTCGAACACTGGCATTCCGGCTCGATGACCCGGCGCGTGCCCGAGCTGTATCGCGCGGTGCCCGACGCGGTTATCTTCATGCATCCGCGCGATGCCTCGCGGCGACGCCTGCGGCGGGGCTCGCTGGCCAAGGTGGAGAACGCGCGTGGAGAGATCCTCGCGCGCGTCGAGACCCGGGGGCGCAACCTGCCGCCAGAAGGGCTGATCTTCATCCCATGGTTCGATGCCGGTCGCTTGGTCAATAAGCTAGTGCTCGATGCCACCGATCCGTTGTCGAAAGAGACGGACTACAAGAAGACCCCGGTGCGGGTCGTCAAGCTATAGCCCCGTGGAGGATGGAATCATGAAACTGCTGAACTCCCTGTCGATCATCGGATGTCTGCTCGCCATGCTGACCGGCGTGGCCTCGGCGATCGATGACCCGGTCTCGTTGCGCGGATACCGCCCGGTGGACAAGGTCTCGGTGCGACCGGCGCCGGCCAAGGTGGTGCTGCCGGACGATCGTTACCAGCGTTCGTACAAGCATGCGCCGCCATTGATTCCGCACAAGGTGGATACCACGCGCATCAGCCTGAAGAAAAACCAGTGTCTCGGTTGTCACAGCGATCTGGAGGCGGGCGAGATCGATGCGCCGAAGATCGGTGAGAACCATTACATCAACCGCAAGGGCGAGAAGCTCGGCCATGTTTCGACACGCTACTACTTCTGCACCCAGTGCCATGCGCCGCAGATGGACAAGCCTCCGCTGGTCGACAACCGTTTCAACCCTAACTGGAAATAACCCGAGCGCGCGTGGGGCGGCGAGCGCCTCCGCGCGCATGGAGACAAGCGTATGAGATTCAAAGCCATTCTGATGGCCGCGTTGCTGGCCGCGGGTGTAAATGCGCCCGCCGCCAACGATCCTGATTATCTGAAGCAGGGCGCTCGCTATTTCAACGAGAAACAGTTCGACAAGGCCGAACAGGCCTTTCGCAAAGCCGTCGAGCAAGCTCCGGAGTCGGCGACCGCCTGGTCCCGTCTGGGCGCTTTCTATCTGACCCAACACAAGGCGCGCGATGCGGCCAAGGCCTACCAACAGGCGATCATCAACGACCCGGAAAACCCGAAATACTTCATCGCGATGGCGATCGCCTATCTTCACCAGGGGGAATACAACATGGCGCACGCGATGACCGATCAGGCGCTGAAGTTGGATCCCTCGCTGAAGAACGCCACGACCCTGGCGCGTTACATCGACATGCGTCAGAAGGTCATCGCCGAGGCATCGAAGGCCGACCGCCAGTTGCACCCAGGGGTGGGCGCGCGGGCCGTCAGGCAGCCACTGAAGGCCGATACAGAAGCGGGCCGTTCGAAGCCCTGAGCAAGGAGCGACGAATAGATACTCGTCGTCCACGAATTTTCGGCCACTGCGACCACACCCTTCGCACCCGTGGGCGTTGTTGCGGAAACTCGCCATGGAATGGGCTATGACTCGTTTCCGCGCCTGGCCCACGGGCACGAGGAACGGTCTCGAACATCCGAAACTTCATGGGCGACGAGTAGGAAAAAGCCCGCTGTTATGCGGGCTTGTGGGCTTCTTTGGATGTTGTTGGAAATTGAATTGGTGGAGACGGCGGGAATCGAACCCGCGTCCGCAGGCCCTCCACCTCAGGATCTACATGCTTAGCCCGGTCTATTGTATTTAACCGCTCGATGCCCGACGGGCAGGGCAATCGATTGGCGATTCCGGTAAGGTTTTAGCGGCTTGGCCCCGGACGAGCCTTACCGCGATTCCGTGAGAGATGACCCCTGATAGGCCCCGAAGGGCGCTGGACGCACGGACACGGCTCCAGTCAGAGGACTAGCGGGTTTTAGGCCGCCAGTGCGTAGTTGTCGTCGTTGGCAACTATTGTGGTACAGCTGGATTAACGAGGTGATCTGTCCCTCGGCATGCACACTGAGGCTTTGTGACCCACGTCGAAGCCAAGTCGTCCCCATTGCGTTAGGTAGGACAGTGTAGCTAAGGCGAAGTTCCGCGGCAATGGCTCAATCGATGAAACGTTGTTGCAGTTCCTGGTAGGCGTCGATGCGACGGTCGCGCAGGTAGGGCCAGATGCGGCGCACGGTTTCGCTTCGGGCGAGGTCGATGCGCGCATGCAGGATTTGTTCGTGTTCGTCGGCTTGCGCCAGCAGTTCGCCTTGCGGACCGCAGGCGAAGCTGTGGCCCCAGAAGTCGATGCCATGGCCGCGGCCGCCGGGGTCGGGTTCGTGGCCGACGCGGTTACAGGCGGCCACCGGCAGGCCGTTGGCGATGGCATGGCCGCGCTGGATGTGGATCCAGGCGTTGAGCTGGCGACGCTGCTCGGCGGGATCGTCGCCGCGGTCCCAGCCGATCGCGGTGGGGTAGAGCAACAGTTCGGCGCCGGCCAGGGCCATCAGGCGGGCGGCTTCGGGGAACCATTGATCCCAACAGATCAGTACGCCGAGCCGGCCGATGCGGGTGTCGATTGGGGTAAAGCCGAGATCGCCGGGGGTGAAGTAGTATTTTTCGTGGTAGCCCGGGTCGTCGGGGATGTGCATCTTGCGGTAGCGCCCGGCGAGCGAGCCGTCGGTGTCGAATACCACGGCGGTGTTGTGGTGGAGGCCGGCGGCGCGGCGCTCGAACAGGGTGGCGACGAGGACAACTTGGTGCTTGGCGGCAAGCCGGCTCAGGGCCTCGCTGCCGGGGCCGGGGATGGGTTCGGCGAGGTCGAAGCGGTCGGGCGCTTCCTGCTGGCAGAAGTAGCGGTCGCGATGGAGTTCTCCCAGCAGGATCAATTGCGCGCCATCGCGCGCGGCGCGGGCGATGGCCTTGCGCGTGGCCTGGTCGTTGGCTTTGCGGTCTTCGCCGCGCGCTTGTTGCAGCAGCGCGATGTCGAGCGGGCGGGCTTTCATGGGCGTAGTCTCAGGGCCGGGTTCAGTGGCACGGCGGCGGGTAGTTGTCGGGTGATACAGTGCAGGCTGCCGTTCTGCTCGATCAGCGGGCGGCAGTCGATGGCGCTGATGCTGTGCCGGGGAAAGCAATCGGCGAGGGTGGCGAGCGCGGCGGTGTCGCTCTCCAGCCCGTAGACCGGCGCCAGAAGCTGGCCGTTGGCGACCAGGAAGTTGGCGTAACTGGTGGCGAGTCGGCGGCCGCTGGCGTTATGCAGTGGTGGTGGCGCGGGTAGCGCGGTAAGTCGAAGGGGCTGGTTATCGGGGTCGCGCAGGGCGCGCAGTTCTTCGATCATGGCGCGGATCCCGGCATGATCCGGGTCGTCTGGGCGCGCGCTGACGTGGATGATGTGGCCGGGTTCGACATAGCGCGCCAGGGTGTCGATGTGACCGTCGGTGTCGTCGCCTTCCAGGCGGCCATGGTTCAACCATTGGAAATGGCGGATTCCCAGCCATTCCCGCAGTTGCTGTTCGAGGCGCGCTTGGTCGGTATGGCCGCGGCGGGGGTCGAGGATCGATGGGCGGGTTGCGAGCAGGCTGCCTTGGCCGTCGGTTTCGATCGCGCCGCCTTCGAGCACGATGCCGGGGCGTGCCAGGGCGACGCCGGGCCAGACGCCGGCGCGGTGAAGCGTGGCGGTGATGGCGTTGTCGCGCGTCGCCGGGTATTTGCCGCCCCAGCCGTTGAAGTCGAAATCCAGCAGCAGCGGTTTGCCGTGGTCGAGTACGCTGATCGGGCCGTGGTCCCGGCTCCAGCTGTCGTCGCTCGGAGCGATCGCAAGGTGGATGCGCGCGGCGTGCTGCATCGGGCATTGGGCGGCGACGTGGCGGCGGTGGCTCTTGGAGGCGCAGACGATCAGCAGCGCTTGGCGCGGCGCCAGCGCCGCGAGCACGGCGCGGTAGACGCTCTCGACCCGCGCCAGGTCATCGCGCCAGTCGCTGTCGGCATGGGGCCAGGTCAGCAGGATGGCCGATTGCGGCTCCCATTCGGCCGGCAGGCGGCGGCTCATCGATCGTTGGCGTGGCCGATGGTGGGTTGGTCGCGCTTCAGAACGGTGTCGATGACGTACTGGTATTCGAAGTAGACGGTGTACTTCGGGTAGCGCCAGCGCGTGATCGGCGGGTGGCCGACCGCCGGCAGGCGCTCCCGCGGCGCGCCGAAGCGTTGTTCCACCTCGGCCATGGTCATGCCGCGGCTGGGGCGGGGCAGGCCCTCGGGGCTGTTCGGCGGTTCGTGCTCGATGACGTCGATCAACAGGCGCTCGGCGTTCGCCGGGGGATGCAGCGCGAGCAGTGCAAGCAGCGCGAGTGGCAGGGTTCGGATGTTCATGGGTTGGTCCTTCCTTGCCGGGGCGTTCGCCCGGGCGTGTGAAAAGGTCAGTGGGGCGAGCCGTTGAACGGAAGACAGCCGATGTTCCCATCGTGTTCCCGGACGTTGGCGGGTTTTCGCCAAGCGGAAGGGTAGCGGAAAGCGGGCCGGTCCGGAAACCCCGGTGGGCGCGTTCTGCTAAACTGTCGCGGTTTTTGCTGGAAGCGGTGCTGGTATGTTCGTCCCGGTCGAGCTGTTCGTTGGCCTGCGTTACACACGCGCCAAGCGGCGCAACCATTTTATCTCGTTCATCTCTTTGATCTCGATGCTTGGCATCATGCTCGGGGTGATCGCTTTGATCGTGGTGCTGTCGGTGATGAACGGTTTTCACAAGGAGATCCGCGAGCGTATCCTCGGCATGACCGCGCACGCCACGGTGCAGCGCGCCGATGGTTTTATGCCGGAATGGCGTATCGCGATGCGCCTGGCGAGCAAGAACCCGGAGGTGATCGGCGCCGCGCCCTATATCGAAGCGCAGGCGATGCTGAGCCATCGCGGCGTCGTCAGTGGCGCGCTGTTGCGCGGGGTCGACCCGGGGTTCGAGGATCGGGTCTCGAAGATCGAGCAGTATCTGAAAAACGGTCTGAAACTGGCGGATCTGAAGCCCGGTCGCTTCGAGATCATCCTCGGCATCGAACTGGCCAACGCGCTGAATGTCGAGGTCGGCGACAAGGTCACCGTGGTGGTGCCGGAGACCACCGCGACCCCGGTCGGTGCGATGCCGCGTTTGAAACGCTTTACCGTGAAGGGGCTGTTCGAGGTCGGCATGGGGGACTACGATCGCGGCGTCGCGCTGATCCACATCCGTGATGCCGCGCGCCTGCTGCGCATGGGCAGCGCGGTTACCGGGGTGCGCCTGAAGCTGAAGGATATGGATCGTGCGCCGGCGGTGTCGGTGGAGTTGGCGCGCGCCTTGCCCGGCCTCTACCGGGTCAGCGACTGGACCTGGCAGCATCGCAATTTCTTCTCGGCGCTGGCGGTGGAGAAGCGCATGATGGCGCTGATTCTGTCGCTGATCGTCGCGGTTGCGGCGTTCAATATCGTCTCGGCGCTGGTGATGCTGGTCACCGACAAGCAGAGCGATATCGCGATCCTGCGCACGCTCGGGTTGTCGGCCGGCGGGGTGATGGCGATCTTCGTCATCCAAGGGGTGGTGATCGGCCTGGTCGGGGTGTTCGTCGGGCTGCTGCTCGGCGTGTTGTTGGCGATCAATGTCGAACCCATCGTGTCGGCGATCGAACACGCGTTCGGTGTGCATTTTCTCGATCCGAGCATCTACTATATCAGCCGTTTGCCGTCCGATCTGCACTGGGACGATGTCGGCTGGATCGCCTGCGGCGCCTTCGTGCTGACCTTGCTTGCGACCCTGTATCCGGCATGGAAGGCCTCGCGCGTATTGCCGGCGGAGGCGCTGCGCTATGAATGAAGCGGTGCTGCGTTGCGAAGGTCTGGGCAAAACCTATCTCAGTGGTCCCGAGCCGGTCGAGGTGTTACGCGATGTCCGGCTTTCGGTCGCGGCCGGCGAGCGTGTCGCGATCATGGGGGCTTCCGGTTCCGGAAAGAGTACGCTGCTGCATTGTCTGGGTGGGTTGGATGCGCCGACGCGCGGCGAGATCTGGGCCGGCGGAAAGGCATTGAGCCGGCTTTCGGCGCGCCAGCTCGGCGAGCTGCGCAATCGATTCTTTGGCTTTGTCTATCAATTTCACCACCTGTTGCCGGAGTTCACCGCGCTCGAGAACGTCGCGATGCCGCTGCTGATCCGGCGCGATCCGGTCGCCGGCGCGCGCGAGCGGGCCACAGCGATGCTCGATGCCGTCGGCCTTGGCGCGCGTGCGCGCCACAAGCCCACCGAGCTTTCCGGTGGCGAGCGCCAGCGCGTTGCGATCGCGCGCGCGTTGGTCACCGGGCCGGCCTGCATCCTTGCCGACGAGCCCACCGGCAACCTTGATCGCGCCACGGCGGAGACGGTCTTCGCGATGATGCGCGAGCTCAGCGAGCGTCAGCGCACCGCCTTCGTCATGGTCACCCACGATGCCTCCATCGCCGCCGGCATGGACCGGGTGCTGGAGCTGCGCGATGGGCGTATCCTGGGCCGAACGTCGATACTCGTCTGACTTTCACGAGGTAACCGAGATGGAGAACCGTGATTACACCACCAGCGACAAGCTGCTGATCAACCTCGACCAAGCTTTGCGCACGCTGTTCGGACGGCCGCTGGTCACCGAGCGTCCGGATCCGTCGCGAGCGCTGCCGGAGGCCGAGCTCGATGAGCGCGCGCGTGACCATGTCGGCCGCCTGATGCGCATCAACCACACCGGCGAGGTCTGCGCCCAGGCGCTCTACCAGGGCCAGGCCTTGGCCGCGCGCGATCCCAGGGTGCGCGAGAGCATGGAGGCTTCGGCGCGCGAGGAGAACGATCATCTCGACTGGTGCGAGCGTCGTGCCCGCGAACTCGGCAAGGGTACCAGCCTGCTGAATCCGCTGTGGTACGCCGGCTCGTTCGCGCTCGGCGCGGTCGCCGGCGTTGCCGGCGACAAGTGGAGCTTGGGCTTCGTCGCCGAGACCGAGCGTCAGGTCGAGAACCACCTCGACCGTCATTTAGCCGAAATCCCGGCGAGCGATCAGCGCAGCCGCGCGATTCTGGAGCAGATGCGCGAAGATGAGATCGAGCATGGCCAGAAAGCCAGGCGCCTCGGTGGCGTCGATCTGCCGGCGCCGGTGAAGGGGGCGATGAAGCTGATGTCGAAGGTGATGACGGCGAGCGTCTATCGGATTTGACTGGCCGCAGGTCCGCCGTCGATCGCATCGAGCCGGGGTGTCGCGGAGTCTCCCCGGGCGGGGTACGCGCGCTGAAATGCCATTGACCTGACAAGGCGTGGGTCCGATCAAGCGTAGCGGATCGGACGACAGCGCCAGGCCTTTGAAATCAGGAAACCTCAAGTGAAATTTAGCGCGATTGTCCTGTCTCCCGGGATTTTGTGGAAAGTATAAGCATATATTGATAGTCTGATATATGTCAGCGGCGTATTGGCGAAAGCCGCCAGATCATTGCCAGCATGATCAGGCTGGCGATCAGGATCAGTGCAAAGATCATGCCGGCCTCCCGCCACAGCTGTCGCTCGTAGCGTTGGGCGAAGCGTTCATCGGGCAGGTCGATCACGCGCCAATCGCTGCCGGCGATGGATTTGCCGAGCAGCGCTGCGCGCCGTTCGGCGGGGTTCAGGCGGATCTCGCGGGAGAGATGGTCGCGCGCGCCCTCGGCGGTGAGCTCGATCAGGCTGGGGTCCGATGCCTTCACCAGCATCAGCTCGTGCCCCGGTAGTTG
>JALVEB010000170.1 GCA_027008705.1 Sedimenticola sp. | reverse complement strand
GGGGTCGATGTCGAGGCCGAGCAGGAGGTTGGCGAAGTCTACGGTGATCTGGCGCAGGATGTCTTTGCCGATGATGTCTTTTTTGCCCATGGGCGAAGTGTAACCGAAGGCGGAGATGGATGTGGCCGTTCAGGCGGCGCGTGGGTTGCAGTGACTGGCGAAAAGACTTCATGCGGTCTGAATGCCGCGCAGGAATCGGATCTGGCGTTTTTTTCTCAGGCAGTTCAGTGAGGCGGGTTGGACGATGGTGCTGCCGAAGGCACGCAGGCGCTTGCCGATGTGCTGGATGAGTGGCCGTAGAAGGCGTAGGGGGACGGCCCAGGCAGTGCTTGCGGCAGCGTCGAAGGGCATCAGGGCTTGCTTGGGTGATGCCGATTCGGTTTCTTCGATGGTGACAGTGGCACTCTCCATGGCTGCGGCTGGACAACCCGGCCGATTGGCTGAAGTGTTACACTATCGGCAAGATCGGCGATGGCAAGATCTTCGTCAGCCCGGTCGAGGAGGTGGTTCGCATTCACACCGGCGAGACCGGTCCCGAGGCGCTCTGAACTCCGTTTCAAGAAGGTATCGCCGGAATCTTTTCGGACTCTGAGCGCGTAGACGATCGCATCGGTGACAACAGCCATCCACTGCCTGGAAACAGACCCGAACGCGGCATGATATTGGAGGACATCCGACATGCTCGATGCGAATTATCCCGATTACTTCACCAAAGAATTGATTGCAGGCAGTCGGGTAATCACCCTCTCCCGAGGAGAAACGCTGTTTCATATCGGTGACCACGTAACCGGGATCTATTATGTGCTGAGCGGTGAGCTCAAGGCCGTGCGCCGTACCCCACAGGGAAGTGAGGCCGTCATGATGCGCGCGCGACCCGGAGAATATTTCGCCGAATCCGCATTGGCGATCGATCGCTATGTCTGCGATGCGCTGTGCACAACGCCAACGCGGGTGCTTTTCTTGCTCAAGCGCAATCTCTTGCAGGCAATGGGTCAGCCCGCCTTTGCAACGGCTTTCGCGCTGGCGCTGGCGGGGAACGCGCGTCGCCAATGTAGCCGATATGAGCGACTACGTCTCCACAAGGCAAAAGATCGCGTACTTCACCTGCTGATCTGCGAGACCGACGACTCGGGTGCCTTCCACTGGCCCTCATCGCTGATCGAGTTGGCCGCCGAGCCAGGGATGGAGCCGGAAACGTTGTACCGCGTGCTGAGCGAGCTGGAGTCCGAGGGGCGGCTGTATCGCAACCGTCGTGAGTTGCGCTTACGCCGCAAGGTGCCTGCCTAAACGTGCTCGACAGTTCATGGGCGACGAGTATATACGCGCATCCCTTAGGATCGCCACGGCTCCACTCGTCTTCATTCGGCGCATGCCCGCTCCTGGCCAAAATCACCTCCAAGAATCCATGAGAGCACTTCCCATCGATCCTAATCACAGTCATATTTTTTCCCTCTGGTTTCGCTGATACTTGTCAAGACACGCTTTATCGCCGCCTATGGCACGAACGAGAACGGCGCTGTCTACAACAATGATGACTATACCAACTGGAGCTTCAGCGTAAAGTATGCGTTGAACAAGAAATCTGAATTGTTGGCGGCCTATAACAGCCGGAGCAACGATAGCAAGAATACCGAATTGAATACTCTGACCATAGGCATCAATGCCAAGTTCGGCTACTGAAGAAAGCCCACCGTTGCTTTCCGGATACGAGGACACTATGAACAAACGCCACGCCCTGTTTCCCCTGCTCCTGCTGGCCCTGCTCAGTCTGCGGGTCGCCCATGCCGAACGCGGCTTCCTGGTCGATGCCGACTGGCTCGCGGAGCACATAAACGACCCCAACCAGGTGATCCTGGAGGTGCGTTACTACCCGCATCGTTACTATACGGTCGGGCATATCCCCGGGGCGGTCCAAGTGCAACGCTTCAAGGATCTCGGCGACAACCAGGCGAATCCGCTGATGCGCTTTCCGGATCGGGAAGCGTTTCAGAAAACCCTGCGCGGCTGGGGCATCAACGATAACTCCCGCGTGGTGATCTACGATGACTCTTCCACCGCGCTGGCTTCCCGGGTGTATTTTCTACTGAAGCTCTATGGCTTCGACATGCGCCATGTGAAGATACTCGATGG
>JALVEB010000169.1 GCA_027008705.1 Sedimenticola sp. | reverse complement strand
GACCCTGCTTCCGTCCCCGGCGCATCGATAAAATGAAACCACGGCCCGCGCCGACGCGGGCAATGAAAAAACTCGTCGTCAGCCATCACCCAACATGGCCCGTTTCAGGCTGGCGGTCACCGGCGCGCGACCCAGCCAGATTCTCAGCAACACCGACATGAAGCCCGGCTCCCCGATCCGCCCCAGCTTCCGACCGTTCAGGCGCACGACCACGCCATATTCCGGCGACTGGTCTATCGTCACCACGTCGCCTTTCCTGAGTGTCGGAAACAGCGACCAGAAACGCCGTATCGATGCGCCAAAATGCTGCCATTCCGGAGGATCCAGGTTTTCTTCGAACCCCTCCCGCCACGCCGCCGCGAGCTTCTTCGCCGGTATCTCATGATAGGTGAAGGTCATCGACACCCGTTTTGGACCGGGCATCGACATCGCCTCGGCCGCATCGCTCGTGCGCCGGGGCAGATACAGCGCACCAACATAGATCGAGAAAAAGAACTTGCGCCGCACGCCCGCTCCATTCAGCACCAGCGGCACATCGCTGCCTTCCACACGCACCTGTCCGGGCAGCTCGACGCCCCCGACCTCGCGCGCGCGCAAGCCAGCCGCCGACAACAACAAGATCAGGCACGTAAACACGCAGGTGGCGACAAAACCCCGCGATCGCAATGAAAACCCGTTGGCAAGCATGCAAAACCTCCGTTATGCTTTGAAAAAACCGGAACGGCTTCTCCGCTTGGAGCATGGATATTCCGGTTTGCAGTCTCGTTGAACCCGGGTCATGCGCAAGCCTTCGCCTCGTCACGTCAGACAAGGAGGCCTGTTCCACCCGCGCGATCGCTTCCAAACCGATGGCGGGAAACCAACCGTGATCGATGCGAATGAACCCACAAGGGTGCGCGCGAAAAGGCCGCACCATCCACACGGGCCGGCTTGGCCGGGCATCCGCCTCGTCAACCACGAAAGGCCCGGACACCTTGCATCATGGAGCTTCCAATGGCAGCGAAGAAAAAAGCCACAAAAAAGAAAGTAACACCAAAGAAAACCCAGGCCAAGAAGGCCGCCGTATCCAAAAAGAAGACCTCGGTTGCAAAAAAGAAGGTCGCCGCCGCGAAGCGACCACCGGCGATTCCGACCAAGCAGACCAAGACCCAGATCATTCAGGCGATCGCCGATGACACTGGCCTGGGCAAGAAAGACGTGGCGGCGGTTTTCGCCAGCCTCGGCACCCTGATCGGACGTCACATGGCAAGACGCGGCTCGGGCGAATTCACCATCCCCGACACTGGGATCAAGATACGCAAGGTACGCAAGCCGGCACGCAAGGCCCGCATGGGACGCAATCCGGCCACCGGCGAGACCATCAAGATCGCCGCCAAGCCCGCGCACAATACGATCAAGCTCAGCGCGCTGAAAGCCTTGAAAGACAAGCTGGGTTGACTCGGGAACGGGCCGCCCCAGTGGGGGGCGGCCCGGCGCCTTACCGCCAGGCGCGACGCGGTGGCGTGCCTGATGCGAACTGGCGGCGGAAATAGGCCAACAGGCTGCTGCCATTGGCCGCGACATCGAAGACCCGCCAGCCGGCTGGCGATCGATACATGCGGAAATCCACCCGCGCCGGGTAACCGCGTCGCTCTCCCAACAGCACGCTTACGGTCGCCTGGTTGCCGCGGACGCGACGGCTGGGCAGCACCTGAATCCGTCCTGCCACGGCAAACTTGACCAACTGCCCGACCACCATCTTCAGGAAGCGTTCCGAGAAAACCGCCTTGAAACGCTGTCGTTGTTCGGGCGTCATCCGCCGCGCGGCGGGACCGGCGACCCAGCGGCTCATGTAATCGAAATCGAACGCCGGCGCGATCTCGCGCTGCACATAGCGTTCCATCGCGGCCGGGTTTCGATTGCCCGGTTGGCGGAGAAATACGAGCAAACGCTCGATACCATTGGAAACCATCTTCGCGGGATCATCGATCGGCGCGTCACCAGCGGCGCCCGCCCACAACGGCGTTGCAACCAACCATGACAGCCATATCCAAAAACCGATTTTCTTTTTCATTCGTCATCCTCCTCGTTTATGCGAAACAGCGGCATGCAGATTGCCAACTACGCTGCATGAAAGCAAGTCGCCTTGAT
>JALVEB010000168.1 GCA_027008705.1 Sedimenticola sp. | reverse complement strand
AGGACTCCTAAATGCTCAATAACAAATCCCTGCTGGTCGCCGCGCTCGCCACCGCGATTTCGGCCCCAGCCCTTGCAACCAATGGCTACGCTCCACACGGCGTCGGCATCAAATCCAAAAGCATGGGCGGTGTCGGCATCGCACTGCCGCAAGATTCGATCGCCGCGGGCCTGAACCCCGCCGGCATGGTCCATGTCGGCAACCGCTTCGACATCGGCGGCGAGCTCTTCCGCCCGATCCGCAGCGCCACCGTCAGTGGTAACGGCGTCCCCGGACAGTCGGCCGATGGCTACTACGATGCCAGCAACAAAAAGATCTTCTTCATCCCGGAATTCGGCTACAACCGGATGCTCAACGACCACATGTCGGTCGGCGTCTCGGTCTTCGGAAACGGCGGCATGAACACCGATTTCGTCAGCGTCATGCCTCTGTTCAGCGCGCCGCGCCTGCCCAACGGCCAACCCAACCCGTTCGCCGAGCGTTCCGGCATCAACCTCGAGCAGCTCTTCATCGCGCCGAGCTTCTCGATGAAGATCAACGAAAAGCATTCCATCGGCATCGCCCTGAACTTGGTCGTGCAACAATTCGGCGCCAAGGGCCTGCAGAACTTCGCCGCGCCGGCCGGCACGCCGTTTCAGACCTCGGCCTTCCCGGATAAGGTCACCCACAACGGCGACCGCGACACCTCCTTCGGCATCGGCGTGCGTGTCGGCTGGCTCGGCCAACTGACCGACCGCCTGTCGGTTGGCCTGACCTACCAGTCGAAAACCAGCATGAGCGACTTCGACGATTACAAGGGTCTGTTCGCCGAGGAAGGCGGCTTCGACATCCCGGAGAACTACGGTATCGGCTTCGCCTTCAAGGCCACGCCGAAACTGACGATCGCCGCCGACATCTTGCGGATCAACTATGAAAGCGTCACCTCGATCAGCAACCCGATCGGCAAGTTGTTCGAAGGCAAGCTGCTGGGCACCAGCGACGGTCCGGGCTTCGGTTGGGAAGACCAGACCGTCTACAAACTGGGGGTTTCCTATCAGTACAACAACAAGTTGACGCTGCGCGCCGGCTGGAACCATGGCGATGCACCGATCCCCGGCTCGCAAACCCTGTTCAATGTGCTCGCTCCGGCTACCGTCGAAGACCACCTGACGCTGGGCCTGACCTGGGCTCTGAGCCCGACCCGCGAGCTGACCTTCTCGTACATGCACGCCTTCGAGAACACCATCAACGGTGAAAACTCGATTCCGGCCAATTTCGGCGGCGGCGAAGCCGACATCCGCATGTACCAGGATTCCTTCGGCATCGCCTTTGGCATGAAGATGTAGATCGGAAACCTGACATCGAGCATAACAAAGCCGCCCGAGGGCGGCTTTTTTCGTGCATCCAAGTCATCGGCCGAGCCGCATCAACCACCGCCATGCAGCCGACTCATCACCCGCTGCATCTCGCCCGCCACCAATTGCGGAAGCACCTCGATCACCCGCTCGATGGCCGCCCCGATACGCTCTTCGTCATCGCGGGAGGGGCGCCCAGTACATAATTCACCACCTTGGCGGCATCGCCCGGGTGATCGATGCCCAGCCGCAGACGCCAGAAGTCGCGCCCCCCGAGCGCCTGGATAATGTCTCGCAAGCCATTGTGCCCGGCATGCCCTCCACCCTGTTTCAGTTTTACCACGCCGGGAGCGAGATCCAGCTCATCGTGCGCGATCAGGATCTGGGATCGCGGGATCTTCAGATAACGGGCCAACGCGCCGACCGAGCGGCCGCTGCGGTTCATGTAGGTCGTCGGCTTCAGCAGCCAGATATCGTGCCCGCCGATGCCGATCCGCGCGGTCTCTCCGAAGAACTTCGCCTCGCCACGGAAAACGACACCATCGCGCGCGGCGATCCGGTCCAGCAACCAATAGCCCGCGTTGTGCCGCGTACCCTGGTACTCCGGACCGGGGTTTCCCAAACCGACGATCAGACGTATCGATTCAGCCATTCACACCTCCCTTGGAGCGTACACGGACGCAGACCCCACACGCGACCGCAATAAAAAAGGCCCTCCGTGGAGAGCCCTTTCGCAAGCGGGCGGAAGCGCGGAAAAGCGCCACCGACCGCTCGTGGAGGATCGCCTTACTCCTTGACCTTGACCTTGTGGACCTGAACCACGGCCATGTCATGATCGGAGCCCAATGCGAGGGCCGGGATGGTGACACCATCGGGCAGCTTCAGATCGCTGAGGTAGAGCGCCGAGGGGGCCTCCATTCCGCTCATGTCGACATCGATGTATTCCGGCAGATCCTTCGGCAAGCAGCTGATCTCGACATAACCGAGGTTATGCGAAACCGGCGCGCCCAGCTTGACTCCCGGCGATTTCTCCTGGTTGACGAAATGCAACGGCACGCGCTTGGTCAATGGACGGTCCTCGGCGATCCGCTGAAAATCGACATGCAACACGATCGGTTTGGCCGGATGGCGTTGCAGATCCTTCAACACCACGGTCTCGGTGCGGTCGCCGACGTGGAGCGTCAGGATATGGGTGAAGAAGGCCTCGTTCTCGAGATGCTGCTGCAATACGTTCTGCCCCATTTGGATATTCACCGGCTCGGCGTCGGCGCCATAAATGATGCCGGGCACCTTGTTTTCACGACGCAGGCGGCGGCTCGCACCCTTCCCCACGTCCGCGCGCGGCTCGACATTGAGTTCAAAACTGACGTTCATTTCATTTCTCCAGAAAAACGAATGCCATCGTTCCGCGACCAGAACCATGGCATCGAGACGCGGATCGACGACCCGCAAACAAAAAGGAACCGAAACCCGGTTTCAGCCCCAAAACTTTCGCGCCGAAAGGAAAACGCGCGCCATCAATCCATGAACAACGAACTGACCGATTCCTCGTTGCTGATGCGACGCATGGTCTCGGCAAAGATCCCGGCCACGCTGAGCTGGCGAATCCGCCCGCAGGCCTCCGCCTCCGGGTTCAGCGGGATGGTGTTGGTCACGACCAACTCGTCCAGCTCCGAGTTCATGATGTTGCTGACCGCCGGCCCCGACAACACCGCGTGCGTCGAGTAAGCCAGCACCCGCACCGCGCCGTTCTCTTTCAACGCCGCGGCGGCCTGACACAGGGTCCCGGCAGTGTCGACCAAATCATCGACCAACACGCAGGTCCGCCCGCCGACATCGCCGATGATGTTCATGACCTTCGCGACATTGGCCTTCGGCCGCCGCTTGTCGATGATCGCAAGATCGGCATCGTCGAGCTGCTTGGCCAGCGCGCGCGCGCGCACCACGCCGCCGACGTCCGGCGACACGACGATGATATCGTCGGTGTATTTCTGTCGCCAGACATCGCCCATCAGGATCGGCGAGCCGTAGATATTGTCCACCGGGATATCAAAGAAACCCTGAATCTGGTCAGCGTGCAGATCCATCGTCAACACCCGATCCGCACCGGCGACGCCGATCATCTTCGCCGCCAGCCGCGCGGTGATCGGCACCCGCGCCGAGCGCACCCGCCGGTCCTGACGCGCGTAACCGAAGTACGGGATCACTGCGGTAATGCGCCGCGCCGAGGCCCAGCGCATCGCGTCGATCATCACCAACAACTCCATCAGGTTGTCGTTGGTCGGCGCGCAGGTCGGCTGCACGATGAAGACATCGCGACCGCGCACGTTCTCCTGGATCTCCGCATTGATCTCGCCGTCACTGAACTGCGAAACCGACGCCTTGCCCAACGGCATGCCGAGATAGGAAACGATCTCTTGCGACAACGCCCGGTTGGCATTGCCCGAAAATACCATCATCGCGCCAGCTGACAAATCGTTCGCCTTGGGTTGGATCGGTGAATGGAGATCTGTTGGATTGATTGGCTGGGGCGGCAGGATTCGAACCTACGCATGCTGGGATCAAAACCCAGTGCCTTACCGCTTGGCGACGCCCCAAGTAAACACAAAACTAACGCTCATGACGCGGGATGCCATCATCCCGGATCATGAAAAATCGACGATTTGGCCTGCTTGCACATTTCCGCCATCGTAGGCCGGTTCAAGCACAGCGGAACCGGCTGCGGCAATGCCGCGAAACCGCGCCGCTGCCCGATCCGTGGTACTTGATCGGGCCTACACCCTGCCCGGCCAATCTCATTTCAGCAGCTTGGCTTGAATCGACTCGTCGCCGATGAATTTTCAGCGACTGCGGTCGCCCTCGCGCGTTGTTGCGGAAACTCGCCATGGAATGGGCCATGGCTCGTTTCCACGCCCGCCCCGCTCTCGAAAAAACCGAAAACTCATGGGCGACGAGTATAAAACGACATCCCGCGGACCGAACACAGACCAAGCCATTCGGCTAGCCTTCCAGCCCCGCTTCCCGCAACCGGCGATGAAGCAACGAGACATTCGCTCCCCGCGCGACGAAGCCCGTATAGCGCGACGGCATCCGCGCCAGGGATTCGCGCGCCCGCGCTTCGTCATCGAAGGCGGCAAAAACGCTGGCGCCCGTTCCGCTCATGCGCGCATCGCCTTCGCTTTCATCCGCCAGCCAAGCCAATGCCTCGGCCACCGGCGGGTATCTGCGCGTCACCGCAGCGACACAGTCATTGTCGGCGACTTCGCCGGCCAGAAAACTGCGTATTGTCGTTGGACGATGGTCTCTTGTCAAATCCGGAGCGGCAAATATCTCAGCAGTCGGGACATGGCAATCCGGCGTCACGACCAGATACCAGGGCTCGGGCGGCGCAACCGGCTGGATGCGCTCGCCGACGCCTTCCGCCCAGGCGGCCTGTCCATGAACGAAGATCGGCACATCGGCGCCGAGCCGCAGGCCCAGGCGGGCGAGTTCGCCCCGCTCGAGCCCGCAATCCCACAGACGGTTGAGCACCAGCAGGGTGGTGGCGGCATTCGAGCTGCCTCCGCCGAGCCCGCCGCCCATCGGGATCCGCTTGCGCACCGCGATCGAGACACCGCCGCCGCGGCCCGTCTCGGCCCGCAACAGCCGCGCCGCGCGGAGATTGAGGTCGTCGGCGGGCGCCACTCCGGGAATCACGCCCTCGGCGACGATGCGACCATCGGAACGCGGACGAAAACGCAATTCATCGGCATAATCGACGAACTGAAACAGGGTCTGCAACTCATGGTAGCCATCGGCGCGCCGACCCAAGATATGCAGAAACAGATTGAGCTTGGCCGGCGCCGGCCACCAGGGCGCTGCTTCCATGGTTCGACGAACGCTCAGCGCGGCAGCCGTTGGGATACCGCCTTCAGAAAACGGTTGTCCGGGTCTTTCTCGAGGCCGGCGCGGATCAGCGCGCGCGCCTTGTCGCGCTCGCCGATGGCCCACAGCACCTGGGCGAGATGGGCGCCGATCTCGCCGTCGGGGTTTTTCCCGTAGGCCTTGCGCAGATAATCGCGCGCCTCGTCCAGACGCCCGAGCCGGTAGAGCACCCAGCCCATGCTGTCCATCACCGCCGCGCTGTCGGGACGCAGTTTCAGCGCGCGCGAAATCAACTGATAGGCTTCCTCGTAGCGATCGGTCTGATCGGCCAGGGTGTAACCCAGGGCATTCAGGGCATCGGCATGCTCCGGCTTGCGCGCAAGGATGGCGCGCATGTCCCGCTCGAGCACATCGAGATGCCCGAGTTCGGCGGCGATCAGGCCGCGGCTGTAGCGCAGGTCGAGGTTCTCCGGAAAGCGCTTCAACGCGCGATTGTAGAGCGCGTAGGCCTGCTCGTCACGGCCGGCCTCATGAAGCAGCTCACCCTCCAGCAAGATGGCCTGGACGCGCCGCTCGGGAAAATCCTTGCCCAGGCGGCGGGCGGTTTCCAAGGCCTGATCGAGCTCGCCGGACAGCGCCAGCACCCGCGCCAGACGGATGCGCGCCTCTTCGGCGTAGTTGCCGGCGGACACCGCCTGGTACCATTCCGCCGCCTCCTTGTAGCGCTTTTGGGTCTCGGCGACCTGCCCCAGATAGAAGGTGACATCATCGGTCTTGAAGCCCTTGGCGCGCAACTGACGCAGGGCGCGCTCGGCGTCTCCCCAATCCTTCTGCTGCAAGGATAACATCGCCAGCGTGAACAGGATCTCCGGTTCGTCAGGGTAGGCCTTGTGCAACTTCTTGAAGACCTGACGGGCCTCCTCGAGGCGGTCGGCATCGACCAACAAACGGCCCAGCGCCACCTGCAATGCGCGCTCCTCCGGCTTGTGCCCGATCCCGCGCCGCAGCGCCGCGATCGCCTGCCCGGGCTGCTTGCGCGCCACCAATACCTGGCTGTAGAGCAGAACCGCGCGACTGTCGTCAGGCGCCTCCTCGACCAGTGGTTCGATCCAGCGCCCGGCGGTATCGTAATCCTTGGCCGCCAATGCCAGCAGGGCGACGGCGTAACGCGCCTCGCGCGCCCCGCCGGCCTCGGCGGAAAGGGTTTCGAGCAAGGGAATGCCATCACGGGCCTGGTCGGTCTTCGCGAACGCCGCGGCGGCCTGGAGATAACCGTCTTCACCGAGCGCCCGCGAGATCGCCAGGATCGCGCGCAGATGGCGCAGCGCATCTTCTCGCTTGCCATGGCGCAAGGCGACACGCGCGGCGAACTGGCGCGCCGGGATGGCATTGGGCGCCAGCTCGACCCACAGACGCACGGCCTTGTCGAGCTTTTCCTCGTTCTTCAGGAACAACGCGATGCGCGCGGCGCGCTCGGCGGCGTAGGCCGAACCCGTCAGCCGGGCGACATGCAGATAATGATTCAGCGCCAGCGGCAACTCGCCCCGACGCGCGCCGAGCTCGCCGACCAGAAAGCTGAACAGGCTGTCGGAATCCAGCTCCCGCTCGCGTGGCGCGGGCTTCGGAAACGGCAATGCGGCCTTCTTGCCGGCCACCTTTTCGCCAACCGCCGGCTGTTGACGCGCGAGCCGACCGCCACAGCCGCCCGCCAGCGCCGCCACCATGATCAACGCCAGCCAGCGCGTCGCGCGACCGGATGTTCCTTGCAAACACATAGTTCATCTCCCCATCGGAACCGCTATTATACCCGTCGCCCATGGGTTTTCGATTTGGAACGGCGCGGAATCGCCCAGGGCAATCGCGCGCGATTTCACTTGACATTTCCTGACTTCCAAAGGCTTGGCGCTGTTGCCGCGATCCGCGGTACCCGATCGGGCCTGCGTCTCGCCATGTCAATGACATTCAAGCGCGATTGCCCGGACGATCACCGCTGAGCGGTTGCAGAAGTCTATTCCCCTGACGACGAGGAATTGATCTGGATCCAGGCGCGCGCGCCGCCACGCCGCTACAGTAGACGGAGAATCAGCCAGGACAATCGCGCTTCATTTCGCTTGACGTTTCCTGATTTCAAAGGCTTGACGCTGTCGCCCGATCCGCTCGCTTGATCGAGCCCACGCCCTGTCGGGTCAATGGCATTTCAGTGCGATTGCCCTAGAGAATCAGCCGTTTCGGTTGCATTCAAGTGCCTGATAATTCAAAATTTGCGATCCATCGAGGGCCGCCGGCCCTGAACCGAAGCGGAATGCCATGACACTGCTCGCCGTAGGACTGAACCACAAGACCGCGCCGGTCGATATCCGCGAACGCATCACCTTTGGTCCGGATATCATCGTCGGCGCGCTGAAGAGCCTGACCCGCCTGCCCGGCGTGCACGAGGCGGTGATCCTGTCGACCTGCAACCGCACCGAGATCTACTGCGCGGCGGGCACCGACGCGCGCGTGCCGGTGCAGCACTGGATCGCCGATTTCCACGGTGTCGACCCGGCCCTGACGCTGCCCTACCTCTATTCTCATGAGGACGGCAACGCGGTGCGTCATCTGCAACGCGTTTCCAGCGGCCTGGATTCGCTGGTCCTCGGCGAGCCGCAGATCCTCGGTCAGGTAAAGAGCGCATTCCACACCGCAAGCGATGCCGGCACCGCCGGCAAGCTGCTCGGACGCCTGTTCCAGCACAGCTTCTCGGTCGCCAAACAGGTGCGCACCGACACCCAGATCGGCAGCAGCCCGGTATCGGTGGCGTTCGCCGCGGTGAGCCTGGCGAAACAGATCTTCAGCAGCCTGCACGAACAGACCGCGTTGCTGATCGGCGCCGGCGAAACCATTGAACTGGCCGCGCGCCACCTGCACCAACAGGGTGTGCGTTCCATGATCATCGCCAACCGCACCGTGGCCCGCGCCGAGCGCCTCGCCGAACAATTCGGCGGCGAAGCCATCGGCATCGACCGCCTGTCGGATCACGTCGCGCGCGCCGACATCCTGATCTCGTCGACCGCCAGCCCGATCCCGGTACTCGGCAAGGGCACCGTCGAAAGCGCGCTGAAAAAGCGCAAGCACCGCCCGATCTTCATGGTCGATATCGCCGTGCCGCGCGACATCGAGACCGAGGTCGGCGAGCTCGACGATGTTTACCTTTATACCGTCGACGATCTCGAAGAGGTCATCGAGGAGAACCGCCGCTCGCGTCAGGAAGCCGCC
>JALVEB010000167.1 GCA_027008705.1 Sedimenticola sp. | reverse complement strand
TCGCGCAGGTGGCCGGGATCGATGGTACCGACGATGATGGCGTCGACACCGGGCTGGGAGAAGGCGTGTCGCATCGCGCTCTCGATGTCGCTGTCATGCCCGCTTTGCAGAGCTTTTTTGATCAGCACGCCCTTGCCGTGGCGTGCCGCCGCTTCGAGCACTTCACGTTCTTCGTTGTACTGGGTGTTGCAGGTAGCCATCACGACATCCATCTGTTCCACCACCGCGAGTCCGCCGGCGACGGTCTTCGACGACATCCCATGCGCCCGGATCAGGCCGCGCTGTTTGAGCGTCTCCAGCGCATCGACGGCCTCGCCTTGTTCGAGAATCGCGAGATCGTTGCCGTCGGAGTGGATCAATACCGCGTCGAGGTAATCGCTGCGCAGGTCGCGCAGACTCTGTTCGACCGAGGCGACGATCGCATCGAAACGGAAATCGAAGAACGAACGACCCTGATGAAAGCGTTCGCCGGCCTTCGAGACGATGACCCAGGCATCGCGCGGCCCGGGCAGCAGACGCCCGAGGCGCTGTTCGGCCTGGCCATAGGCCGGCGCGCTGTCGATCAGGTCGATGCCGAGATCTCGCGCCAGCGATAGCAGCTCGCGAACCGCGTGGTCGTCCGGGATACGGAAGGCGCGCGGGTATTTGACCTGTTGGTCGCGGCCCAGCTTGACAGTGCCCAAGCCGATCGGACTGACCTCGATGCCGGTGGACCCAAGCGCGCGGCGCGGAAGTTTCAACGGGGTGTCGGATGCCATTTCACTCGCTCCCAGGGTGGCGGCGCGCAAGGTGGCGCGGGCGCCTGGAAAGGCTCGCCCGCGCGCGCCGGGATCGCGGCGGCGAGCCGCCCGGCCACTTGCGCGGCAAGCAGCGGCGCGAACGCCAGCTTGGTCGGCCACAGGGTCAGGACCACGCCATCGTCGATCAGAGCGGGGCGCTCGGGACGACGCCCGTGGTTCTCGATCTCGGCCCGGTCCACGGCCCAGCTGGCCCATTGCAACTCGCGCTGAGCGATCCATGGCAGCAGCTCGGCGAGGGTCTCCCGCGCCACGGCGCGCTGCCGGGACGGCTCGCGCCCGACGCCGTCCTCGGCCAACTGCCCGCCAAGGTACCACAGCATCCTTCCGTCGCTCAGCGGATAGCTGGTGATGGTCAGCCGGGGATTCGCGCCGGCACCGAGACAATGCGCATGGAGCGCCGGCAGGCGGCCACGCGCCATCACCATGTGCAGCGGCCGGCGCTGCATGCGCGGTGGCAGGCCGAGGCGCTCGCGCAGCGGGCCATTGCCGGCGCCGGCGGCCAGCACCAGGCGTTCGTAATCGATACGCAGCCGCTCGCCGCGCCAGGCTCCGTGCAACTGGCGCGCGCCGGCATCCAGGGCATCGAGACGCAGCGGCGCAATCACCCGCCCGCGATTCGCGGCCAGCAGCAGCCGTTGCAAATGAGGTACGTCCAGCACCGGTTCATCAAGACGATAGATCTGGCCGACGAACTCCGGCGCATCGAGCCCCGCGGGCGGCGTATCCACCGCCTCCATGCGCTCGCGCATCAGTTTCTCGGCGAAGAAGCCGGCGAGGCGCGAACCCAGCGCGTGCGTCGACCACAGATACTGATGGGAAGCGAGCACGCGCAACGCGGAGAGATCCGGCGCGCCATCGCCGGCGAGGCGCGCGCGCCACAATGCCGGCATGCCGGCGATCGCGCGCGCCGAGGCGGTCAGCTGTCCGCCCAGAGCATACTTCGCGCCGCCATGGATGATCCCCTGCGAGGCCAGGGTCTGCACACCGCCCGGCAACGCGGTATCCAGCAGCCAGGCGTCGATGCCCCGCTCCCGCAGCAAAGTCAGGGTCCACAAGCCGGCGATGCCGCCGCCGAGAATCAGTACATCGGTGCGCAACGCGCGGGATTCAGGCATCGTCGCCCGGCGCGCGCGCGCGGATGGCATGGATGGTTTCCGTCGTCGAGCAGTGGTCGAGATAGCTCATCACGCGCACCTCGCCGCCGGCATCGCGCACGCAGCGCGCGCCGGGGATGTTGTCGGGATCATTGTCGCCACCTTTTACCAGGTAATCCGGCGCGACTTGGCAGATCAACCGCTCCGGGGTCTCCTCGCTGAACGCCACCACCCAATCGACACAACCCAACGCGGCCAATACCGTCATGCGGCGTTGCAGGTCATTGACCGGGCGGTCCGGCCCTTTCAGCCTCCGCACCGTCTCGTCGACGTTGACCGCGACGATCAGGCGATCGCCGAGCGCCGCGGCCTGTTGCAGATAGCTGACATGACCGGCGTGCAGGATGTCGAAACAGCCGTTGGTCATGACCAGGGTTTCTCCGTTCGCGCGCGCCGCCGCGACCGCCTGCATCAGTTGCGTCTCGTCGACGATACCGCGCACCGGGGTCGCGCGGCGATGCAGGGCGTTACGCAGCTCCTCGACGCTGACCGTCGCGGTACCGAGCTTCGCGACCACGATCCCGGCCGCCAGATTGGCGAGCCGCGTCGCCTGCTCCAGCGACCAGCCCGAGGCCAACGCGGCGCCCAGCGTGGCGATCACGGTATCGCCGGCGCCGGTCACATCGAACACCTCGCGCGCCTCGGCATCCAGGCGCAACGCGGCATCGGCTTCGTCGATCAACAGCATGCCGCGCTCACCGCGGGTCACCAACAGGGCATCGAGCGCAAGACGGCGCTTCAACTCGCGCGCGGCTTCGTCGCAAGCGTCCTCGTCGACCGGCGTTCCCATGATGCGCGCGAACTCGCCCTGATTCGGCGTCAGCAGGGTGGCGCCGTGATAACGCGAGAAATCCTCGCCCTTCGGATCCACCAACACCGGCTTGCCCGCCGCGCGGGCGCGGGCGATCAATGTCTCGCATCCCGCCAGCGTGCCCTTCGCGTAGTCGGACAACACCACCACGTCAGCGGCTTCCAGCAACTCATCGAAACGCGCCCGCAGGGCGCCGCAAAGCGAATCCGGAAACGCTTGCTCGAAATCCAGACGGATCAGCTGCTGGTGACGGCTCAGGATGCGCAACTTGCTGATCGTGCGATGAAAAGGGTCGCGCAACAGCTGGGGTTCGACGCCGCCGGATTGCAACATCCATTCCAGGCGCCCGGCTTCGTCGTCCTCGCCGACCCACCCGAGCAGCGCCACCCGCGCGCCCAGCGCGGCGATGTTCAGCGCCACGTTGCCGGCGCCGCCGGCGCGTTCCTCCTCGCCATCGACCCGCACCACCGGCACCGGCGCCTCGGGCGAGATCCGCTCGGCGCCGCCATGCCAGTATCGATCCAGCATCAGATCACCGACGACGAGCACGCGCGCGTCGCTGAAATCGAGTTGTTCCTGCATACTTGCGTTCCGTTTTCCGGGCCGGGAGCGCTATGATACCGTGATTGTCGTCCCCGTCCGCCGGATTCCGCGGGTTCGGCCGGCGACCACGCTACTCGGAGCGGTCTGTTCAATGAAGATTCTGATTACCGGCGCCAACGGCCAGGTCGGCCGGGAACTCGCCCTGCGCGCCGCGGCCCGGGGATTCGCGGCCATCGCCATGACGCGTTCCGAATTGGACATCGGCGAACGCGATGCGGTCGCGCGACAGCTCGACCGGCACGCGCCGGAGCTGCTGATCAACGCCGCCGCCTACACCGCGGTCGACCGGGCAGAACAAGACGTCGCGACCTGCGAGCGCATCAACCGCGATGCCAGCGGCCTGCTCGCCGAGGCCTGCGCGGCGCGCGGGATCCCGCTGTTCCACCTCTCGACCGACTATGTGTTCGATGGCAGGCTGGGACGCCCCTACCGCGAAGAAGATCCCCCCCACCCGGTCAACCGCTATGGCCAAAGCAAATGGGCCGGCGAACGACGGGTACGCGAGCATCTGGACCGCCACCTGATCCTGCGCGTCGCCTGGGTCTTCGGCCCCCATGGAAACAACTTCGTCAAGACCATCGCCCGCCTTGCCCGGGAACGCGAGGAACTCGGCATCGTCGCGGACCAGCTCGGCAGCCCGACACCGGCCGGCGCGATCGCCGACACCCTGCTGGAACTGGCCCGCCGCCTGCAAGTCGGCGAACTGCCCTGGGGCACCTACCACTATGCCGGCACTCCGGATACCAGCTGGTACGACTTCGCCCGCGCGATCGTCGCGCGCCTGCCCGGCAAGACCGCGCGGCTGAATCCAATCACCACCGCGGACTACCCGACCCCGGCGCCACGCGCCGCGAACACCCGGCTGGACTGCGCGCGCATCGCGCGGACTCTCGGCATCCCCCGGCCCGCCTGGGCCGACGCCCTGTCGGAACCCGGTCTGCTCGATCCGTAACGAAAAAAGCCGCGCCCCGACGGCGCGGCTTTGGCTCTACCGGCGAGAGGCGCCGAAGACCCGGCTCAGTTCGTGATGATCTCGACGCGGCGGTTCTTCGCGCGGCCCTCGCGGGTGCTGTTGTCGGCGACCGGATTGGCCTCACCCTCGCCCCGCACCTCGATATCGTCGATACCCAGGGATTCCAGGTAATCCGCCACGGCCTGCGCGCGACGCAGCGAGAGGTTGAGATTGTACTCTTCCGGACCGGTGCTGTCGGTGTAGCCGATCACGGTGACATGCTCGTGACCCGGGGAAGCCTTCACCCGCTCGGCGAAATCGCGCAGGCTTTCCATCATGCGCGGCTTCAGCTCGGCGCTGTCGAAATCGAATTCTTCCTCGACCAGCTTCAGATCCAGCGTCATGTTCTCGACGATTGCGCAGCCATCGGAGTCAACCTTGCGACCGGCCGGGGTGTTCGGGCACTGATCCTGCTCATCATCGACGCCGTCGCCATCGGAATCACGGGGCGTGGAGACCACCGGCTCGGGCTCCGGCTCCGCCGCCTTTTCGATCACGTCACCACAGGCCTCCAGCGCGCCCGGGTTCTCCCACGAGCCCTTCCAGCATTCGCCATAGCCATCGGTAACGACGTCGCCCGACGAATCGACCAGATAACCGGCGCTGGCGCCCTGTGGCAAAAATGCGCCCGCCGCGGCCAAACCCATTGCCGCCGCAAGGACGCTGATTTTCTTATCGAACTGTTTCATTCTATTCACCTTTTCCACTAGTATTCACGATTCTGATAGTGTTCGAATCACACGATTTCGTGGCTAAGCATTCCACATTTCCAGCGAAAAATCCAGCCATTCTTGGTATATTATACAACGTTGCGTACTTACAACAACCGTCCCACGGCAAGTCAGTGGCAAGCGTGGTGTATTGAGCCGACCACCTGGAGAAAACGAACCATGAATCCTCCCTCTTTCGACCTTCAGGCCGAACAGACCCTGGAAGCCATCGCCAACGCGCTGGAAGCCCTCGAGGCCCTGGACGACACCGAGATCGACCTCATCGACGGCGTGCTGACGCTGGAGTTCGAAGACGGCGGCCAGGTCATCCTGAACCGCCAATCCGCCGCAAACCAGTTGTGGATGGCCTCACCCGACGGCCCCGCCCACTTCGACCTCGTCGACGGCGAATGGAAAAACGACAAAACCGGCGAGGAACTGCGCATCGCGCTGGGCCGCGCGCTGAGCCGGAAACTCGGACAAGACGTAAAGCTGACAGACTGAACGGATGACCACGGCTCTGCGTTTTCCAGCGGGCATCGACAGCGAGCGCTTCCTGCGGGACTACTGGCAGCGGCAACCGCTGCTGCTGCCCGACGCCTTGCCCCCACCGACGCTGGATCCGGAGGAACTCGCCGGCCTCGCATGCGAACCCGAGGTGGAATCCCGCCTCATCCTCGGTAACGAAACCCACGGCTGGCGGCTGCGTCACGGTCCCTTCGATGAAGCGGATTTCGCCGCCCTGCCGGCGCGCGACTGGACCCTGTTGGTGCAAGACGTCGACAAATGGCTGCCGGCCTTCGCGCGCCTTATCGATGCCTTCCGCTTCCTCCCCGACTGGCGCATCGACGATGTCATGGTCAGCTACGCGCCCGAAGGCGGCTCGGTCGGGCCCCATATCGATTCCTACGATGTATTCCTGCTCCAGCTCGCCGGCGAGCGCGAGTGGCGCATCAGCGACCAGCGACTCACCGACCCGCCGCTGCGCGACGACAGCGACCCGCGCGTGATGCGCGCCTTCGCCGCCGACCGGCAATGGCGGCTGCGCCCCGGCGATCTCCTCTATCTGCCACCCGGCGTACCCCACTGGGGCATCGGGCGCGGCGATGGCTGCATGACCGGCTCGATCGGTTTCCGCGCGCCCGATGGTGACGAACTGCTCGCCGCCGCCTCCACCTGGCTGAGCGAGCATCCGCGTCCGCGCGCGCCATATCACGATCCGCCCTTGGCCGGACAGGCCCACCCGGCGCTGCTGAACGAAGATGCTTTCCTTCAGCTGCGGGGTCTGCTGGAGCGAGCCCTGTCACTGAGCGACGACGAGCTGCGCGCCGCATTCGCGCGCCGACTCACCGAACCCAAACCCGGTTTCGAGCCTGTCCCACCGCGCCCCGCCCTGACGCGAACGGCCTTTGTCGAACGCCTGAAACAGACCGGCCGCCTCTACCGCCATCCCGCCGCGCGCTTCCTCTACTATCCCCGCGCCGATGGGGGCGCTACACTCTGGGTCGACGGCGAGGCATTGGAGACCAGCGCCTTGCAATGGCCCTTGCTGCGTCTGCTTGCCGGGCAGGCACTGCTCGAGCTCGCCGAACTGGCCCCATGGCTGGAGGAGGACGATGACACCCGGCTGCTCCATGCTCTCTACCGACGCGGAATCCATGCCTTCGAAGCCTGACTACGCCCCGCGCGACGCCTGCTGGCGCGAAGACGCCGAAGCGCTCGCCGCGATCCGCCGACGCGTGTTCATCGAGGAACAGGGCGTGCCGGAAGCGCTGGAATGGGACGGTCTCGATGAACACGCGCGCCATGTCCTCGCCGAAACCCCGGATGGTCGCGCGATCGGCTGCGCGCGCCTGCTCGATGATGGCCATATCGGCCGCATGGCGGTATTGCCGGAATGGCGTGGGCTCGGCGTCGGTGGCGTGCTGTTGCGGCGGCTGCTCGAACGCGCCGCCGAGGCCGGCCTGCCCCGCTGCTGGCTCGACGCCCAGACCCACGCCACCGGCTTCTACCGCCGCTTCGGCTTCCACGAGGAAGGCGAGGAGTTTCTCGACGCCGGCATCCCCCACCGGAGAATGCGCCATGACCCGACCCGATCCTGACCACAAGCTGCTCGGCATCAGCGACCACGAATACCTCACCGAAAGCGTGGACGAGACCCGACTCGCCTGCGCGGAACTGGCCGGGCAGGCGCGCCACCAGCTGCGCCTGTTCAGCCATCGACTGGCAAGCGAGCTGTTCGACCAAGCCGCCTTCATCGAAGCGCTACGGCAACTGGCGACGGAACGACCGCGCAGCCGCATCCGGCTGCTGTTCAGCGAAAGCGATGCACTGACGTCGAGCGGACACCGACTGCCGCGCCTCGCCCAACGGCTGCCGAGCCGTCTCCAGCTACAGCGCGTGGACGAGGAATATCGTGACGAAGCCGACAACTTCCTGCTCGCCGACGAGGCCGGCTGCCTCTACCTGGCCGACTGGCGCGACAACGCCCGCGCGCGCGTCAACTTCAACGATCGCTTGCGCGCGCGCGAACTCGGTGAACGCTTCGAAACCCTGTGGGAGCACAGCCATCCCGATCCGGCGCTGCGTCGACTGCCTCTCTGAACAGCGCTATTTTTCCAGGTGCGAGAGGCAGTCAGGGCGATCACGGCACGGTTACCCGATCCGCTGCGCTTGATCGGACCTACGCCCTGCCCGGTCAATGGCATTTCAGCACGAAGTGACCGTCTTGAACGCAGAGCTGGCTCATATCTGCGATTGGGCGACAAGCATGCAAACAATGAGGAGTGAAGCGAAGATGAAACACCGGAAACGAATGGCAATACTCTTGATCTGTAGCGCAGCGCCACTGGCGACGGCCGCCGATCTGGTCTCGACACGCGATATCGGCATGGAGCTGGCGCGTGACCTGGCCAGCGCGGCGGTGATCGCCTGTCGCAAGAAAGGATTCCAGGTCAGCGCGGTGGTGGTCGACCGACACGCCCAGCCGCGCGCCGAGTTGCGGGATGACCTGGCCAGCCGTTTCACCTTGCAGATCGCGCGCGAGAAGGCCAACGCGGTGATCATGGCCGGGGTCGATTCCGGGCGTTTCGTCAAGAACCGTCAGGAGATCCGCGCCGAACTGAACCATGTCGACGGCATCATCATGCTGCGCGGCGGCCTGCCGATCCATGCCGCGGGCACGCGGGTTGGCGCGATCGGGGTCAGCGGCGCTCCGGGCGGCGCACAGGACGAATCCTGCGCGAAAGCGGCGCTCGAACAATACGTCGAACGCCTGGAGTTCGCCGACTGAGGCGGCCTTGCCGGAGAACTCAGGGGCGGTCGTCGACCTCGGCCCCTTCCTTCGGCACCGGCATCAGATCGGCCTTCGAGATGCCCAT
>JALVEB010000166.1 GCA_027008705.1 Sedimenticola sp. | reverse complement strand
ATCGCAACGGCTATGTGAAGGGGGATGAACTGCTGCGGAGGATCGCCACATGCCTGGCGCCGATGGCTGGCGAAAAGCGTCTGTTGGCCCACCTCAACGGCGCGGATTTCCTGTTGCTGGCGGTGGGGGCGGATCGTGAGCAAGCGCTGGCGCTGGCGCGCGAGGCGCGCGAAGCGGTTCGGGAGGAACTGCTCGATACCCTGCTCGATTGCCGGGTCGGCGTGGCGCTGTATCAATGCCCGGAGCTGTCGCAGGCGCTGCTCTCGCGCGCCGACAATGCCTTGCGCAACAGCCTTCAGGCGGCCGATGGCATCGGCATCAGCAAGCAGGTGCATGGGGAGAGGCTTGATGGCTTCACCCTGGCCGCGTGGCGCGATGAGTTACCCGAAGCCATTGAAGAACGGCGCGTTTTACTGGCACTGCAACCGGTTCGGCCGGTGAACGCCGGGGTCTATGAGCCTCAGGGCTTGTTGCAGCAAGAGGCCCTGATGCGGTTGCGGTTGCGCAATAACGGTCAAGTCGTTCCCGCAGGACGATTCCTGCCCGTGGCCGAGCGCCTCGGCCTTGCCGCGGAGCTGGATGTCGCGTTGCTCGAGGCTGTTTTGCGGCACCTTCGCGAACGGCCCAAGGCTCATCCCCCTCGTATCGCGGTCAATCTGTCGGGCGCGGTACTGTCGCGGGAGGCGGACAGCGGGTTGCTCGATCATCTGCTGGCCGCTCATCATGACTTGGTGGCAGAAGGGTTGGCGCTGGAAGTCGGCGAGCGGCTGGTGACACGCAAGCCTGCGGTGATCCGTGTCTTGCGTCGACTCGCGGACCGCCATGGAGTCCAGTTGGGGGTCGATCATGTCGGCACCGGGTTCGAATCCTTCGGTTATCTCAATGCCTTGCGTCCTGCCTATATGAAGATCGACGGCAGCTTTATCCGCGATGTCGAGTCCAACGCGGACAATCAGTTCTATATCCAGGCGCTGGGGGATATCTGCCGCGGACTCGGGAGCCTCGTCGTTGCGGAGTGCGTGGAATCCGGGCAGGCGTTACGGCGTGTCCAGTCGCTGGGGGTGGACGCTGTCCAGGGGTATTGGGTGGGGGAACCTGTAATACCTACCGGGAGGGAATGATGTTCTTACGCTGGAGCCGTGATTTGCGTTATACTAGCCATCCCCGTTGTGCGTATGGAGGGAAGGACGATGCTGAGGGTATCGTCCAGTGGCGCGGTGAGTCGGGATGGAGCGGATCCACGACTGAGCCGAACAGGATTTTGGATTGTCTATGAAGAGGTTTCCGCCATGTTGAAAATCGTTCGTACCACGCTGGCGTCTGGTCTGCTTGCTTTTTCTGGCATCGCTTGCGCAGACATCGCCGATGACTTGATGGCGCAGGTCAATAGCGGCAAGACTCTGGCCGAGGCGGTGCAGAAACTGGTCGCCGAGAATCCGCAGAAAGCCAAGGATATCGTCACCGTGGCCGAGGATCTGATCTATCAGCTGAGTCCCGAGCAATGCGCGCTCGATCACAAATCGCAGAAGCCGCTGATCGATTGTAGCGAGGGCATTGTGGCCGCGGCGATCGGCGCGGGTGCTGATCCCGCCGAGGTTACCGAGGCGGCGGCCGCGGGCGCGGCGGCTGCGGGCGCCGGCGGGACGGGCGGCATTGCTGGCGGAGCCGGCGGCGGTGGTGGGCTCATCGGAAGCGCTGGCTGAGCTTTCGCTCGGCGTTTGCGCGTAGTCCCTTTCCCGGTTTCGATACGTTATCTGTACCCGTCGCCCATAAATTTTCGGTTACTGCGAGTGCCCCTCGCGCCACCCATGGGCTGGGCGCTGGTGCCTGAACTCGCCGGAATGGGCTGTGACTCGTTTCCGCGATTGGCCACGGATGCGGGGGACGGTTTCGAAAAGCCGAAAACCCATGGGCGACGAGTATACGAATCTTTCCGTCATCGTTCATCGGGAGAGCGGTGGCGCGGATTCGAAGCGAACAGGCCTGGGCGGCGGTTGGTCCGGCGTCATGATCAGGCATGGTCTGACGATTGCATGCTTGTGTGTCTGGCTGAGAATACTCTTTAAAGAATACTTTCATGGAGCGGGTAGGATGAAGAATTGGTGGGATCGTTGTTGCTGGATCGTCTCTATTCTTGGTGTGATGATAT
>JALVEB010000165.1 GCA_027008705.1 Sedimenticola sp. | reverse complement strand
CCCAACCCGGTCTGGATCGTTGTCCGGCCGGGTTTTCGTCGGCTGGAAAAAGGATCGTCGGGGCGTTATCCTGCCGCCTCTCCAGCCAGTCCGGAACCCCGAGATGTCCGATACCCGTTCCCCGATTCAGCGTCATCGCACCCATGCGGTGCGCGTCGGCGATGTCTACATCGGCGGCGATCATCCGGTCGTCGTGCAATCGATGACCAATACCGATACCGCTGATGTCGCGGCCACCGTCGCGCAGATCGCGACCCTCGCGCGCGCCGGTTCCGAACTGGTGCGCCTCACCGTCAACAATGTCGAGGCCGCGGCGGCGGTGCCGCATATCCGTGATCAGCTCGCGCGGCTCGGTGTCGAGGTGCCGCTGGTCGGTGATTTCCACTTCAATGGTCACCGTCTGCTCGCGGAACACCCGGCCTGCGCCGAGGCCCTGGCGAAGTACCGCATCAACCCCGGCAACGTCGGCAGCGGCGAGAAACGCGAGAGTCAGTTTGGCGCGATGATCGAGACCGCCTGTCGTCATGACAAATCGGTGCGCATCGGCGTCAACTGGGGCAGCCTCGACAAGGCGCTGGTGGCGCGCATGATGGATCGGAACGCGCAAAGCAAGCGACCGCTGGAGGCGCGCGAGCTGATGTACGAGATCCTCGTCACCTCGGCGCTGGACAGCGCCGCGTTGGCCGGAAGGGTCGGCCTGCCGGTCGAACGCATCGTGCTGTCGTGCAAGATGAGCGGCGTGCAGGACCTGATCGCGGTCTATCGTCTGCTCGCGCAACGGGGCAACCACGCCTTGCATCTCGGACTGACCGAGGCCGGCATGGGCTCCAAGGGAATCGTCGCCTCGACCGCCGCGTTGGCGGTGCTGTTGCAGCAGGGTATCGGCGACACCATCCGCATCTCGTTGACCCCGGAGCCGGGTGGGGCACGCGAGCGCGAGGTGATCGTCGCCCAGGAGATTTTGCAGAGCATGGGCTTGCGTTCGTTCCTGCCCCAGGTTATCGCCTGTCCGGGTTGTGGGCGCACCACGAGCACCTATTTTCAACAGTTGGCGCGTGATATTCAGGATTTTCTGCGTGGGCGGATGCCGGCCTGGCGCGAGCGTTATCCGGGCGTCGAGTCGATGAAGGTCGCGGTGATGGGGTGCATCGTCAACGGGCCCGGGGAAAGCCAGCATGCCGACATCGGCATCAGTCTGCCCGGCAGTGGCGAACAGCCGGCCGCGCCGGTCTACATCGACGGAGAAAAGAAGACGACCTTGCGCGGCGAGCATATCGCGAGCGAGTTCCAGGCGATCGTCGAGGATTATGTTCGACAACGCTTTGGTAAGGCCCCCGTCCGGGTTTGCTAAAGAATCTTCGCGCCATGACGAAGAATAAAAATATGCGCTTGCAAGCGGAATAAAGCATTGCTATTTTGCATATAAAATTCACAAGAAATGATCAGACAGGCGCTGGATGAAGTACATAAGAAAGCTTTGCCAGGACTGTTCTCATAGTCGCGTAGTACGATGGAGGTGGCCTATCACGTATCCCACATTAGTCATTCTGCTTGTCCTGATCGCAAGCTCGGGTGCGTTCGGAGCCGACAGCGACGAGGATTTCCTGCGCTGGCAGGCCGAGCAGGCGGAAGCCCTCGATTCCGACGATGGCGCCGCATCCGCCAAACCAGCGGAAGCGGGCGAGGATGCGGAGGCCCCGGCCGTGGTCGTGTCCCGCGCGGCCTTCGAAAAACTGCTGCGGGAGTCCTTCCTCGGCAGCTACACCTTCTATGAAAAACTGTCGGACAGCGACAAGGCGGATGTCTTGGCGCACTACCGAAAGACTGGTTCCATCGTCGAAGCGCGCCGCCTGATCATGCGGCGTTTCATGCATCGCTGATCGCAATCACGTACATCCATTTCGAGGATACTCAAGATGCTGAAAGGATCCCTTGCGCAGACCCTGTCGTTCCTGCTGGTATTCGTTGGCCTGTCCCATGCGCTGGCCGCGGATGGGAGCAAACCGATCCAGTTGACCAAGGACAAGAAGAACCTGTTCGTGATCCACCAGGGCAAGTCGGTCAAGGTCGAGCGTTCGCAAGACCCCAACTATGTGTTGAAGGGGTATTTCGCCCATACCGGGCGGCCCTGTCCGCCCGCCTGTTTGAAGCCGATGTCTCCGGC
>JALVEB010000164.1 GCA_027008705.1 Sedimenticola sp. | reverse complement strand
CCGCTGTTGAAGATACGCATCGTCGCGGTGAAGCTGCCCTGCACCTCCAGTTGCACACCCGCCAATACCCCAAGACTGGAATCGAACTTCTGAAACTCCATTGGCGAATAGAGCATGTCGGCATTCGAAACCAGCAGACTGTTCGTCGTCCAATCCGTTGCATGTGGACCCAATGTCAATGTCTGGGAGATCGTCTCCAGGGCCTGCGTCAATGCGGGCACGCCCAGAGCCAGGGCCGCCACGAACCACTTAAGCCTTTTCATCCACAATCCCTCATAAATCTAAATCCCGACCAGAAAATAATGTCCTACTCCAGCAGCGTAATGACTATGGAGTACTCAACCAGCACACAGTTACCGTGCCAAATTCTAATTTCACTTAAAATTCAAACACTTACTCATGGCGCAGCCCAACTTCAAAAACCTACATGTAAGAAAATCGGACAGATCTTTTAAATCTCCATCACCCAGGCACCATTATAGCACATAGCTATGATTCAGCCCGCGCGACTAAGATTATACAACATTCATATACAATAATTTGCATTTGAGTTACAAAGTAATTGCACAGAAAAACGGCGCCAAGTGGCGCCGTTTTACCCCATTACCGGGGGCTGGTAAAAAGCAGATGCTATAAACAAATGGTGCAGCCGCTCTATACTCTAGTGGTCACAACCAGCTTACTTGCGGCGACGAGTCGCGCCAAAGCCAAACATGCCAGCGCTCAGCAGCAGCAGCGAACCTGGCAGAGCTACCGAAGGAGGAGGGGCCGGATCATAGGTATAGGTAACGGTGGCATCGCACTGCGCCGTCGTCACCTGGTCGGTATTGATGTTGCCACCACCACCCCGAAAGCTGGATCCCGTAAAAGTATTACAGATCACGTCGAACGAGCCAGTACCCAAGAACGCTGAGAACGCTGCATCCGCCGGCCCCAAAGTCACAGAGGCAACCCCATCCTCGACTCTCTGGCCCAAATCCTGCACGCCACCGCTCGCCAAGGTAATAAAACCGCCCGTATCAGCCAAAGTGTTCGTCAATATGGTACCCGAGAGCGCGGCGCTTAGATCCGCATTGCTGGAACTAAACAAAAAATCCAGCGTGGACAGATAGCTAAAGGTTTGTGACTGAGCGGCCGTATTCGTCAACGAGGTAGTGCTATCAGAATGCGCCGAAACCTCCAACGTAACCGAGGTGAGAGTTCCGTTCGCAAGCGCATCGAACTGTGACAGAGTGCCGGTCTCATCCTGCAGGTCCGTGGTATTCGACGGGGTAACGAAATTATCGCTGATCGTCAGCGCCTGAGCGCCACCTGCCGCGATCAAGCCCAGTGCGGTAAGAACCGCAAAAGAAGTACGTGAGATCATTACTGAATCCTCATTTCTATCAATAAAAAGTCATCTGGTAGCGTTAGATGCTACAGGCAACATAGGCAATCAACTGCCCACGTGCCATGGGATATGCATAAGCCATGCCATTTTTATTAAATAAATAAGAAACAACAAGTTACAGCAAGCCCACACACCACTGCCGCAATAACAATCATCGGATTGTAAAGAATACCGACACATCGGATGCTGACACCGCCCCCCCCTTGGCGCCACGCAAGCTGCAACAAACTCGGCACCCGTCATCCGCGACCGACCCCACCCACACACCGGAACCAACCCCGAAAAAATCATCACAGTCGCCGTAGGAACAAGCGTTTGACTGTTGCCCCATGAAGATCCGATAGGTAAGGATTGGACGACCACAGGATCGCATCGACCGGCAGCACCCTAGCTCCGATAAGGATTCGCCGCGACAGTACATAAGACAGTGAGATTCCGGCTCTGCGGGGCCTCTTTGCCAGCTCCAATATTCACCCCTCGTCTTGTCAATAAAACTGACACCCACGACTATCCTGCCTCACCGCCCGACGCCACCCACTGCCCTGGCGTCAGGGTTTTCAATGACAGCGCATGCAATTCGCCACTACGCAGCAATTCATCGACCGCGGCATAGACCATGCGCTGACGCTGTAATGGACTCTTGCCCTCGAACGACGGGCTGACGACAACGACATCGAGGTTGCAACCTTCGCCGGAAAGAATCACCTGTTCGGCCTGGGTGGCTTCTCGGATCAGTCGTTCGATCTGTTCGGGGTTCATCGCTCTCTCCTGTCTATTTACAGTTCCCGGGTCGCGCTGAAACGGATCCCGGGCCAGCGTTCCTCGGTCAGGTTCAGATTGACGCGCGTCGGAGCGAGGTAGACGAGCTGCTCGTCTCCGTCCAGCGCAAGATGGTCGTGCGCCTTGGCGCGGAATCGTTCGAGCAGTTTTTCGTCGTCGCTGGTGACCCAACGCGCGGTAACGATCGATACCGGTTCGACGATCGCTTCGACGCCATATTCATCCTTTAGCCGATGCGCTGCGACGTCGAACTGCAACACCCCGACCGCGCCGAGGATCAATTCGTTGTTCTTCAGCGGCCGAAACACCTGGGTGGCGCCTTCCTCACTCAGCTGCAAGACCCCTTTGCGCAAGGCCTTCATC
Organism: Sedimenticola sp.; assembly: GCA_027008705.1. Lineage (GTDB taxonomy): Bacteria > Pseudomonadota > Gammaproteobacteria > Chromatiales > Chromatiaceae > JALSSX01. The sequence continues at coordinate 6,018 of JALVEB010000164.1, read as the reverse complement.
TTCAGTGGGTCTTTCAGCACCACGCGCCGGAACAGTTCGGGAGCGAAATAGGGGATGCCTTCGTACTTGAGATCCTCGCCCTCGGTGAAGGTGTCGCCGATCTGGATCGATCCATGGTTGTGCAGGCCGATGATGTCGCCCGGCCAGGCCTCGTCGACCTGTCGGCGCGCATCGGCCTGAAAGGTGATCGCGTCGCTGATGCGCACGTTTTTCCCGATGCGCACATGCTTCATCTTCATCCCCTTGCGATAGCTGCCGGAGCAAACGCGCAGAAAGGCGACACGGTCACGGTGCGCTGGATCCATATTGGCCTGGATCTTGAAAACGAAGCCGCTGAAACGAGGCTCTTCGGGCGCGACCAGCCGGCTCGCAGCGCGGCGTGGTCGCGGGCCGGGAGCATAGGCGACGAAGGCATCGAGCAGCTCGCGCACGCCGAAGTTGTTGATCGCCGAACCGAAGAACACCGGCGTTTGTTCTCCCTTGCGATAGGCATCGAGATCGAGCTCGTGGCTGGCGCCGCGCACCAGCTCGATCTCATCGCGCAGTTCGTCGGCCAGGTCCCCGATCGCGGCGTCGAGGCGCGGGTCATTCAGCCCCTCGATGGTTTCGCCGGCCACTGCCTTGTCGCCATGCGAGGCCGAAAACAGATGGGTGGTATCGGTACGCAGATCGAATACGCCAGCCAGGCGCTTGCCCATGCCGATCGGCCAGGTCACCGGCGCGCACGGCATCCGCAATACCTCTTCGATCTCATCCATGATTTCGATCGGATCGCGCCCCTCGCGGTCGAGCTTGTTGACGAAGGTCAGGATCGGGGTGTCGCGCATGCGACAGACCTCCATCAGCTTGATGGTGCGTTCCTCGACCCCCTTGGCGACGTCGATGACCATCAGCGCCGAATCGACCGCGGTCAGGGTGCGGTAGGTGTCCTCCGAGAAGTCTTCGTGCCCTGGGGTGTCGAGCAGATTGACGACCGCATCCCGATAGGCGAACTGCATCACCGACGAAGTCACCGAGATGCCACGCTGCTTCTCCAGCTCCATCCAGTCGGAGGTCGCATGACGCGCGGCCTTGCGCCCCTTGACGGTTCCGGCGAGCTGGATCGCGCCGCCGAACAGCAACAGCTTCTCGGTCAGCGTGGTCTTGCCGGCGTCGGGATGGGAGATGATGGCGAAGGTGCGCCGCTTGCGGATCTGTTCGTCGTTGGACATGACCGGAGTCGCTCGGGAAAACCGGGCATTATACCCCAGCGGGAGGCCAAGAGCTTTCCCGCAAGGCCTTGGCGAAGACGAAGGCATCCTCGCGCCGGCCCTCGCCAGCCGGGTAGTAACCGACGCGCACGCCAACCTCGTTGAAGCCGTGGGCCAGGTAGAGCCGAATCGCCGGCTTGTTCGAGACCCGCACTTCGAGAAACAGGGTTTCGGCGTGGGCCGCTCGCGCCTCATCGATCATGCGGCGCAGCAACCAGCGGCCGAAGCCACGCCGCTGGTGGGCGGGGTCGATGCACAGATTCAGCAGATGGGCCTCGCCGGCGGCGATCGAGAGCACCGCATGGCCGAACAGACGCCCACCGCGCTCGCCCACCCGGCAGCGGTAACCGCCGCGCAGGCAGTCACGGAAGATGCCCTCGCTCCATGGGTGGTCGTAGGCGCGCCGCTCGATCGCGAGCACCCCGGGCAGGTCGTCCACGATCATCTCGCGTAAGCTCGGTCGCAGACTTTCGGGCGATGCGCTCACGCCTTGCCGCCCCGCAGCAACCGATACACCTGTTGCAGATCCTCCCAGGCGCGCGCCTTCTGCTCCGGCGAGCGCAGCAGATAGGCCGGGTGATAGGTCACGACCACCGGCGCCCCGGCATCCGGCAGGGAGTGAACCCGGCCGCGCAGGCGTCCGACCGGGGCGTCGGTGGACAACAGATTCTGAGCCGAGACGCGCCCGACCGCGAGGATCAGGCGCGGTTCCACCAAGGCGATCTGGCGCAGCAGAAAAGAACGGCAGCGCAAGGACTCCTCGGCTCGCGGATCGCGGTTTCCGGGCGGGCGGCACTTCAGGATATTGGCGATGTAGACCTGCTCGCGAGCCAGGCCGATGGCGTACAGCATCGCGGTCAGCAACCGGCCGGCGCGACCGACAAAAGGCTCTCCGAGACGGTCTTCGTCGGCGCCCGGCGCCTCGCCGATGACGAGCAGATCGGCACATGGATCCCCAACCCCGAACACCGCCTGGGTGCGGGTTTCGGCAAGACCGCAGCGGCGGCAGGCGAGCACCTCGGCGCGCAGTTCGTCCCAGTCCATCGTCTCGATGAGGCCGGCACCCGCCGGGTCGGGAGGAGCGGGCGATTCCGGCGCCACCGGCGAAGGCGACGGCGCGGAATCGGCACCGGGCACCGCTAGCGCGGGCGCCTCGTCCTCCCGGAGCACCCAGCGCCGTATCCCCATCGCTTCGAGGCAGGCCCGCCGCCGCGCGTCCATTCAAACATCCGCGCCCTGCGGATGGTCGCGATCGACCGGCGACAGGATCTTGTTGCAAGCATTGACATAGGCCTTGGCCGAGGCGATAACAATGTCGGTATCCGCGCCCTGACCGTTGACGATGCGCCCGCCACGCTCCAGGCGCACGGTGACCTCGCCCTGCGAATCAGTGCCGGTGGTGACATTGTTGACCGAGTACAGCAACAGCTCGGCGCCGCTGTTGACGATGTTCTCGATGGCTTTGAACGAGGCGTCCACCGGCCCGCCGCCGGTCGCCGAGCCGGCGCGCTCCTGGCCGTCGAGACTCAACACCACATCGGCTTTCGGGGTCTCGCCGGTCTCGGAACAGACGTGCAGCGAAACCAAACGCAAGCGCTCGTTCTCGGCGCTGGCGCTGGCATCGGTGACCAGCGCTTGCAGGTCTTCGTCGAAGATCTCGTGCTTCTTGTCGGCAAGCTCCTTGAAGCGCGCGAAAGCGGCGTTCAACTCATCCTCGGAAGCGAATTCGACACCCAGCTCGGCAAGTCGGCTCTTGAACGCGCTGCGTCCTGAATGCTTGCCCAGCACCATGCGGTTATGGCTCCAGCCGACATCCTCGGCGCGCATGATTTCGTACGTCTCGCGGCTCTTCAACACGCCGTCCTGATGAATGCCGGATTCGTGCGCGAAAGCGTTGGCGCCGACGATCGCCTTGTTCGGCTGCACCGGAAAACCGGTGATATTCGACACCAGACGCGAGCAGGCAAGAATCTGCGTGGTGTCCAGCGCCGTATCGCAGGGGAAGACATCGCGCCGCGTGCGCACCGCCATCGCCACCTCTTCCAAGGCCGCGTTGCCGGCGCGCTCGCCGAGACCGTTGATGGTGCACTCGACCTGGCGCGCGCCGTTCATCACCGCCGCCAGCGAGTTGGCCACCGCCAGTCCAAGATCGTTATGGCAATGCACCGAGAACACCGCTTTGTCGGCATTCGGGATGCGCTCGATCAGCTGACCGATCAACTCGCCGAACTGCCATGGCAGGTTGTAGCCAACGGTATCCGGGATGTTCAGCGTCGAGGCGCCGGCCTCGATCACCGCCTCGAAGATACGACACAGAAAATCCGGATCCGAGCGTCCGGCATCCTCGGCCGAAAACTCGACGTCGTCGGTATAGCGACGCGCGCGCCGCACCGCGGCTACAGCCTGCTCCAACACCTGCTCGGGACGCAGGCGCAGCTTGCGCTCCATGTGGATCGGCGAGGTCGCGATGAAGGTATGGATGCGCGACGCGGCGGCCGGCTTCAGCGCTTCGCCGGCGCGGTCGATATCCTTGTCCAGCGCGCGCGCCAAGCCGCACACGCGGGAATCGGCGACCGCCCGCGCAACCGCCTCGACGGCCTCGAAATCGCCCGGACTGGCGATCGGGAAACCGGCCTCGATCACATCGACGCGCAGCTTCTCCAGCGCCTTGGCGATGCGAACCTTTTCGTCCCGGGTCATCGACGCGCCGGGGCTCTGTTCGCCATCGCGCAAGGTGGTATCGAAGATGATGAGTCTTTCTTTGTCTGCCTGTGCCATATTCTGCTCCACTGCCGACAGGAATGCCGGCAAGGCTGTATTCGTTCAAACGGGATCGGGTGCTGTCACGCGTGTTCGCCCTCGCCAGGGGATCTGGAATATTCGCCCATCAGGGCAGTAGCGGCAGAAAGACGGCAGGCAGACGCGCGGGCCAAGCAACGCCGTCGGCGGGGGACGCCGGAAACGGAGATTGGACTGTGGCGTGGCGCGTGGTCATTGCTTTGGTTTGCAACAGGGATGGTTACGCGAGACTATAGCGGATCGGCGCGCACCTGCCAAGTCCGGCCGCTCAACCCCGCTTGGCGCTGTCGCCCGATCCGCTGCGCTTGACCGGGCCCACGCCTTGTCCACCAAACTCCCGAGGAGCCCACTCGCCCACCATGTCCCGTTGGACCGCCAGAACCAATCACCCGGCGCGCTTCGCCCGCTTCGTCGTCGCGCGCTTTCTGCGCGACGAATGCCCCGCTACCGCCGCCGCGCTGAGCTATACCTCGCTGCTCGCCCTGGTGCCGCTGATGGCGGTGACGCTGGCGGTGATCTCGGCCTTCCCGGTGTTCGAGCAGGCCAGCCGGATCATGCAGGACTTTCTGTTCGAGAACTTCGTGCCGACCGCCGGCGAGCTGCTGCACGAACATATGCGGCGCTTCTCGGCCAATGCATCCAAGCTCTCCGGCCCCGGCATCCTGTCGCTGGTGGTCGTCGCGCTGCTGCTGATGCAAAGCATCGACCGCGCTTTCAACCGCATCTGGCGCGCGCGCCAGAAACGCACCCGGGTACAGAAATTCCTGACCTATTGGGCGGCCTTGACCCTGGGTCCGATGCTGATCGGCGTCAGCATCCTGGTCAGCTCCTACCTGCTTTCCCTGCCGATGTTGAGCAAAACCTCCAGCGCGCTCGGGCTGGACAAGCTGCTGCTGGTGGTCAGCCCCTTTCTGGCATCGTGGCTGGCGTTCACCCTGCTCTATCAAGTGGTGCCAAACCGCCGCGTGCGCTTCGCCCACGCCTTCACCGGAGGCCTGATCGCAAGCCTGTTGTTCGAACTGAGCAAACACGCCTTCGGCCTCTATATCGAGAACTTCCCCACCTACCAGGCGATCTATGGCGCGCTGGCCACCATACCGATCTTTCTTGTCTGGCTGTACCTGTCGTGGCTGGTGACCCTGCTCGGGGCCGAGACCACCTATGCGCTCGGCGTCTACCCCTACCATGCCGGCAAACGCCACGCCGACCACCGCGTCGACCTGCGCCACGCCGTGAGGGTGCTCGCGCGTCTGCGGCAGGCGCAGCAACGGGGCCGGACGATGAAGCTCGAAAGCCTGGCCAGCGGCGACATCCGACTGCTGGAAGAAGATCTCGAAGACCTGCTCTATCGTCTGCGCGACGCCGGATGGCTGTCACGCTGCGAGGATGGCGGCTGGGCGGTGATCAAAGACCTCGACACGGCGACGATCCGCGAACTGCGTGATACCACGCGGCTGCCGCTGCCGGAACCCGAGCGTCTGCACGGCAGCCCTTTCTTCAGCGAACTTGAACGCTGCCTCGACCAGCGGCTGGAGACGCCGCTGCATCCGCTGTTCGACGAAGCCGGCGAGCGTCCCACTCAACCTGAAGAGCGATAACCTGTCGAACTCATGGCGCCACAACGAGACAGCGCTATAGCGCCACCGCATCGAGGTAGTCGAACGCGGCGGTGCGATCGAGCAGCTCCCGGCTCGCAATGCGGTAGAGCCGCACCCCATCCTCGACCAGGAACTCGCTGGCGCCCTGGTAAGCGCCCCGCCCAAGCAGCAAGCCAAAACCCACCGCATCTTTCTTCTGGCTCTCGACCAACAACGCGGGCAGGTACCCGGGCATGCCGCGGCCCAGCGAAACCGGCTTCACTCGCACTGCGCGGAAACGCCCGAACAACAGACTGACGCCGACACGAACCATCTGGGCGCCATGGCGTTGCAACCAACAGACGTAACCGAGCCGGGCCGTGTCTTTGTCT